>USGM01000050.1 GCA_900554205.1 uncultured Lachnospiraceae bacterium
AGCAGCAAGACACGGCGGCGGTGCTTTTTCAGGTAAGGACTGCACAAAGGTTGACAGAAGCGCAGCTTATGCAGCCCGCTATGTCGCAAAGAACATCGTTGCCGCAGGGCTGGCGGAGAAGTGCGAGATTCAGCTCTCCTACGCGATCGGTGTAGCGCAGCCGACTTCCATCATGGTAGACACCTTCGGCACAGGAAAGCTCTCTGATGAGAAGCTGGTAGAGATCATCCGCGAGAACTTCGATCTCAGACCTGCCGGAATCATCAAGATGCTCGATCTGCGCAGACCGATTTACAGCCAGACGGCAAGCTACGGTCACTTCGGACGCGACGACATTTCTCTTCCCTGGGAAGCGTTAGATAAGGTTGACTTACTGAAGAAAAATCTGTAATATAGAAGTAACTGAAAAGGGCACTCCCGGTCTTTCGGGGGTGCCTTTCTTGATCGGGAGAAATGAGGAATAACATGGCATTTGTACATCTGCATGTCCACACGGAATACTCTCTGCTGGACGGTTCCAACAAGATAAAAGAATACGTTGCAAGAGTCAAGGAGCTTGGCATGAACAGCGCCGCCATCACGGATCACGGCGTCATGTACGGTGTCATTGACTTCTACCGCGCGGCGAAGGAGGCGGGGATCAAGCCCATCCTTGGCTGTGAGGTCTACGTTGCGCCAAAGTCGCGCTTTGACAGGGAACTGAGCGGTGGCGAGGAAAGATATTACCATCTCGTCCTTCTGGCGGAGAACAACACCGGCTATGACAACCTTGTAAAGATTGTGAGCAAGGGCTTTACGGAAGGCTATTATTACAAACCGCGTGTGGATATGGAGCTTCTGAATCAGTATCACGAGGGAATCATCGCACTTTCCGCGTGTCTCGCCGGAGAAGTACAGACCTACATCACAAAGCGGATGCCCGATGAGGCGAGGAAGGCGGCGAGGAAGTACGAGGCATGCTTCGGCAAGGGAAATTATTTCCTGGAGCTGCAGGATCACGGAATCCCGGAGCAAAGACTGGTAAATACGGAGCTGCTCAAGATGAGCAAGGAGCTGGACATTCCGCTGGTCGCTACCAATGATGTCCATTATACCTATGCGGAGGACGCGGAACCTCACGACATCCTGCTCTGTCTTCAGACGGGAAAGAAGCTGGCGGACGAGGATCGTATGCGTTACGAGGGCGGACAGTATTTCGTCAAGAGCGAGGAGGAGATGAAGGGGCTTTTCCCGTATGCTTGGGAGGCTGTGGAGAACACGCAGGTCATTGCCGACCGCTGCAATGTCGAGATCAAATTCGGGGAGACAAAGCTGCCGCACTATGAGGTGCCGGAGGGCTATGACTCATGGACTTATCTGAACAAGCTCTGTGATGACGGTCTGGCGGAGCGCTACGGTGACGGCAGCCAGCCCGCCGGGGCAACCGGACAGACGCTGCGTGAGCGGCTGGATTATGAGCTGGGTGTCATTAAAAGGATGGGCTATGTCGATTACTTCCTGATCGTATGGGACTTTATTAATTACGCGAAGTCGAACGGCATTCCGGTCGGGCCGGGGCGAGGCTCCGCTGCGGGAAGTATCGTGTCCTACTGTTTAAAGATCACGAACATTGACCCGATCCGCTACGACCTGCTGTTTGAACGCTTCCTGAATCCCGAACGTGTCTCCATGCCCGATATCGACGTTGACTTCGGTCCGGACGGAAGACAGGATGTCATCGATTATGTGAGCCGGAAGTACGGTGCGGAGAAGGTGGTTCAGATCGTCACCTTCGGTACGCTGGCGGCAAAGGGTGTTATCCGGGATGTGGCGCGAGTTATGGATCTGCCGTATGCGTTTGCGGATTCAATCGCAAAGATGGTGCCGAATGAACTGAACATCACGCTTGATCTCGCACTGGAAAAGAATCCCGAATTTCGTAAATTGTATCAGGAAGACGAGCAGGTGCACACCCTGATCGATATGTGTAAAAGGCTTGAGGGACTGCCGCGGCATACCGGTATGCATGCTGCTGGCGTTGTCATCTGCCCGGAGGCGGCGGATGAGTTTGTGCCGCTCTCGAGGGGGAGCGACGGTGCGATCGTCGCGCAGTTTACGATGACGACGCTGGAGGAGCTGGGACTTCTGAAAATGGACTTCTTAGGTCTGCGGAACCTCACGGTCATAAGGGATGCGGTGAACTTTATCGAGCAGACGACGGGCGAGCGGGTGGATCTCGACAATATCGATTACAATGACCCGCAGGTGCTGGCATATCTCGGAACCGGAAAGACGGAGGGAATCTTCCAGCTGGAGAGCGCCGGGATGAAGAGCTTCATGAAGGAACTGCGGCCGCAGAGCCTTGAGGATGTCATTGCCGGTATTTCCCTGTACCGGCCTGGCCCGATGGACTTCATTCCGCGATACATAAAAGGAAAAAATAACCATGACGAAGTCGTCTATTCCTGTCCGCAGCTCGAGCCGATTTTGAAGCCCACCTACGGCTGTATTGTCTATCAGGAGCAGGTTATGCAGATTGTGCGTGATCTGGGCGGCTATACCATGGGGCGGAGCGACCTCGTGCGCCGTGCCATGAGTAAGAAAAAGCAGTCGGTCATGGAGAAGGAGCGCGCAAACTTCATCTACGGAAACGCGGAGGAGGGAGTGCCGGGCTGCGTCTCCAAGGGAATCAGTGAGCAGATTGCGGGCGGCATCTATAATGATATGATGGATTTCGCCAAGTATGCCTTCAACAAATCCCACGCGGCGTGTTATGCGGTGGTGGCATTGCAGACGGCATGGCTGAAATTTTATCACCCGGTGGAATTCATGGCGGCGCTCATGACCTCGGTGATCGATAATCCCAAGAAGGTCTCAGAGTACATTCTGACCTGTAGAAATATGGGTATTCAGCTCTTACCGCCCGACATTAATCAGGGGCAGAGCGGCTTCTCCGTCACCGACGGCAAGGTGCGCTATGCACTGACGGCGATCAAGGGTGTCGGCAGACCGGTGATTGAGGCAATCGTCGCAGAGAGAAGAGGGCGCGGGCCGTTTACGAACCTGAAGGACTTCATCACGAGAATGGCGGACAAGGATCTCAACCGGCGTGCAATCGAGAACTTTATCAAGGCAGGCGCGCTCGACAGCCTCGGCGGAACGAGAAAGCAGTTCATGAGCGTGTATGTTCAGATACTCGACCATATCGTCAAGGACAAGAAGAGCAACCTTGCGGGGCAGATGTCCCTCTTCGACATAGCGGATGACTCCCAGAAGGAGGAGTTTGACATCCGTATGCCGGAGGTCGGGGAGTACACTGAGGAGATGAAGCTGGCGTTCGAGAAGGAGGTGCTCGGAATTTATCTGAGCGGGCACCCTTTGGAGAGCTATCAGGAGCTCTGGCAGAAATATATCACGAACAATACGAACGACTTTGCACTTGAGGAAGAGACAAACACCGTGCGTGTGACAGACCAGTCGACCGTGATTGTCGGCGGTATGATCTCAAATAAGACGGTCAAGTATACAAAGACGAATCAGGTCATGGCGTTTCTGGAGCTGGAGGATCTCGTCGGAACGGTGGAGATCGTCGTCTTCCCGAGAGACTATGAGAAATATGGCTCCCTGCTGGCAGAGGATGCCAAAATCTTTGTGAAGGGGCGAGTCTCCGTGGAGGAGGACAAGGATGCAAAGCTGATCTGTGAGCAGATCGTTGGCTTCGACGAGGCGGCACAGGCGAAGGAGAGCCCTTTTGCGTCAGGACGCTTTGGTGGGACGGGAAGGAGAAATTATAATCCCGGAAAGACAACGCCGGGGAGAACACCGGTGCAGGGCGCTGCCGGAAACCAGCCCACAGCGGGACAGAGGGGGAAGATGCCCGCCGGGCTTTGGATTCAGTTTCCCGATGCAGAGAGCTATTTCGCCCGCGAGAAGGAGCTGCTGGATGCCATTGCGGCTTCGGATGGGAATGATGATGTAGTCATTTTCTTGAAAAGCACCAGAGGTATCAAGGTGCTGCCGCCGAACCGCCGCGTACACGCGGACGAGGAGCTGATACAGAGGTTGCAGGAGCTTTTTGGCGGGGAGAATGTAAAAACCGTGAAAACTCGTTAAAAATCTAACAACGACCTATTGAAAACCTCATGGAAAAGCGTTAAAATGAACCTATTCAAGAGTAGGCAAATGAAGAATGATGAAGTTTTCACAGAGAAATCATCAGGAGGTAAGATATGGCAAACGAGATAAAGACAATCGCAGTGCTGACCAGCGGAGGAGATGCTCCGGGAATGAATGCAGCCATCCGTGCGGTGGTTAGGACAGCACTTTCCAGAGGATTAAAGGTTAAGGGTATCAAGAGAGGCTATAACGGCCTGTTGAATGAAGAGATTATAGACATGGAAGCACGCAATGTTTCCGATATTCTCCAGCGCGGCGGTACGGTACTCGGTACAGCAAGATGTCTTGAGTTCAAAAAGGCGGAATATCAGAAGAAGGGTGCGGACATCTGCAGAAAGCATGGCATTGACGGCATCGTGGTAATCGGAGGAGACGGCTCCTACCGCGGCGCACAGGCGCTGTCCAGACTGGGAATCAATACAGTAGGTCTTCCCGGAACGATCGATCTTGATATTGCCTGCACAGATTACACGATCGGCTTTGACACGGCAGTAAATACAGCCATGCAGGCGATCGACAAGGTAAAGGATACATCTTCCTCCCATGAGCGTTGCAGTATCATCGAGGTTATGGGAAGAAATGCCGGATATATCGCTCTCTGGTGTGGAATTGCCAACGGCGCAGAGGACATTCTGATTCCTGAGAAGTACGATTACAATGAGCAGGAGATCATCAACCACATCATTGACAGTCGTAAGAAGGGCAAGACCCATCACATTATCATCAATGCGGAGGGAATCGGACATTCTACTTCCATGGCGAAGAGAATTGAGGCAGCGACGGGCATCGAGACCAGAGCAACCATTCTCGGCTATATGCAGAGAGGTGGAAATCCCACAGCAATCGACCGCTATTATGCATCTATCATGGGCGCATATGCAGTGGACATTATGATTCAGGGGAAGACAAACCGCGTTGTCGGATACAAGCACGGTGAGTTTGTTGATTTTGACATCGAGGATGCATTGCAGATGGAGAAGGGAATCGATGAATATCAGTTCGAGGTTGCCCATCTGCTGACAATTTAAAAGAATCAGATGAGTTACGAAGACGCGGCTGCCCTTTCACAGGACAGCCGTCTTTAGTATAGGAGGCTTATGATTACCAGTAGTTCTAACGGCAAAGTAAAACAGGTGATACAGTGGCAGACAAAGGCGAAGGAGAGACGGAACGCGGGCGTGTTTCTGACGGAGGGCTTCAAGATGTTTGAGGAGGCGCCGGAGGATCGCATACGCGAGGTCTACCTCTCGCAGGAGGCAGCGGGACGCGCGACGGCAGATACGGCATACCGTGAAAAGCTTGAGCGCGTGGGCTATGAGGTCGTTGCGGATGAGCTTTTCTTAAAGATGTCTGACACACGGACACCGCAGGGAATTTTATGCGTGGTGGAGCAGCCGCAGTACACACTGGACGAGCTGCTGGACGCGCCTATGCCGCTTCTGGTCGTTCTGGAGAATTTGCAGGATCCCGGAAATCTCGGCACGATTATCCGAACCGGGGAGGGTGCCGGAATCACGGGTGTCATCATGACCCGGGAGACGGTGGACATCTTTAATCCGAAGACGATCCGCGCCACGATGGGGTCTGTTTTCAGAGTCCCTTTTATATATGTAGAAACTCTTTCAGATGTGATGGAAAAAATGAAGGAAAAAGGGATTCACACCTATGCGGCGCACCTTGCTGGAAAGCGGTATTATGACAGCTTTTCCTTCCGGGAGCCGACGGCATTTCTGATCGGTAATGAAGGGAACGGGCTCAGCCGTGAGACGGCGGATATGGCGGAGGCTTACCTCAAAATCCCCATGGAGGGAAGCGTGGAATCGCTGAATGCGGCAATCGCAGCGTCCCTGCTGATGTATGAGGCGCACCGGCAGAGGAATATATAAAGATTAGGAGGAAAAGGGAATGAAAATTGGTTTTATTGGATTGGGAAACATGGCAACGGCAATGATCGGAGGAATGCTGGAGAAAGGTCTTGTGACCTCCGGTGACATTATCGGTTCCGCAAAGACGACGGCAACCATCGAAAAAATTATGACAAGATTTAATATAACGACTGTTCCTGAAAACAAAAAGGTGGCTGAACAGGCAGACGTTTTATTCCTTGCAGTCAAGCCTATTTTCCTGTCGGAGGTCATAGACGAAATCAAGGATGTTGTAAGACCGGAGACTCTGATTGTCAGCATTGCGGCGGGCCGGACGCTAGCTTATCTGCGGGAGGCATTCGGAAGACCGGAGCTGAAACTGGTGCGCTGTATGCCGAATACTCCGGCGCTTGTGATGGAGGGCTGCACGGGAATCTGTGCCGGAGCCGATGTCACAGAGGAGGAGCTGGAAAGGATTGTTGGGCTGATGGAGGCTTTCGGCAAGGCAAGCGTTGTACCCGAGAGACTGATGGATGTCGTCGTCGGTGTCAGCGGCAGTTCCCCGGCTTATGTGTTTATGTTCATTGAGGCGATGGCGGACGAGGCGGTTGCCGCGGGAATGCCGAGAAAGCAGGCGTATGAATTTGCGGCGCAGAGCGTGCTGGGAAGTGCAAAGATGGTTCTTGAGACAGGTAAGCACCCCGGGGAGCTGAAGGACATGGTCTGCTCACCCGGAGGCACAACGATCGAGGCCGTCAAGGTACTCGAGGAGAAGGGCTTCCGCGCAGCCGTGATGGATGCCATGGAAGCATGTATTGAGAAGTCAAAGAATATGTAATGCCGTCTGGGTTAAGCGATGTGGAAGACCTTTTTCAGTGTCTCATCCTCAACCAGGATTTTCTTGGCGAGTTCACGGTACTGCTCTTCATGCAGATAGGTGTGTCGGAAGGGCTTGATCGAGGGGGCGAGGTCGATCGCTGCGAGATAGTCCTCGACGTTCAGGGATAAGGTACTTACATAATCCCAGAAGCCTGTCTGCGTGAAGACGGTGTTGATTCTCTGATAGCGGTGGTCATGCACGCGGCTCATGAGGTAGGTCGCAATGCCGACCTGAATGCCGTGAAGCTGCGGCATCTCCAACAGCTTATCCAGCGCGTGAGAGATCAGATGCTCGCTGCCGCTGGTGGGGGCGCTGCTTCCCGCGATCTCGTTCGCAATGCCGCTCATGGCGAGGGAGTCCAGAAGTTCTTTCAGGAAAAGACTGTCGTGAATCGACTCAAAGGGGGTGCGCACAAAGCTGTTCACCGCTTTCTTGGCGATCATCATTGCGAAGTCGTTTACCTGCGAAGCACCGTGTGCCGCCTCAAACTGCCAGTCATAGAGAGCTGTGATTTTGGACACCATATCGCCGATGCCGGAGTAGAGGAATTTATCCGGTGCGCTCTTAATGACATCCGTGTCAACGATGATGCCGTAGGCGAGACGCGCGGGTACCGATGTCCGTCTCTTGTTGACGATCAGAGACGCGCTTGCACTGGAGAAGCCGTCACTCGAGGATGAGGTGGGAACGCTGATAAAGGGGAGCTTCCGAAGAAAGCCCATATATTTTGCCGCATCAATGACCTTGCCGCCGCCGAGACCGATGACTGCCTGCGTCGAGTTGGGAAGCGCGAAGGCAATGCGGATGATGTCGTCGATGTCCACGGTGTCCAGCTCGCAATATTCGAGTACCTCAACCTCTGCGTCGCGCAGGGATGCAAAAACCTTCTGACCGAACATATCTATCAGACCGTTTCCGAAGTAGATTACAACCTTCTGTAAATTATTTTCCCGTAAATATGAGCCAATTCTGTCGAGTGCTCCTGCCTCTACCTTTAACATTGTCGGAATTGCAATGTGACTGCTGCTGATTTTCGCCATTCTATTTTCCTCCATACTATTTTAGATATTTACAAAACCAACTTTTTTTTCGCAAGTGACGTTGCGCAAAATGCACAGACCACCGCAGGCACGCTTTCGCTACCTTCCGCTCGCAGCGGCACATAAGTCTCCATAGTACGGAGACTAAGTGCCGGCGGCTCCAGAGTGCGCTGCTTGTGGTCAGGTGCATTCTGCACAACTGTTAGTTGAAAGTTGGGGGTGTAAATGTCCAGTGGGCATTTATTCAGAGGTTATTATAGGAATATGCCGTCTGTTTGTCAAAGGAAAAACGAAGAAAAACAGACTTGCATTCTGTTAAGATACAGTGTAGAATAGGAAATATGAACGGAAAACGTTTTCTGGAAGCAAAAAACACAATAAAAGCAGGAAACTAAGGGATATTTGGGAGGGAAACATGGAATTTGCAGCAGTATTTCACAGGGCAACAGACAATTATTGTTACGCGCTGGACGACAACCAGCTGATCATCAATCTGAAGACCGGTTATGATGTGAAAAAGGTCAACATCATTTACGGAGATCCGTTTGCAAACGGCATTCTGGGCGGTGGTGAGGAGTGGAATGGTGACAAGGCGGGAATCCATTACAAAAAGAATCTGAAAAACCAGATCTGGTGGACAACGACGATCATTCCGCCTTTTAAGAGGCTGAAATATTACTTTGAACTGATTACGGAAACTGAGAAATGGTATTACTTCGAGGACGGCTTTGTCAGCGAGGAGCAGATGCATCTGTTGGGAAGAAGCCGCCAATGCTTTACCATGCCATGGCTGAATCCGGCGGATGTGAACAGGACGCCCTACTGGGTAAACGAGACCGTCTGGTATCAGATTTTCCCGGATAGGTTCTGCAACGGCAACCGTGCGAATGATCCGGAGGGGGTAAAGGAGTGGAAGTGCGAGCCGGTTCAGGGTTCCCGGGATATTTACGGCGGCGATCTGGAAGGGATTACGCAGAAGCTGGATTACCTGCAAGGGCTGGGTGTGACAGGGCTTTACCTCACGCCGATCAACGAATCCCCCTCCAACCATAAATACGATACGACGGATTATGAACGGATTGATCCGCACTTCGGGGATGACGTCATCATGCAGGAGCTCGTCAGTCAGGCGCACGCGCGGGGCATTAAAATCATGCTAGACGCCGTGCTGAATCATGCGGGCTATTGCTTCAGGCCGTGGCAGGATGTGCTGGAGAAAGGGCCTGCCTCGGAATATTACGACTGGTTCATGATTCAGGAATGGCCGCTCGATCCCAACTGGCAGGCGGCAAAGAAGGGGCAGCTCTATACCTTTGCTTTCTTTGACGGTATGCCGAAGCTGAACACGAACAATCCGAAGGTAAGAAAATATCTGGTGGACGTTGTCTGCGGCTGGGTGCGCAAATATGATGTGGACGGGATCAGAATAGATGTCGCCAACGAAATCTCGCACACCTTCTGCAAGGAATTACGCACAGCACTGAAAGCGATCAAGCCGGAAATTTATATTCTCGGGGAAATCTGGCACGACGCGATTGCATGGCTGAGAGGAGACGAATATGACGCGGTCATGAACTATCCTCTCGCCGGAAGCATGAAGGATTTCTTTATCGACAAGAGGCTGACCGGCAGGGATTTTGAGTATATGATCAACCGCTGTTACACCAACTATATGCAGCAGACGAACGATGTACTTTTCAACATGCTGGATTCCCATGATACGCAGAGACTGCGCAACGTTGTGGCGGGGAAGGACGAGTATGACGCTCTGTTGATGCTGCTGTTTACCATGCCGGGAAGCGTCTGCATCTACTACGGAACGGAGATCGGCATGGAGGGTGGCTTTGATCCGGATTGCAGGCGGTGTATGCCGTGGGAGGATATTGAGAGGGGATGCTTCGCGGAGCAGAGCGATTTTGTGAAGAGGCTGATTGAGCTGAGAAAGACCCAGCCGCTCATGCGGGAGCGCAACTTTCATTTCCCGGCAGAATATGAGAATCCGCGTGTGATCCAGTTCCAGAAGATCGGCTGGAGCGAACGGCTGGAAATTCTTGTCAATGCAGGGGAGGAGGACGTCAACGTCCTGCGGTCTGAAGAAGGAGAAATTCTGTTTTCGCGTAAGCTGCAGGATGGGGTGCTGCAGCCGGGCGGATTCTGCATACGGTTTCTGTAATATGCTATCAGATGATTGACGCTATTGCGTGGGAAGCGGGGGTGGTGTATATTATAACGATAAGAGGTAGCGGCGGGGAGGGGAATGGTAGATGAGGAAAACGGTATTGGCGGTTTTGACTATGATACTTGTTCTTTCTGCGTGTGGACAGGCGGAAAAGGTTGAAGGCGAGCAAGTCAATTTTGGGGAACAGTTAGAGAATTTGGTCGGAGAATATGAGTACCCTTCGGATTATGGTGTTGGCAGGTTAATCATTAAAAAGGCAGACGGAGGATATGATATATTTGATTATGAATCGGAATCCTCTTATCGCTTTTTAGCTAATTCGTCTAACATACAGGCAATAGAAGATAACAAAATCTATATCAAGTATCCTGAAGCAGTATTTTCCGACGATACGGTTGTTTTCAGCTATTACATTTTGGAGTATAGCACGGATGAAGTAGCGGTGTATTACGGAGAAGTTTCTCCGGAAGATGCCCGGTTCCTATATCGTGCAACAAGGAAAACTGCGGAAGGTTGCGAAAGAAACATCGGAGTTTTCCATGGGCGAAAATTTAAAGACCGCGATTACACAGCTGGCGCTTACTTATGAGAAATTTAATGCAGCCTCGGTCAACAGCGAGGACTGGAAGGAAACCTTCATTGCGAGATTCATACAGAATGCAAGAGTCTCGTTTGATTATTTAGACAGCATTTCGGACGAAAATGGCGGAAAGATCAGCGTGGACGAGCTGAATTACATGCAGTATTCCCTCACGAATACGGAGGTAGATTTTTCGGCATATGTTGACGGCTATATAGACCGATATGATACTGCAAGTTTCCTGAATTATGGCAGGATCACGGGATATGAGTTTGAGTGTAAGGACGATGGCGTGATCGTCACCGCCGCCTTTAAGGTGGGGTACGATGGAACAGAGTCAGTGCATGAATATGAAATCACGGCTGAACTGATCCCGAACTCTGATAGCTGCTTCGACGGCTACAGCGTGGTCTCGGTTTCGTCAAAGTCTGTAGTATCAGACAGCGAGCCGGACAACAGTGCCCACACATTTTATGGCACGGATATGATGGAGGAGAATAACGGAGTATTTGTGTTTGAACTTACAGGTGCGGAGGATGATCTGCAATACAGGCATTTCGTTTATGCGGATCTGACGCAATCGCCGGAGCAGGCTGATTTTGTGAGAAAAAATGCGGGAAAGAACTTCAAGATTACATTCATCTGGACCGAGGGAAACGGCGAGGACATTGAGCACATAGTACCGACAGAAATAGTTCTGGATACCGAACGGTAGAAAATTTGCCTGATTTTGCCCGGACTTGACAAAAAAAAAATTGTCTGCTATGATACCTTCCGTAATAAATTTAACAACTTTGTAATAAATTTATTAAGATTGGGCAACAATTCTTAATAAGACTTATTAGGAGGTACGGAGGGAAATATGACGATAAGCAGAAGGTTGTCTGCTGTGGCGTTGGGAATTTTGTGTTTCCTGTTTGTGGCGTTGCATGCAGATCTGACCGTTCAGGCTGGCGAGAATAGTTCTCTTGAGGATATGCGAGGGGGCGTGGCGGCCCTGCTGAATCCCGGAGTGACAAACTCCGAAGAGATCGTAAATGCCACGGCAAAGGAATTGAACCTGAATCTCTGGGAGAAGGAAGAACGTTCCACGACTCTGGTCATGGCAAACGTGAAGACTGCTCTGAATGTGAGAGCGGATGCCAGCGAGACGGCAGACAAAGTAGGAAAGTTGTACAAGGACTGTGGAGGAACGATTCTCGACAGAAGAGACGGCTGGACAAAGCTCCAGTCGGGAAACATCGTCGGGTGGGCGTCGGATGAATACCTGTTGTTCGGAGACGACGCATTGACACTGGCAAACGATGTCGGCAAGATGATCGCCACGGTGGACACGGAAACGCTTCGTGTCAGAAAAGAGCCCGGTACGGAGGCGGAGGTCTACGGACTGCTTCCGAAGGGTGAGATCGTCGAGGTGCTTGAGGGAGATGACGGAAGCGGCTGGGTATGCATTGATTACGACGGCGTGGACGGCTATGTTTCCTCGGAGTATGTCGTGACGGATTTCCTGATCGATGCCGGTGAGACGATAGATGAAATCAAGGCTCGTGAGGCTGCGGAGAGGGAAGCAAAACGTCATGTCAACTATGGCGCATACACTACAGATGCAGATACCACGCTTCTGCTTGCGGCGCTGATTCAGTGCGAGGCGGGCGGTGAGTCCTACGAGGGACAGGTGGCTGTCGGTGCGGTTGTCATGAACCGTGTCAGAAGCGGAGCGTACCCTAACAGTATTCACGGTGTAATCTATGCTTCGGGTCAGTTTACACCTGCCATGAGCGGCAAGGTAAACAGAGTGTATGAGTCCGGTAAGATCAAGGACAGCTGTATCCGTGCAGCGGAGGAGGCAATTTCCGGTGTTTCCAATGTCGGAGATCTGACGCACTTCCGCCGTGTCAACGGTCGGGAGGGACTTGTGATCGGAAATCATGTATTCTACTAAGGAGTGATAACGATAAGGGCAGTGCTGTGGAAATTTCGCAGCACTGCTTTTTTGAACTATAGAATTTCCTATCGTGCGAAGAAACAGATTGCCCGCAAGGTATTTTTAGGCTATAATAGCATTACATGAGTGATGAGGGAGTCAAGTAATTTAAGAAGGGGAGTGATTCGATGAATGAAGTAATGATTTTCTGGCTTGTGTTTCTGATTCTTGCGATCGTTGTCGAACTGATGACGCTCGGACTGACTACGATATGGTTTGCGGGCGGAGCACTGGTAGCGATTTTCGCGGCTCTGCTGCATGCGCCAATCTGGCTGCAGGTGATTTTGTTTTTTGTGGTATCGCTGTTGCTGCTGTTCTTTACAAGACCGGTTGCGGTCAAGTATTTCAACAAGGATCGCGTCAAGACGAACGCAGAGAGCATTGTCGGAAGACAGGCGATTGTCACAGGAGAGATCGATAATCTGCAGGGGATCGGGCAGGTAACGGTCGGTGGTCAGGAATGGACTGCAAGAAGCTGTGACGATAAGATGCGGATCGCGGTTGGCAGTGTAGTGAACGTCGTTGCAATTAACGGCGTGAAGCTGATTGTAAGACCGGATGAACAGACCTTGGCAAAGGGTCCCGCACAGCCGACTGTGCCGGAGCCAATGAGTGTTTTGCAGATGGAGGAGATGGAGTCCCGCAAGCCGGAGAATTAGAATGCCGGTTTGGGATGACATAGATTATGATTAAGAGCGTACTGTCATTAACAGTACAGAAAGAGGTTGCCATGTGGGCTATTGTTATTGTATTGGTTGTGTTGGTTTTAGGAATCCTTGTATCCTGCCTGAAAATTGTTCCTCAGGCGCAGGCATGTGTCATTGAACGTCTGGGTGCGTATCAGGGAACATGGTCTGTTGGTTTCCATGTAAAAATGCCTTTCCTTGACAAGATTGCAAGAAGAGTGAATCTGAAGGAGCAGGTGGCAGATTTCCCGCCCCAGCCCGTTATTACCAAGGATAATGTTACGATGAGAATTGACACGGTCGTGTTCTATCAGATCACCGATCCCAAGCTGTTCACCTACGGCGTTGAGAACCCGATGATGGCGATTGAGAACCTGACGGCTACCACCCTTCGTAATATCATCGGTGAGCTGGAGCTGGATCAGACGCTTACCAGCCGTGACACGATCAACACAAAGATGCGTTCCGCACTGGATATCGCTACTGACCCCTGGGGTATCAAGGTGAACCGTGTGGAGCTTAAGAACATCATTCCTCCTGCTGAGATCCAGAATGCCATGGAGAAGCAGATGAAGGCAGAGCGTGAAAAGCGTGAAGCTGTCACAAGGGCAGAAGGTGAGAAGCAGGCGAAGATTCTGGTTGCAACCGGTGAAAAGGAATCTGCAATCCTTCGTGCAGAGGCTGAGAAGCAGTCCGCAATCCTCCGCGCAGAGGCCGAGAAGGAAAAGATGATCCGCGAGGCAGAAGGTGAAGCTGAGGCGATTCTTAAGGTACAGCAGGCGAATGCCGACGGTATCCGTATGCTGAAGGAAGCGGGAGCCGACGAGGCAGTGTTGAAGATGAAGAGCTTAGAGGCGTTCGAGAAGGTTGCCGACGGCAAGGCGAACACCATTCTTCTTCCTGCTGAACTGCAGGGCATCGCAAGCCTTGCAACCGCATGGAAAGAGGTTGGAAACAAGTAAATACAGCCAGTCGAAAAAGGCCGGTTCCCCTTGTGGGGGCCGGTCTTTTGTGGTACAATAATGCGTACGAATTCATGAGATTGAAAGGTGGGTGTGTGATGGACTTAAAAGGACGAGATTTCTTAAAGCTGCTGGATTTTACACCGGAGGAGATTGTCTATCTGCTGGATCTGGCGGCGGAATTGAAGGAAAAGAAGAAAAAAGGGATTCCCGTGGACAGTCTGCGCGGAAAGAATGTTGCTCTGATTTTCGAGAAGACAAGTACCCGCACCAGATGTGCATTTGAGGTGGCTGCACATGATCTTGGAATGGGAACGACGTATCTGGATCCTACCGGATCACAGATCGGCAAGAAGGAGAGCATTGCGGACACTGCGAGAGTGCTTGCGGGCATGTACGAGGGTATCGAGTACCGCGGCTTCGGTCAGGACATTGTTGAGGAGCTTGCAAAATATTCCAAGGTGCCTGTCTGGAACGGACTGACAAATGAGTTCCATCCCACCCAGATGCTTGCCGACCTGCTGACAATCCGTGAGCATTTCGGTTATCTGAAGGGCATTAAGCTCACCTATATGGGAGATGCCCGTTACAATATGGGAAATTCCCTGATGGTTGCGTGCGCAAAGATGGGAATGCACTTTGTCGCATGTACGACGGCGAAGTATTTCCCGGATAAGGCGCTTGTGGCACAGTGTGAGGAGATCGCGGCGAAGACCGGCGGCAGCATCACACTGACAGAGGATGTGAAGAGCGGAACGGCAGGAGCCGACGTTGTCTATACGGATGTGTGGGTTTCCATGGGAGAGCCGGATGAAGTGTGGACGGAGCGCATCGAGGAGCTGTCCCCCTATCGGGTAAACAGAGAGGCTATGGAGAATGCGGGCGAGAATGCCGTATTCATGCACTGCCTGCCGGCATTCCATGATTTAAAGACGAAGATCGGGGCGCAGATGGGTGAGCGTTTCGGAATTACGGAGATGGAGGTCACGGACGAGGTCTTCGAGTCGAAGCAGTCACTTGTCTTTGAGGAGGCGGAGAACCGTATGCACACGATCAAGGCGGTCATGTACGCAACTCTGGCATAGAGGAGCAGCAAAGCGATCTGCCGGAAAGAGATGGGAGAAGGAATGAAAGCAGAGATATTGGCGCTTCTCAGGGAGCGCGGCGGTTATCTGTCGGGACAGGAGCTCTGTGAGCGCTTCAGTGTTTCGCGGACTGCTGTGTGGAAGGCGGTCAACCAACTGAAAAAGGAAGGCTATCACATTGAAGCGGTGAAGAACAAGGGCTATATTCTTCTGCCGGAGAATGAGGTCTTCGGGCAGAATGAGCTGGACAGCCGCATGAAGACGGAGTGGGCAGGTCATCCCGTCACCTTTTATTCCGAGATCGGCTCCACGAATGTGCAGGCAAAGCTGGACGCGGAGAACGGCGCACCGCAGGGAGCACTGCTCGTGGCGGACATGCAGACGGCGGGGCGCGGCAGACGCGGCAGGACATGGAACAGCCCGGCGGGCATCAATGTCTATTTCACGCTGATCCTGAAACCGGATTACGCGCCCGACAAGGCATCCATGGTGACACTGCTCATGGCGCTCGCCGTGGCGGAGGGCATCCGGGAGACCTGCGGCATCGAGGCGGGCATCAAGTGGCCGAATGACATTGTGGTAAACGGAAGGAAGGTCTGCGGCATCCTGACGGAGATGAGCGTCGAGAGAGAGTTCATTCATTACGTCGTCATCGGCGTCGGCATCAACGTCGGCATACAGGAATTTGCGCCTGAGCTTACTGCCAGCGCGACCAGCCTTGAGGCGGAATGCGGCAAAAGCGTATCGAAGGCGGGGCTGATTGCGAATGTGATGCGGGCGTTTGAAAAATACTATGAGAAATTCCAAAGCTCTACGGATCTGTCCGGTGTACTGGCGGAGTATAACGGACTGCTGGTGAACAGAGGCAGAGAGGTGCGCGTCCTTGATCCCAAGGGAGAGTTTCAGGGTGTGGCGCAGGGAATCAACAGCACAGGTGAGCTTCTGGTCAGCATGGAGGACGGCAGCGTCAGCCGGGTCTATGCCGGTGAGGTATCCGTCAGAGGAATTTACGGCTATGTCTAGGATTGCCGTCTGAAAGGACTGAATGCGAGGCAGGATGGAAGAGAAGAAGACAGTGCTCTGCGGGGCAAACGCATACGAAAAGAAATATTATTTTAACGAGCAGTTCAAGGGAATACCCGAATCCATCAAGGAGGAGCTGCATATCATCTGTGTACTGTTTACCGAGGAGGTAGGCGGTGTGTTCACCATCGGTTTTGAGGAGGACGGCAACGTCGTTCTGGAGACCGAGGCTGAAGAGGATGATATTTACTATGATGAGGTCGGGAGCGGGCTGCTGGTCGGCGAGGTTCGCAGAAACCGGCAGGAGCTGTTCGAGTCACTGAGCCTGTACTACAGGGTCTTCATCCTGAAGGAGGACGTCTCGGGATTCTTGAGTGAACAGGACTGAGCGGAGGTGAGCCATGATACTTGTGATTGATGTGGGAAATACGAATATGACGCTTGGCGTCTACGACGGGCAGGAGCTGAGGGCCACGTTCCGCATGATGACGAAGCAGCCGAGAACCTCCGACGAATACGGCGTGTTCATCACACAGCTGTTAAAAAACAAAGGCATTGAAGCGCTGGAGCTGGAAGGGTCGATCGTGGCGAGCGTCGTGCCGGACGTTATGCACTCCCTGATCGGTGCGTTGGTCAAATACACGCATACCAGACCGATCAATGTCGGACCTGGCACAAAGACCGGAATCCGTATTGTGACCGAGGATCCGAGGGCAATCGGGGCGGACAGAATCGTGGATGCTGTGGCAGCCTATGAGAAGTACGGCGGACCGGTGCTCGTGCTCGACTTTGGAACGGCAACCACCTATGACCTGGTGACGGAGAAGGGCGAGTTCGCAGCGGGCATCACGGCTCCCGGAATCCGTATCAGCTCCGAGGCACTCTGGAAGCAGACAGCGAAGCTGCCCAACATAGAGATCAGAAAGCCGAAATCGATTCTGGCGCAGGAGACGATTACCAGTATGCAGGCGGGACTGGTCTATGGACAGATCGGTCAGACAGAATATATTATCCGGAAGGTGAAGGAGGAGAGCGGCATCGGACAGCTGCGTGTCGTGGCGACAGGCGGTCTCGGCAGGCTGATCGCGGACGAGACGGACGCTATTGATATTTACGACAGCTATCTGACGCTGGAGGGACTCCGCATCATTTACGAAAAAAATCAGAAATAGTGAGAAGAGATGTGAAGAAGCTTAAGATCGGTGATGTGACACTGGACAACAACGTCATTCTGGCTCCGATGGCTGGGGTGACGGATCTGCCGTTTCGGCTGCTCTGCAGGGAAATGGGCGCGGGGCTGGTCTGCATGGAGATGGTCAGTGCTAAGGCAATCTATTACAACAATAAGAATACAGAGGAACTTTTGACAATCCACCCGCAGGAGCATCCGGCATCCCTACAGCTTTTCGGCTCTGACCCGGAAATCCTTGCGCAGATGGCGGCGAGGATCGAGGACAGACCCTTTTCCATTCTGGATTTCAACATGGGCTGCCCGGTGCCGAAGGTCGTCAACAATGGGGAGGGCTCGGCACTGATGAAGAATCCCCGTCTGGCGGAGCAGGTTCTGACAGCGCTTGTCAGGGCAGTGAAAAAACCGGTGACCGTCAAGATCCGAAAGGGCTTTGACGACAGCTGTATTAACGCAGTCGAGATTGCAAGGCTTGCGGAGAGCTGTGGGGTCGCGGCGGTTGCTGTCCATGGGCGGACAAGAGCGCAGTATTACAGTGGAAAAGCAGACTGGGACATCATCCGGCAGGTGAAAGAAGCCGTGAAGATTCCCGTGATCGGAAACGGCGATGTAGACAGCCCGGAGGCGGCGAAGGCGATGCTCGAGATGACCGGCTGTGACGGCGTGATGATCGGGCGTGCTGCACAGGGGAATCCATGGATTTTCCGGGAGGTGGTGCGCTTTCTGGAAGATGGCACGAAGCTGCCGCGCCCGGACAGCAGGGAGAAAAAGGAAGTCATTCTCCGCCATGCCGCATTGCAGATGGAATGCAAGGGTGAGTACACGGCAGTCCGGGAGATGCGGAAGCATCTTGCATGGTACACGACCGGTATGCCCCATTCCGCGCACTTCCGCGGCATGATTAATTCCATGGAGACCATGGAGGGGCTGCTTGCCGGAGTGGAGGAAATTTTCGAGGCATAGCAGTGTCGCCCGCAACATATATTTAGGGCATGGACACTATTATTTATCTGTATCGGAAAAAAGAAGCGGACAAGGACGGCTTCCAGCTGATGTATTGTGAGGACTACCTTTTTGTCAAGGCAGGAATCGCGGCAACCGCCGACAGCTGGTTCGGCAGACGGCTGCCGGAGAGACCGGAGAAGCCCCTGGGGAATGAGCCGGAGGAAGGGGCTGAGAGTGCGCCGGAAAGGTCGGGCGAGGCGCCGGGCACAATGGCAGACAATTTCTACCGGAGAAGCATCCGGGGCTGGCTGGCGACGAGACGCGAGGAAAGGCGCAGGAGCCGGGAGGCATGGCAGAGACGGCAGGAATATGCCGGGCGGCTTCTGGAGTATGAAATCCGCAGGGAAGCGATCGAGGACAGCATGAGCCGGTTTATCCGGGAGCTTCTGGACAGTGCGGAGAAGGCTGGCGGTACAGGGAGATTCTGGTGCGTCTACGAGGACGGGCTGCAATTTCTGACGGATGCGGTGACGGGAATCGGCGGATGCTTCGGTATGCTCTGGAACATCCCCGAATTTCGGAACTATAAGGATTATCGGTGGGTGAGACCGTTGCTCGGGAGAGTGGACGGCAGATATTCGGAATTTATTCTGCTGGGCATGGCGGAATGTATCTTTGGAGTTTTAGGGGAGCTTGCCCGGCATATGAAAAGCCTGCAATGGTATCTCCGGGAGGAGGATCTCACGGAGAGTGTGCAGGAGGAGATAGAGGATTTTTATACGGAGTATGGTCTGGCAATCACGGTCTGTCCATTGAAGGGGGAGAGGGCTTTCCGTACATTGCGGCTTGCGTCCGCAGTGCCGGTCTGTGTGCTGGATTTCACGGAAGAGGAAAAACTCTTTGCGGGAGAACTCGGACAGAACAGTCTCTGGCTGGACTTTACATCAATAGAAGAGAAAAGGAGGCGAATGGGGCGTCAGGCTCCCCAGGTCGGATACGAATCGTTGAAAAGACAATGGGGAACTCTAGAGAAGAGAAATATTAATTACATAAAAAGAGAAAGGTATGGGAAAAGAACATGATTAAATTTGGCACAGGCGGCTGGAGAGCCGTAATCGGAGATGAATTCACAAAGGAGAATATTCAGACACTGGCGAAGGCGCTCTGCGATAAGATGAAGCATGAGGGCGTTGAAAAGAAGGGCATTGTCATGGGCTATGACAGACGTTTCCTGTCCAAGGAAGCGATGCAGTGGGCGGCAGTTGTCTTTGCGGCAGAAGGAGTGAAATCCTATCTGATCAATAAATCCTCACCGACCCCGCTCGTTATGTATTATGTGGAGAAGCATGATTTCGCCTACGGCATGATGGTTACTGCAAGCCATAACCCGGCGATTTACAACGGCATCAAGGTCTTCACCGCGGGCGGGCGCGATGCCGATGAGACCCAGACGGGAGAGATCGAGAGCTATATCGCAAAGGTGGAGAAGCCTGTTGCGGAGATGGAATATGATGCGGCGAAGGCACAGGGACTGATCGAAGAGATCTACCCGCTGAATGAGTATCTGGATAACATTATGGCGGCAATCGATATGGATGTCATCCGCAAGAGCGGACTGCGCGTTGTCCTTGATCCTATGTACGGCGTTTCGGAGACTTCGCTGCGCACACTGCTGCAGACGGCACGTTGCGAGGTGGAGGTCATCCATGACAGACATGACACGCTGTTCGGCGGCAGACTGCCCGCACCTTCTGCAGCGACGCTGCACATGCTCCAGACCTATGTGACGGACAAGCATTACGACATCGGTATCGCAACGGACGGAGATGCGGACAGACTGGGCATCATCGATGACACGGGAAGATTCCTGCATCCGAATGAAATCCTTGTTGTGCTGTATTATTATCTCAAGAAGTTCAAGAACTGGCAGGGCCCCGCAGTGCGCAATATCTGCACCACGCATGTCCTCGACAGAGTTGCGGAGGCATTCGGCGAGAAGTGCTATGAGGTTCCGGTCGGCTTCAAATATGTATCGGCTAAAATGAATGAGACGAATGCGGTCATCGGCGGAGAGTCCTCCGGCGGACTTACTGTCAGGGGACATATCAAGGGCAAGGACGGCATCTATGCGGGCATGCTGCTCGTTGAGATGATCGCTGCGTCCGGCAAGAAGCTGTCCCAGATCATTGCGGATGTCGAGGCGGAATTCGGCAGTATCCAGATGGAGGAGCGGGATTATCACTTCAACAACGAGAAGAAGGCGGAGATCAAGAAGATTCTGCTGGAGGACAAGCAGCTTCCTGAGCTGCCGTTTGAGATCGAGAAGGTAAGCTACCTCGACGGTTCCAAGGTTTATTTCAGGAATGGCGGCTGGGTCATCGCAAGATTTTCCGGCACGGAGCCGCTGCTGCGTATTTTCTGTGAGATGCCCGATCCGAAGGATGCGGCAAAGGTCTGTGAGATTTACGAGAGCTATCTGAAGCTGGAACGCTGACAGACGGGCGGATGACCGGGAATTTCTTGACAGTGCGGGGAAAAGTGGTTATAATACCCTCGACATATAAGCTATGGATGAGAGCAATTTATCATAGAAAGGGTGCGCAAAATGCAGGAAAAGATGCAAAATGGGCGTGAGCGACAAAATGTGCGCGATGCGTGGACGATATAGACGATATCCCTGTAAATCATAGAGAAATTCAATGAATCTGTCCATATTTCACGGCTTCTTAACGCCGCATTTGACGCTGCTTTTTGTGAAAACGGCTATGGAAACGGAATCAAAGCAAACATTTCACGTTAAAAATGAAAGATATATTGCATTTTGCCTGAGCTGTGCAGGAATTCTTCCGTTTCCTTGGTGATTCTGACTGTTGAAAAAAGAAAAAAAGAAGTTAGAATAGAGCCTCGCGAAATGAAACGGAAGAATTTGGATAGAGATCAGAGAGTTTGGGAGGAGATCAATATGTCGTATCACTTTTTGCTGGATCTTGCGCTGATCCTGCTGAGCACGAAGATTCTGGGCCTCATTGCGCAGAAGTTTCAGATGCCGCAGGTCGTGGGCGCGCTGATTGCGGGCCTTTTGCTCAGCCCCGCAGGCCTTGGCCTGCTTTCGGAAACGGAATTCACCAAGCAGCTCAGCGAGCTTGGCGTCATCGTGCTGATGTTCTCCGCCGGTATGGGCACGGACATCAACGAGCTCAAGCACAGCGGCAAGGCGGGCTTCATGGTCGCGGTCCTCGGCGTGGTCGTGCCGTTTCTCATGGGCACGGCGCTTGCATGGGGCGCGGATGAGCTGGGACTCATCGAGAGCACCGGCTTTATCGAAAACATCTTCATCGGCACCATCCTGACGGCCACGTCCGTGAGCATTACAGTCGAAACGCTCAAGGAGATGAAAAAGCTCGAGACCAAGGTCGGCAACACGATCCTGGCCGCCGCGCTCATCGACGATGTGCTCGGCCTGATCGCCCTGACGCTCGTTTGCAGCCTTGCCGGCGGTGACGAGAGCATCGGCATGGTGCTCCTCAAGATCGTGGGCTTTTTCGTCTTTGCCTTCGTGGTCGGCTTTGGCGCGAACCGCATCTTCTGCTGGATGCTCAAGCGTCAGCACGGTTGGGCCAGCCACAGAAACTCCGTGTTCGCCTTTGTCCTGTGCCTTGTGATGGCCTACTGCGCCGAGGAGTTCTTCGGCGTCGCTGATATCACGGGCGCTTACGCCGCGGGCCTTGCCGTCGCGTGCACGCCCAAGGGCACCTACATCCAGACGAAGTACAACCCCCTCGGGTATCTTCTGCTCACGCCGGTGTTCTTCGCGAGCATCGGTATCAATGTGCAGATCACGGGTCTGACGGGCGGCATGGTCGTCTTCTCGATTTTGCTGCTGCTTGTTTCGATCATCTCGAAGCTCCTCGGCTGCGGCCTTGGCGCCAAGGCGTGCCAGTTCACCACGCGCGAGAGCATCCAGGTCGGCGTGGGCATGGCCTGCCGCGGCGAAGTCGCGCTGATCGTCGCCAACCGCGGCCTTTCGATGGGTGTGCTGTCGCCCGCGATGATGACGCCGGTCGTCATCACGGTCGTATGCGGCACGATCCTGACGCCGATTCTGCTCAAGCTGTCCTTCCGCGGCCATCAGGAGACGGAGCTGGTGCAGAACAACATCGCCGACCGCATGGCCAAGCACCGGCAGCTCGATATCATCACGCAGCAGCTTTTGCAGCAGGATGAACAGCTGATGAAAAAGAACTGAGCGCAGCGCAATGAAATAAAAAGAGCTTTCTCCTGAAAATCGGAGAAAGCTCTTTTTTGATTTTAGGACGCTGCCTTTTCCTGCGCGGTGCACTC
>USGM01000051.1 GCA_900554205.1 uncultured Lachnospiraceae bacterium
CTTATGTGCCGCTGCGTGCGGAAGGTAGCGAAAGCGTGCCTGCGGTGGTCTGTGCATTTCGCGCAACGTCACTAGGACAGGTCTCATCGGTTACGCGCTTTCCCCACTTAAATAAGTCACCTTCAGTATTCCCTCCAGTTCCGACAGCTGCCGGATGACCTGCGCCGGAACCTCCTGATCGCACTCAAGCACCATGACGGCGTTTCCGCCGCGCTCCGCCCTGTGCAGCTGCATGGCGGCGACATTGATATTCTCTGTGCCCAGCAGGGACGTTACCTCGGTTACACGTCCGGGTCTGTCCTGATTGCTGATGATGAGCGTCGGTGAATCGCCCGAAAAATTCACGCTCAGACCGTCGATCTCCGTGATGCGGACGGCACCGCCGCCGATGGAAGAGGCGATCAGCCGGAGAGTGTTGCCGTGCATTCCTGCGAGAACCAGTCTCACGGAATTTGGATGAACATCCCCGAGATCGGTGCCCGATAGCTTGTAGATCATTCCCGCCTCGTCCGCGTAGCGGAAGCTGTCTGCAATGCGCGGGTCATCCACGGAAAAGCCGAGCAGTCCGGCGATGATCGCGCGGTCTGTGCCGTGCCCCTTTCCGGTTGAGAGGAAGGAGCCGTGGAAGAAGACTTCTGCGCGCTTGACAGGTTCGCCGAGCAGCCTTCTGGCAATGTTTCCGATGCGGACTGCGCCCGCTGTGTGGGAGCTGGAAGGGCCGACCATGACAGGCCCTATAATATCGAATGAATTCATTTTGGTTTCCCGTATTTCCTTTCCTGTTTACTCACACATATCTTTCCCTAACTATATAGCAGGATATTCCACATGACAAGAAAAAAGTGAACCGACCATGCTTGCCGATTTCGCCGGAAGGAAGTATAATGCATTGCAAAGGAAGAGGTGGTTGGATGAGGAAAAAGAAAAAAGGTTTTATGAGGACGGTGCGGAATATCCTGCTGATTCTTGTGGTCGGATTTGTGATATTGATGTTCCTGCCATTGGACGAGGAGGAACAGGGAGCAGACGCTCTGGCGGAAAATACGGTACCGGCGGTGGAGCAGAACCAGCAGACGGATGGGAACAGCGGGAGCGTCGAGGGTTCGGTGGCTGCGGATGTGGCATACGGCTTCCCGGAGGATGCTCTGGAGGAAAAACAGGTAAACCTGAACGGAGACGGCAGCGATGTCGTGACCGTCATGATCTATATGAATGGTTCGGATCTGGAGACGGAGGCGGAGGAGGCGTCGGAGGACATCAGTGAAATGTTGGCGGCGCGGACGAACAGTCAGGTCAATCTATTGATTGAGACGCTCGGAACGAAGCAATGGGCGCGCACGCACGGGATTGCCTCGGATCATACGCAGCGGTACAAGGCGGAGAACGGAGGGCTTGTTCTGGTGGATGATTCCCTCGGGCAGCTGGACTGCACGGCGCCGGAGACGCTTGCGGATTTCATCCGCTGGGGCGCGGAAAATTATCCGGCAAACCGGTATATCCTGATCCTCTGGAACCATGGCGGAGGCCCGGTGTATGGCTACGGCTACGACGAGCATCAGCCGGAGGATGCTTCTCTGACAATCGACGAGATGCAGGAGGCGGTCAGGAAGAGCGGCATCTATTTTGACTTTATCGGCATGGACTGTTGTATCATGTCCTCACTGGAGCTGTGCTGCGCCATGTATGATTACTGCGACTACATGATATTGTCGGAGGATTTTGAGTCCGGTCTGGGCTGGTCCTACACGGGCTGGCTGGATGCACTCGCGCGGAATCCGTCGATTGCCACGGCGGAGCTTGGAAAAATTATTGTGGATGACATGATCTCCGACAACGAGGACTACGATCAGGACGGCTCCACGCTGGCGCTGATTGATGAGTCCTATATGAAGATCTTGTACAGGGCATGGATTGATTTCGCCTATGCCAACGAGAGCGCGCTGCTGGGAGAAAACTACAGTATGCATGTCAAGGGCGGCGGAAGGGCGCATCCTGCGCTCCGGGACAGAGGCCTGTTCGATTACGATATGTCCGATTATTACATCACGGACATCATGGCAGTCGCACAGAATATCAGCTCCGAGGAGGCGAAGGCATTGTCGGCGGCGGTTAATCTTGCCATCGCCTATTTCGGCTGTACTTCCGATGAAATCGGCATGACGGGACTATCCGTCACACTGCCCTACGGAGATGCCGAATTTTATGAGTCGCTGGAGAGGATTTTCCTCAATGTCGGAATTGACAGGGAATATGTCACATGGCTCGAGAAATTTGTGAGTGCCAGCGGTGTTGATAATTATTTTGACTATGATGACTGGTATGAGAACGACTGGGGCGGCTGGGACGACTACACGGATGATTTCGGGCTGCTTGACCTGATCGAATGGTGGCTGACAGATGACGACGACTGGTATGACGACAGCGACTGGGGCTGGGACAGCTATGATTATTTCTGGGATGACGGCGGTTACGGCTATTATGATTAGCGGAATGCATTGAAATAAAAACGCGGAACGGGCGGGAAAGGAACGAGAGACAAATTATGGCAAAAGAGAAAAAAGACGAATCCTTTATGATAAAGCTTGCCACGCTGATCGTTGACAAGCGGAAAGGGTTCTACCTGATCTTCATTGTGATATGCGTGTTCTGTATTCTGTCGATGGATAAGGTAAAGGTAAACAATGATCTGACGACCTATCTGCCGGATACGACGGAGACGAGAAGAGGTCTCGACCGTATGGAGGAACAGTTTATCACCTACGGAAGCGCGCGTATACTGGTGTGCAATATCACCTATGACGAGGCGCAGACGCTGGCGGACGAGATCGAGGCGATGGACGGTGTCAGCATGCTGGATTTCGATGACACGGATGCGCATTATCACGACATGGAGGCGCTGTTTTCCGTGACCTTTGACGAGGACGCGGATGCGGAGGCGACAAAGCAGCATCTGGAGCAGGTGCTCGACGAGCTGTCGGACTACGACACTTACTATTCCTCGGACATCGGTCAGGAGGAGCGGGACGCGGACGACCTGAACGGCGACATGATCCTGATACTTATGCTTGCAGGCGTGGTTATCGTGGCGGTACTGCTGTTCACCTCCACGACCTACGCGGAGATCCCGGTATACCTGATGACGTTTATTGTCGCGGCAATTTTAAATAAAGGAACAAACTACTGGTTCGGAACAATCAGCTTTGTGACGAACTCCATTGCAGTTGTCCTGCAGCTCGGTCTGGCGGTGGATTATGCGATTATTCTGGCACACCGTTTCATGGAGGAGCACGAGGACAAGGATGCGAGGGAGGCGGTGATTGTGGCGCTGAGCAAGGCAATTCCGGAAATTTCCTCGAGCTCCCTGACGACAATCTCCGGCATGGTTGCCATGATGTTCATGCAGTTTCGGATCGGCTATGATATGGGTATTATTCTGGCAAAGTCCATCATATTCAGTATGGTGGCGGTGTTCTTCCTGATGCCGGGGCTGCTGCTCACCTTTTCCAAGGCGATCGACGGTTCCCATCACAGGAGCTTCGTGCCGAAGATCACGGCGGTCGGAAAGTTCTGCGTCCTGACGAGATTTATCGTGCCGCCGCTCCTTGTGGTTGCGGTAATTGCGGCATTTATCCTGTCGAGCAAGGCGAATTATGCCTATGATGTCAATTCGCTCAGCTCGAGCAGAATGAGCGACAACAAGTTCTCGGTCAGTATGGTGAACAAGGAATTTGGAGAGATCAACCAGCTTGCGGTCATTGTTCCGAACGGAGACTATGAGCGGGAGGCAAAGGCGCTTGATGCCCTGTCACGGCTGGATGAGGTAAACTCCTGCATGGGACTTGCGAATATCGAGGCGATGGACGGCTACATGCTGACACAGCAGCTGACACCGAGGCAGTTTTCGGAGATGATCGATATGGATGTCGAGGTGGCTGATCTCCTGTACTCGGCATATGCGCTCGACCAGAGCAATTACGGGGCGTTGGTCAGCGGTGTCTCGGATTACAAGGTTCCGCTGATTGACATGTTCCTGTTTATTTACGATCAGAAGGAGAACGGAAATATCACGCTGGATGATGATCTGGAGGAGACCCTGACGGATGCCTATTCCCAGATCAGCATAGCGAAGGATCAGCTTCTCGGCGAGGACGATTCCCGTTTTGTCCTCGAACTCAATGTTCCGCTGGAGGGTGAGGAGACGACGGCGGCACTGGAGAAAATCAGGGACACGGTTGCGAGGTATTACAGCGTGGACGATATTCTTCTCGTGGGTAATTCGACGAGCGATAAAGACCTTGGCGCTTCCTTTGCGACGGATAACACGATCATCACTGTGCTGACCGCACTCTTTGTCATGATTATCCTGTTATTTACCTTCCAGTCGGCGGGACTGCCGGTGCTGCTGGTTGTCACGATACAGGGAAGTATCTGGATGAACTTCTCATTGCCGTATCTGCTGAATGAGCCGGTATACTTCCTCGGTTATCTGGTCGTTTCCGCGATCCAGATGGGTGCGACGATCGACTACGCTATCGTCATCACCAGCCGGTATATGGATTTAAAGACCTATATGCCGATCAAGGAGGCGGCGGTCGAGGCGCTGAATCAGGCGTTCCCGACGATTGTGACGAGCGGTTCCATGCTGGTTGCGGCGGGCTTCATCATCAGCAATATTTCCTCAAATGCCGCGGTTGCGGCGATTGGTCTGGCGCTGGGACGCGGTACGCTGACATCGATTCTGCTTGTGCTGCTCGCCCTGCCGCAGACGCTGCTGATCGGTGACATCATTATCCAGAAGACGGCGTTCACCTTGAAGAGAGATCTTGCGAAGCCGCTGCCCTCCAAGGGCAGAATCCGCATGTCGGGACATATCCGCGGCTATGTCAACGGTGTGATCGACGGTGAGTTTACCGGTGTGATCGACGGCGAGATGGGTGCGGTCGTGCGTCCCAGAGATACAGTGCAGAAGGAAGCTGGGAACGAGGACACGGAGGTCATCGAGACGGATGTTGCCGAAATTGAGGAGAAGCCGGAGGAAAATACAGCAGAAAGTGAGGCGGCCAAGGATGAGAAATAAGAAAAGGGTATGCTTTTTGCTCATTGCGGCGCTGTGCGTGCAATCGCCGGTGGCGGCGTTGGCGGCTGAGGCACCGACCTATGAACAGTACCGCGGCGGAACCGACCGGCAAAACGACAGGTCGGACGCAGATTATACGCTGTTGGAGATCGGCACGGAGGAGGAGCTCCGGGAGCTTGCGGAAAACTGCATTCTGGACAGCTGGTCGAGGGATAAAAAGGTTGTGCTGACGGCGGACATTGAGCTGACGGGAGCTGAGCCGCTGTGCATTCCGGTGTTCGCCGGAATCTTCGACGGCAATGACCACAGCATAACAGGTCTGAAGCTTGCGGAAATGGGATCGGCGGTCGGACTCTTCCGGTATGTGCAGGAGGGGGCACGGGTGCAGAATCTGACGGTAAAGGGAGAGATCGCTCCTGAGGGAAGTCAGGATCAGGCCGGCGGAATTGCCGGAGTGAATTATGGAAGGATTGCAAATTGCAGCTTTGCAGGTAAGGTCTCCGGAAACGGTGAGGTCGGGGGCATTGCCGGTGTCAACGAGGAGACGGGCGAGATCAGAGGGTGCGAAAATTCGGCTGCCATAGTCGGCAATCATTCCGCAGGCGGGATTACCGGAAATAACAAAGGCATCCTGAATAACTGTACAAACAGCGGAACGGTCAACACCTCCGGCACGGAGGTGACCTATGGTCTGGATGACTTTACCGCTGAAAATCTGGAACAGATCAACAGCACTTCAAATGTTGCTGCACACACGGACACCGGTGGAATTGCCGGAATCTCCTCGGGAAAGATCTATTACTGCTCCAACGAGGGAACAATCGGCTATCAGCACGTCGGCTATAACACCGGCGGCATCGTCGGACGCCTGCATCAGGGTTATCTGCAGAACTGCACGAACTCGGGACATGTGCTCGGCAGGAAGGATGTCGGCGGTATCGTCGGGCAGATGGAGCCGTTCCTTGAGGTACAGTATCTCAGCGACAAGCTCAGCCAGCTGGACAGGGAGACGGATAAGTTTATTGACCTGATGGACGCGGCATATGATGACTTTAGCGCCAACACGGACGAGACAACCGCAATCCTGAAAAGTATCAGCACCTACCTTCAGAATGCGAATAATGCGGGCAAGGTGCTCAACACGACAGCGACGGACTTATGGTACATTTATAATCAGGAGCTGAACGGCATCAGCAGTGATTTAAAGACGCTGGATGACGAGTGGAATCAGATCAGCAGTGACAATTCCGGCAGCAATAATTCCGGCAGCAATGAGACGAACCGCATCTCCATCAGCGGAAATGACATATTCGACGGCAGTGTCTCCGGGGGCGATCTGATCCCTCCCAGCTGGAATGATGATGCGGAGAGCTATCTCGCGGCGCTGAGAAAATTCGGCAACAGCACGGCAGGGCATATGGACACCATGACAAAGGCTTCCACGGAGCGCACAGGCACGATCCAGAACAATCTGGATTCCCTGAATAAGAATCTGGAGGCGGCATTTGACCAGCTTGGACAGCTCTCGGATTCACTGGAAAAGGGCATGGACAGCATGGATGCGAATGCGGATGCACTGTCGGCACAGGCGAGAGTGCTGAGAAAGCTGGTCAGCGAGATCCGGGATGATCTGTTCCGCTATGAGGGAATTTCGGTGGAGGATACCTCGGACGAGGCGGCGAGCAGCGAAGCGGTTGCCCCCGGCGATCCTGACGCGGAAGCAGCAGGGGAAAACACGGAGGAGGCAGACGCTGCAGAGGACGCAGCGGGGACAGAGGAGGCGAGGTATGATACCTCCAGCTTCCAGAAGGGAAAGATTACTCTCTGCGTAAACCGTGGAACCGTGGAGGCGGATGCCAACGTCGGCGGTATTGTCGGTCAGGTCGCAACGGAGTATGACTTTGATCCGGAGGACGACATCACCCTCACCGGCACGGAGAGCTTTGACATTGAGCAGACGATCAAGGCGGTCGTGCGCGACAGCCGGAACTTTGGTGATGTGACCGGCAAGAAGGACTGCGTCGGAGGCATTGTCGGCAGGGCGGAATTTGGTGCCGTGATCTCCTGTGAATCCTATGGGGATATTGAGAGCACGGGGGGAAGCGAAGTCGGAGGAATCGCCGGAACTTCCAGCTATGCCATCCGCAGCTGCTACAGCATGGGAAGCGTGAGCGGCAAAAATGATGTCGGCGGTATCGCGGGCAAGGGATGCGACATTTTCTACAGCTATGCCTACAATGAAATCACGCTGACGGGAGAGCGTCAGGGAGCAATCGCGGGCATGGTCAGCGATGACGGCACGCTGTACGGCAATTACTATGTGGCGGGAGGCATCGGCGGTGTTGACGGAATCGGCTACGAGGGGGGAGTGACACCCCTGAGCTATGAGGAATTTTGCAGCAGACAGAATGTGCCCGAGGCATTTTCCAGATTCCGGATCGTGTTCCAGGCGGACGGAAAAGAGATCGCTTCCTATGAGTGCGGATATGGGGAGGCGATGCCGGTGGATCAGATTCCGGCGGTTCCCATAAAGGATGGCTGCTACGGCAGCTGGCCGGAGTTTGACTATGACAACATCACCGGGAATAAGATTCTGGAGGCAGTCTATGAGGAATGGATATCTTCGATTGCTGCCGACGAGACATCGGACAGCGGAAGACCTCTGCTGATGGCGAAGGGTGAGTTCTATCCGGAGACAAAGCTGTATCTGGACAGAGACGGAGACAATTACACCTACTCGGTGAAAAATTCCACATCGGACGGGGAGACGGCTTATACCGGAGAGCTGATGCTGAGAGTGTTCTGCACGGATGCCGACAATGCGCAGATTGAGGTGGAGCAGAACGGAGAGTTTGTGGCGGTGGATTCCGAAGTAGTCGGAAGCTACCGGGAGTTCAAGGCGGATGCCGAGGGAACCTTCCGTGTTGCGGAGACAGAACAGAGCGGCAAGCTGAAGGTCATTCTTCCGGTTGCGGGAGGAGCGGCGGCAGCAGTGCTCCTGATTATCATAGTTGTCAAGGCGGCGAAGAAGAGAAAGCGTAAGAAAGAGAAGCAGAGCGAAGAATAAGTAGAAATAAAAAAAGAAAGGTGCGCCCCATGATGGAGTGTACCTTTTTTATATGCCGTCAGGCAAAAGCTTAAGCGTTGGCGTCACCGTAATACGCCTTGACGCGGATTGCCTGATTGTAATCGCCGAAATTCTCCCCGAAGAGCGTCAGACCGCCGCAGTTTGCGGTGTCCTTGGGAACGGAGAAGGTAAATTCGATGGTGCTGTTGTGGTCGATGTGGAGATCCTGTATCGTCGTCTTGGAGATTCGCAGCGTTCCGTCGATGAAGGTTCCCTCGGAGTTGATGATCAGAGACTTTAACAGTCCGTACTGATTCAGCAGCTCGGGCCACCAGTAGGGGGAAATAATACCTCTTCTGGAGCCGTAGTCGCCGGGACTGATCCATTTTCCGAGCGGAATGCCGTTGATGGAAAAGTGGATGTCGCTGGGATAGTCCTCGTTGAACTCCGGGCATTCCGAGGAGATCTCGAAGGAGATATTCAGCTCCTGTAAGGTCTGACCGGGATTCAGACGGTTCGGCAGGCTGTAGGTCAGGCTGCCGTAGCCGATCCAGACGATGTCTGCGCGGAAGCGCTCCGGGTAGGCGAAGACTCTCGGATTGTCCAGCTCTCCTATAATATTTGTCGGGGAGGCGAGCCCGCAGGTCGGATGCACGTCACAGGCGATATAATGTCCCACGGAAATATCGTCGGTGTAACAGTGCCTCGGCTTTGCCTGAGGCGCCATGTCCACCAGCAGACGGGAGTAGACCGGGCGGACAATCTTCATGACACCGCGCTTTCCCGAGGTCGTATGGATGGAAACCAGTCCGGCGCTCTCAAGCTTGCTGACATGAAGCGAAATCGCGCTGTTTGTCAGCTCCAGCGCTTCCGCAAGATCGTTCATACTCATCTGGTCATTTTCATAGATCAATTCCATGATCCGCAGTCTCATCGGCGTACTCAGCGCCTTGAAAATCTCTTCCGCCTCTGCCAGCGAACGTAGATATAACATTCCGCTTCCTCCTGATTATCCTATACATTGAACATGAATTGATTATAAACAGGGTGAAAAGTTAAGTCAATACATAAATAGTCAAAAAAGTAACGAAAAAATTGGAAAAAAGAAAAAACGGCTATTTTATTGTGCAAGATACACAAAAACAAACGGCTAATTTTGGAAGCTAAGAAGCAAAATGTGGGTTGAATGTTGGTAATGAGTATGGTAACTTAAAGATAAAGTTAAACCAAATAGATAATATTTAAGCAAACACTCAAACAAAAGACAAATAAACGTGTTTTTGATGAAAATATTGAGCAAATACTTAAAAACAGGCTTAAATATATAGACATAATGAATCAAAACGGAAAGTATTTCATTAGAATTTCGTCAAACTGTACATAACTGGTGAGATTCATAAAGGACTTGACTGTTTGAGTAAAAAGTAATTCAAGGAGGCTTTGCATGGCACGGAAGAAGTATAGAAAAATGATAGCGTGCATTCTGGCGGTGGCAATTTCCGGTGGTATCTTTACAGATGGGAGCGCAGGTATGGCACTTGCAGCCGGGAACGGACAGGAGACAGGAGCTTCTGCCGCCTCATTCAGCATTGAGAGACTGACCTCCGGCTATACCAACATCAGCGCGGGATACACGGCCGCTGATTATCTTGGAGAAGAAAAAATATTCCATATAGAAGATGCAATTGCATCGGAGGACAGCGGACTTCTGACGGATGAGAACTACGGCTATGACGGCAGGGTCGCGGATGCGCAGCACGGAACGACGCTTTCACTGACAATTGATGCGCCGGAGACAGGTCTGTACTGGATGAACTTCGACTACTTATCTTATGATGAATCCATTCTGCCGATCGAGTTTGCGTTGAAGATCGACGGAGAATATCCCTTTTATGAGGCGAGGAATCTGACCTTTGAGACACACTGGGTGCAGGACGAGGCGATCTCGACCGACAGATACGGAAATGAAATCGTTTCGATGCCGTCAAAGCTGATCCAGTGGGAGACAAAGGCGGTGAGCGATAGCAGCTACCGCTACGCAACACCGCTTAAGGTTCAGCTGGAAAAAGGCAGACACGAGCTGGAAATCAGTGTCAGCGAGGGAAGCTTTCTTCTGGGAAATGTAAGCCTGCAGGCGCCGGAGAAGGTGACGGAGTACACCGCAGCTGCAAAGGCGGAGGGCTCGGAGCTGATTACCATTCAGGGAGAGAACTTCTACCTTAGAAACAGCTCCTCCATCCATGCGACAGGCGAGTATGACTCGGCGCTGTATCCTCTTTCGGCAACGGAGACGGTGCTCAACACGGTGGACGGCGATTCCTTCGGCACGGCGGGTCAGGCGATCACATGGCAGTTCGAGGTGGGAACGGAGGGCTATTATTATCTGGCGATGAATTACAGACAGTCAGACAAGAATGACTTCCCGGTGTTTGTGGACTGGCGGATCGACGGGGAGATCCCGAACACGGCGTTTGAGAGCTACCCGGTGGAATACACTGCAAAATATGCTACAAAGAGCCTGACGGATGCCGACGGAGAGAAGCTGAGCGTCTGGCTGACAAAGGGAACCCACACGCTTTCCGCGACGATCAGTGCAGAGAACCTCTGCTACATTCTGGAGAAGGTTGACGAGATCATGAACGGGGTCAACGACCTCTCCCTCGAGGTGACAAAGGTAGCGGGCACGAACAAGGATAAGTACCGCGACCTGAAGCTGACAAGATACATACCGGATGTACAGGAAAGGCTGTACGGCTGGGTGGATGAGCTGTATGAGCTGGCGGAGATCGCAACGCAGTATGTGGATGCGAAGGACGCGGAGGATGTGGCGGCATTCGCCTATCTGATTATCGCAGCGAAGCAGCTTAAGACGCTGGGAGATGACCCGAACGAACTGATTTACCGCGTGGATGAGCTTTCCACAAGCGTCAACTCCATCAATACCCAGATTGCGAATTTCGTTGACCTGATTAATAAGAACAATCTTTCCATTGATAGAATCTATCTCTATCAGGAGGGCGCGAAGCTCCCGAAGAAGCTGAATATTTTCCAGAGCGCACTGCTCTCTGTACAGCGGTTTACGCATTCGTTCTTCGGAACCTCCTACTCCGCGAGCAACACGGACGCGTCACATCTGCAGGTGTGGGTGAACCGCCCGAGACAGTATGTCGAGATCATGCAGAAGATGATAGACGAACAGTTCACTCCGCAGACGGGAATACAGGTAGACCTCTCGATCATGACCGACCCGCAGAAGCTCGTGCTGGCAAATGCATCGGGCGACACGCCGGACATTGCGACGGGAATCAACTATTCCATTCCGTTTGAGCTGGGAATCCGGGGCGCACTGGTTGATCTGACGAAGTTTGATAATTATAAGGAAGTGTTCGGCAGATACAGCGAAGGTATTCTTGTCTCCTCGGTGATCGACGACGGACTGTACTCCCTGCCGGAGACAATGAACTTTTACGTTATGTTTTACCGGACGGACATTCTTGAAAAGCTGGGGCTGGAAGCACCGGAGACGATGGATGACCTGATCGCCATGCTGCCGGATCTCCAGATGAGGGGGCTGAACGTATATTACCCGACGGCATCCATGCTGGTGATGAGAAACTTCCACGGCACGACGCCGCTCCTGTTCCAGTACGGCGGCAGCCTCTACGGGGAGACCGCGCAGGAGATCGAGGTAAACAGTGAATCGTCCGTCAAGGGACTGACGGCGCTGACAGAGCTGTTCACCCTCTATGATCTTCCAGTGGACATTCCGAATTTTTACCAGCATTTCCGGAACGGGGATCTGCCGATCGGAATCGCGGATTTCAATTCCTACAACCTGATCCTGAACGCGGCACCGGAGATTGCAAACTCATGGAGCATAGCGCTCATCCCCGGCATCGTGGACGACGAGACGGGCGAGATCAACCGGTATATGTCCGGCGGCGCGGAGAGCACGGTGATGTTTGCCTCCGACGATCAGCGAGAACAGCAGGCATGGCAGTTCATGGACTGGTGGTCAGGCACACAGGTACAGGCGGAATTCGGACAGATGCTCCAGATCATGTACGGAGACGAGTATATCTGGCCGACCGCGAATCTGGAAGCCTTTGCCGAGCTGCCCTTCCCCACAGCGCATAAGGACATCATCATGGAGCAGGCGGAGAACATTCTCGAGGCGCCCAGACTTCTGGGAAGCTACATGATGGAGCGGGAACTGAGCAATTCCTTCAACGATATTGTCGTCAACGGCGAGACGCTGAGAGCAAGGATTGATGAGACGGTAAAGACCGTGGAGCGCGAGACGGAGCGCAAGCTGGAGGAATTCGGTTACATAGACAGTGAAGGAAATATCCTCAAGGAATACAGAGTTCCGTCCGTTGAGGCGGTGAGGAGAATTTTCGAGACAAAGTGAGGCGGACAATGAAGAAAACAACCAAGATCAGCAGAAGGGAACGTTCTAATAAGGCAGGCTACCTGTTCCTCCTTCCATATGCCCTCCTGTTTACCATTTTCATATTGACTCCGGTGTGTCTGGCAGTTGTTCTTTCCTTTACGAACTTCAATGTCATACAGTTTCCGAAATTTGTAGGCTTTCTGAACTACATAAATCTGATTACCAGCGATGAGGTGTTCATGCAGTATGTATTGCCGAACACCGTGAAATACGCATTGATCGTCGGCGTCGGCGGCTATGTGCTCTCCTTCCTGCTGGCGTGGGCGCTTGCGAACCTTCCGGGAAAGCTGCGGACGGTCTTCGCGCTGATCCTCTATTCGCCCAGCATGACAACGGGTGTTGCGATGGCGGTACTCTGGAAGATCATGTTCACGGGAGACCAGACGGGATATATCAACAGCTGGCTCATGGATCTGGGCATTATCAACGAGCCGATTATCTGGCTGGTAAATTCCAACTACCTCCTGCCGATCGTCATACTGATCGGTCTCTGGAGCAGCATGGGCGTCGGTTTCCTCGCAATCCTCGCAGGTATCCTGAACACGGATGAAAGCCTGTATGAGGCGGCGGCAATCGACGGCGTGAAGAACCGCTTTCAGGAAATGATCTATGTGACGATACCGAGCATGAGACCGCAGATGCTCTTCGCGGCGGTCATGCAGATCGTAGGAGCGTTCCAGAACGGACAGATCGCCTCGATGCTGGCGGGCAATCCGACTCCGAATTACGCGGCGCAGCTCATTGTCAATCACATCGAGGACTACGGCTTTATCCGGTATGAGATGGGTTATGCGGCAGCCGTCTCCGTGGCGCTGCTGTTGATTGTACAGATATTCTCAAAGCTCTCGAACAGATTGTTCGGGGAGAGGGATTAGGAGGAAGAAAATGGCTTATAAAGGGAACAGAATCAACCCCAAGAAATTTGAAAAAGGTCAGATCAAGATCCTGCTGCTGGTGCTTCCTCTGGTGATACTGACGGGACTGCCGATTGTGTTCATCATCTTCCACGCGTTCAAGCCGATGGAAGAGCTGTTCGCTTTCCCACCGAGGTTTATCACGACCCACCCGACACTGGATAATTTCAGACAGCTGTTCAAGGCTTCGAGATCGGCGGGCATCCCGCTGTCGAAATACGTGTTCAACAGTCTGCTGATCACGGGAAGCGTCGTCTTCTCGTCCCTGATCTTCACGACGGCAGCGGCATATGCGCTGTCAAAGCTGAAATTCAAGGGCAGGGCGGCAATGATGAACATTAACCAGCTCGCGCTGATGTTTGTGCCGGTGGCAGTCATGATACCGAGGTATCTGGTTGTCAATGTCCTGCACATGACGAATACCTACTGGGCACAGATCCTTCCCTTGATTCCGCTGCCGGTGGCACTGTTTCTGGTAAAGCAGTTCGTGGATCAGGTGCCCGACTCCCTGATCGAAGCGGCATATATGGACGGGGCGAGGGAGCTTCAGATTTATACAAAGGTAATTATTCCACTGATAAAACCGGCGATTGCCACGGCGGCGATTCTGGTATTCCAGCAGGTGTGGACGAATCTTGAGGCGTCCAACTACTATGTAAACGACGACGGGCTGAAATCGCTGGCATTCTACATGAACACCCTGACAAGCACGAGTACGACGAACACCGTGGCAGGACAGGGAGTTGCAGCGGCGGCGTCGCTGATCATGTTCGTGCCGAATCTGGTATTGTTCTGCATCCTGCAGAAGAATGTCATGAACACCATGGCACATTCCGGTATCAAGTAAACAGGAAAGGTGAGTAGATTGATGAAAAAAGCGTGGAAAAAACTCTTCGTGCCATTGACTGCGTTCCTGTTGGTGCTCGGGGTGGCGGCAGGCGGTGTGAGGGTACAGGCGGATTCGCCCTACAGAACCTACACCATCGACGGCTACGGTTATGTGACAGAGACACAGACGGCATATCTTCCTTATGAAACCATCACGAAAATCGGAGACGAGGCGCTGATCGGGCCCACAGACCTGACACTGACGGAGGACGGTTATATGTACATCCTTGACAGCGGAAACGGCAGAGTGGTCGTCTCGGACATGGACGCAAATCTCATAGACACCTTCGGCGAGGGAATACTGGTGGCTCCCCGCGGAATGTATGTGACGAAGGACAGAATCTGCTATGTGGCGGATCGTGATGCGAGAAGCATCTTCGTGTTTGATGCCGCCGGGGAACTGATTCAGACCTACGGAAAGCCGGAGCATCCGCTCTACGGCAGCACGCAGGAATTCCTGCCGTTAAAAATCGTGGTCAACGAATCGGGAACCATGTATATCATCTGTGAGTCCAACAACAACGGTATTGTACAGATCAGTCCGGTAGAGGGCGGAACCTTTCTGGGCTACTTCGGTACTAACAATACCAGTGCCTCCCTGTGGCGGATCATCTGGAGAGCTATCCAGACGGATGCCCAACGGGCAAAGTCACAGGGGAACCTCCCTTCAACGCCTGACAATATGGCGATCGACGAAAAGGGACTGATTTACACAGTCACAAGAGGCGAGAAGGAGGACACACTGAAACGGCTGAATATTGCCGGAGTCAACATGATCGAGTGCGACGCCTACGAGGATGTTCCCGCGGCGGTGGCGGTGGGAAACCATGACAACGTGTTCGTGGCATCGACGAACGGTTACATATACGAGTACAACAACGAGGGCAACCTGCTGTTTGTGTTCGGCGGAAGCGATGACGGACAGCAGAGAATCGGACTTTCCACGAAGGTCGAGGCAATCCAGATCGGCGCGGACGACAAGATTTACATTCTGGATTCCGACAAGGCACAGATTCAGGTATTTGAGCCGACGGAGTTCACGGATCACCTGCACACGGCACTCTACCTCTTTTCTAAGGGAAGATACACGGAGAGCAAGGAACCGCTCGGGGAAGTCCTCAGGATGAATAACCTTTTCGACTATGCCAACATGGCGATGGGAAAGGCGCTCCTGCAGGAGGAGAATTACGACGAGGCGATCCGCTACGCGAAGCTGGCGAAGGACTACGACGGTTATTCCGATGCCTTCTGGGAGATCCGGAACAACTGGCTGAAACGGAATCTGGTGACGGTGATCTTCATTTTTGCCGGAATCTGGCTGGCACAGAAGCTCCTAAAGCTGGCGGATAAGAAGTGGGGAATCCTGAAAAAACCGAGGGAGCTTTGGAAGAGGTTCACTGACCTGAAGCTGATACGGGAACTCAGATATATGTTCTATTTTGTAAAGCATCCCATCGAGGGCTGCTATGGAATCAAGAGACAGAACAGAGTGTCTCTGGCGAGCGCCAACATAATGCTGGTGATCGGAATTGCTTTTTACATCGTGAACAAGTATTTCTGCGGTTTCCTGTTCAAGACGGTGAGAGAGGGCAGCTACGACATCTTCTCGGACATCGGTCTTCTGCTGGTAGCGCTGCTTCTGATCACAGGCTGTAACTACCTGATGTGTACGATCAACGACGGAGAGGGAAAGCTGAAGGCGATCTACTGTTCCTTCATCTACAGCCTGACGCCGTATCTGCTGTTCATGCCGGTCATCTTCGCAATCTCGCATGTGGTGACCTACAACGAATCATTCTTCGTTGAGTTCGCGTCGGTATTCATGTACGTCTGGATCGCGGTGCTGCTGTTCATCTCCATCCGGGAGATCAACAATTACACGGTGGGAGAGACGGTGAAGATCATCGGACTGACCGTGTTCACGATACTGATTGCACTGTTGCTTGCGTTTATCATCTATGTGCTCTGGGCACAGGTGATCGACTTCATTCAGTCGCTATTCGGAGAGGTGGTGTACAAGATTGGCAACTAGACGAAAAAGGATATTTGCGGTTCTGCTGGCAGTGCTGCTTCTTCTCCCGACGGTGGGAAGCCTCTTTGGTACCCCGCTCAGGGCGCGGGCGGCAGCGGCGGAAAGCTTCGGTGATCACAGCCTGATCGCAGAGAATGAAAACTACGCTCTCTATATGAGGGAACAGGGACTTTCGGTTGTTGTTCTCGACAAGGCGACGGGGGCGTACATGGAATCGGCTGTGAGCCATGACGACGGAAAGAACAATGAGCTCTGGATGGGTGCGATGCAGTCGGCGCTGGTGCTGAACCTGATCTATTCCAGCGTGGACACCCAGCAGGCAGATCTGATCAATGATGATGTCAGCCAGCAGGTCACCTACACGGACAACGGATTTTCCGCAAAGGTCTACTGGAACAAATACAAGCTGGGAATGACGCTGGAGGTCACGCTCAACGAGGACGGCATCACGGCCCGCGTGCCGGATGAATCCATTGTCGAGGACAGCGACAGCTATTACATCGGCTCCATTGCCCTTTACCCCTATCTCGGCTACAGCTATCTGGATACCAAGGAGGGCTACATGCTTCTGCCGGACGGAAACGGGGCGCTGATCTATCTGGATGACAAGGAAGGGCGTTTCAACAGTGGCTACACCGGTGTGATCTACGGGACGGACACCGGCTTCGTCGATTCCGAGGTGGTGCGGCTCTGGAAGGATAAGTACGAGATGGTAAACGACGCCAACAACATTCTCGCACCGGTCTTCGGCATGGCGCACACGGATGAGGGAATCGCGTATCTCGCGGTGGTGGAGGAAGGCGATCAGCGCGCGACGATCGAGGCATCGCCCAACGGCGTCAGCATCGATTACAACCGGATCTTTGCAAGGTTCACGGAGCGCAGGCTTTACAATCAGCCCACCAGCAACAACGGAACCTCCGGCTCCTTCAAGATGGTGGAGACGGACAGGAGCCATTCCGATCTACAGGTGAGATATCTGTTCTTAAGCGGTGCGGAGGCAAATTACTGCGGCATGGCAAATGCCTACAGGAATTACCTTCTGGAAAACGGAACGCTGAAGGCACTGGAGGATGATTACCGGACGAGGGTTGACTTCCTCGGAGCGGAGCGGGAGGCATGGGTTGTCGGAACCAGCTCTGTAGTCATGACGACGGTGGATGACATCAGGAAAATTTACAGTGATCTTGAGGAGCAGGGAGTCACAGAGCTGTTCGGCGTGTACAAGGGCTGGCAGAAGGGCGGGCTCTACAATCTGCCGATCACGAAGTACAAGGCAGATTCCGACATCGGCGGCACAAAGGAGCTGACGAAGCTGCTGGAGGAGACCGGTGAGAAGGACATCCGCCTGTACCTTTACAATGACGCGCTGCGCATCAATCCCGACGAGCAGAACGCGACCTTCAATGTTGTGAAGAAGATCAATAAGCGAAAGCTCGAGGAGGAGACCTACAAGGACGTATATGAGGAGTTCATGTGGCTGACTCCGGCGAGAACGGACGAGGTGCTGAACCGGTTTGTAAACAGCTATACAAAGAATGGAGTCAACCGGCTGGCGCTCGGTGGAATTTCGGATACGCTGTACTCCTACAACTACAGCGGAAGCTTTTACACGCGGTATCAATGTGCGGAGAGCTATTGTGACACGGTGGCAAAGGTGGATGAAAGCACGGAGCTGGTGCTGGAGCAGCCGTTCGCATATCTCTGGAACCATACCGGGAGCTTTCTGGATATGCCGCTGTACACCTCGAATTACATCTTTGAGGATGAGAGCGTACCGTTCCTTTCAATCGTGCTGAAGGGAATCATGCCGGTGTACTCCGAGTATGTGAACTTTGAAGCGAATAAGCAGGAGTTCTTCTTAAAGCTGGTGGAGACGGGAACAAGACCTTCGTTTTACATCACGAGGGAAAATTCATCCCGGCTGATCTACACGAACTCCAGTGACATATACAGCTCCGAGTACAGCGTCTACAGAGACACGATACTCTCTTACACAAAGGAGCTTGCAGCAGTATATGAGAAGACAGAGGGAGCCTGCATTGTGGGGCATGAAATTCTGGGCAACGGCATTACAGTGGTCACCTATGACAACGGTGTGAAGATCTATCTCAATTACAGCGCGGAAGCACAGAACGCGGACGGACACACGCTGGAAGGAATGACCTATGAGGTGGTTGAGTAAATGAGCAGAGAAAAGAAAGTAAAAAAACCGAAAGGGAAGCTGGGCAAGCTGGAAAAGCGCGAGGCGAGAGCGGGGTATCTGTTTGTGCTCCCATGGGTCATCGGAGTTCTTCTCTTCATGCTTTACCCGCTTTGCCAGTCCTTCTATTATATGTGGTTCAATATCAGGATCACACCGCTGGGAACGAAGTTCACCTATGTCGGCACAGGTAATTTCACGCAGATATGGATGGAAAACCCGGAGTTCCCGCAGCAGATCGTCACCTATCTGTGGCAGACGATCGTGGAGGTTCCGATCATCGTGGTCTTCGCACTGATGATCGCGATCATGCTCAACGGCAATATCAGGTGCAAGGGATTTTTCAGACTGATCTTTTTCCTGCCGGTCATCATCGTCAGCGGACCGGTGATGAACATGCTGGTGGGAGAGGGAGCGGCGACCATTCCGGCGATGAATGTACAGTCGATCGTCGCGGCGCTGGAAAACTTCCTGCCGGCAGGTCTGGCGAGCTCGATCGGAGAGATCTTCTCAAACATGATCATGATACTCTGGTATTCGGGAGTACAGATACTGATCTTCCTGTCGGCACTGCAAAAGATCGATTCCGCGCTGTATGAGGCGGCGAAGATCGACGGAGGTTCCCAGTGGGAATGCTTCTGGAAGATCACGCTTCCGACCATCAAGCCGATGATCCTGCTCAATGCCGTGTATTCCGTGATTTTCCTCTCCGGAAACGAACAGAACTCGCTGATCAATATGATCGAGTCGGCAATGTTCTCGGGAACCAAGGAAAAGGGTTACGGCTACGCTTCGGCGATGGCATGGATGTACGCGGTGATCGTGACGCTGATCGTGCTTCTCTTCTTCCTGCTGCTCGGCTCGAAGAAGGATATTTACGACAGACAGGTAAAGCGTCACAAGAGAGAAATGAAAAAAGAGGCAAGAACCGTAAAGCGGATAGAGAGGAGGGGAGAGAGAAATGCGAGAAAGATCGAAAGGACAAGGAAAAAGCGTAACTACCGCACCTACGACGGCAGTGGAGACTATTAGGAAAATGTTTACGCGGGAGAAGCTGCACCGGTTTGTGTTCGGCAGCAAGGAGAAGGAAGGCGCCGGAAAGCAGATTGTGGTGTACGGGCTGCTGATCTGTATCGGCTTCGTGTATCTCTACCCCATCCTGTATATGTTCAGCTACAGCTTCATGAACAGGGATGACCTGCTGGATTCCTCGGTAAAGTGGATTCCGAGCACGCTTTATCTCCAGAATTACATAGATGCGGCAAAGAGCATGAGCTTCTGGAGTTCGCTGCTGAAGGGAATATTGATCGCGGGGCTGCCGACGCTCTGCAATGTGCTGATCTGTATGCTTGTGGGTTACGGCTTCGCCAGATTTGAATTTAAAGGGAAAAAGATACTGATGGCATTGCTGATCTTTTCCTATATCCTGCCGAGTCAGGTGACGATGATACCGACCTATGTGCTGTATAATAACACAGGCATTCTCGGCACGATCTGGGCATTTGTCCTTCCGGCGGTTTTCGGAAACGGACTGAATGCACCGATCTTCATATTGATTTTTTACCAGTTTTTCAAACAGGTGCCAAAGGTGCTGATCGAGGCGGCACAGATCGACGGAGCGGGTTATCTGAAGTCCTTCATAAAGATCGCGGTTCCCTCTGCGGCACCGGCAATATTGACGGTCTTCCTGTTCTCCTTTGTCTGGTACTGGAACGAATCCTATCTGACAGAGCTGTATGTGCAGGGGCTTTCCACGAAGAGCATATGGGTAAATCTTGTGGTACAGCTGAAAAACTTCGATGCGAGCTTCAACACGCTGGCGACTACGGGAGATACGGCGACCAGCCTGAACGAATGTGTCAGAATGGCGGCGACGGCACTCTCCATTCTGCCGCTGCTCATCATGTACTTCTTCCTGCAGAAGCACTTTGTTGAGAGTATCGACAGAACGGGTATCACGGGCGAATAACCCGGCAACAACATAACGATTCTTAAGCCTCTGAGGGGCTATGAGATAATATTTTAAGGAGGAAATGTAATGAAAAAGAGAGTTTTAAGTTTGCTGCTGGCGGGCGCAATGGTTCTTGGTCTGACAGCATGCGGCAGCGGTTCCGGCGGACCGTCCGGCAAGGTGGACGAGAACGGCGTGACGACAGATGACATCACGCTGACCTTCTGGCATTACGAGGACGAGACGACGATCAACATGCTGGCTGAGAAGTTCATGGAAAAGTATCCGAACATCAAGGTGGAATGCCGTGTGATTGAGGATATGAGCACAGACCTTTCCGCGGCGGCAGCGGCGGGAACCTTCCCGGATGTCTTCGAGGGAACCGATTCCGACACCGCGCTTGCAAATCAATACTGGCTGGATATTTCGGATTATTTTGACGCTGACCCGGAGAACCAGAACCTGATGCCGACCGTTACGGAGTACGGCATCGGCTGCTTTGACACCAGCGCAAGATTTGCGGTTCCGATGGTATACTGGCCCAGCGCCGTGTTCATCGACAGAAATGTTATCAAGACCCTGAACCTTGAGATGCCCAGAACCGACTGGACATGGGATGAGATGATCCAGCTCATCAAGGACGCCACCGTTGATCCGGGCGGCGGACAGATGAAGTATTTCGGACTCGGCTATTACAACAGACTGGATTCCCTGTACGGCATCGCCGCATGTTCTCCCGAGGAGAGAGCTTTGAAGGGTGAGTTCGGCTTCAATGGCACGGACTTTGACCTTTCCTATTGGGCAAAGGGTGAGCAGCAGTTCTCAGACCTGAAGCTCGGCGGCTATGTGGCTCCTTCCCAGGAGACACAGGAGATGGAAGACTGGACGGGAGACTGGGAAGCATGGTTCGGCGCTACCGCTCATGTTGCAGTATTCTCCGAGGGCTCATGGACTTACATGAATCTCTGGGGCTATGAGGGCTATCAGGAGCAGTACGGTCTGGACATTGTTCCTTATGTAACACCGAATGTTGTTGATGAGAAGCAGCACAATGTCATTGCAAATATGTACATGGGCGGCGTTTCCACCTCCTGTAAGTACCCTTACGAGGCATATCTGCTTCTGAAATTCATGGGCTGGGGCATCGACGGCTGGAAGGCAAGACTGGACATTTACTCTGATACTTCCATCACAAACGCTTCCGGTGTACCGCTGAAAAATTCACAGATGCCTTATCCGATCACGCTCGACAAGGAAGTATGGGACGGCTTCAGCGCTCTCTTCCCGCAGGATGCAGATCACAAGGCTTACTGGGATGACTATTTTGCAAGCATTACCCGCCCGGTACCTTACGGCTGGTACAGCATTGCAGGCTATTGGAACTTCTGTGACCAGTACTTCAACAAGATCGGTATTCATGACCTTGTGGATCAGGGAAAGGCAAAGGCAGCCGACTATGTAGAGGAGGCTACCGAGCAGGCGAACTATTATCATGCCGAGGCGATGATCTCCTATTTCGGTCCCGACGGCTACAATGTGCTCTCGGATGAAGAGCTTGCACAGTATCAGGCAGTGGTAGATTCTTTTGCACAGTAAATAAAAAACTATATTAAAACCTATTCAATGGAGGGAAAACATGAAAAAGAAAGCAATGGCACTTTTACTCTGCACGGCAATGACAGCGACAATGTTGACAGCATGCGGAGACAGTAACAGCGGCAGCTCTTCACAGGAGAGCAAGACGGAGGAATCCAAGGCACCCGAGCAGAGCGCGGAGGTAACTCCCGAGGCGCTTCCCGATGCGTTCGCACATCTGACCTTCGACGGTGAGGACGAGGGCTATAAGGCAGTAGTCAACACCGACACTGACGCACCCGACGGTGGAAGCCTCGGCATAGCTGAGCAGGACACCACCTTCGTCTATGCTGACGGACCGGTTGGCAAGGCGATCTACCTTGACGGTTCTTACGGACTTGACCTCGGTCTTCAGGCGACCAACACGGATGCTTACACCGTGTCCTTCTGGGTAAATGCGGCAAGACTGAGCAATTTCGGACCGACCCTGCAGATCGGCTACAACATCGGCAGAGCGGCAGATGCAGGAAACAATGTTACATGGATGAATGTCACCCAGACCGAGTTCCCCGGATACAAGGGCTTCCCGATCATCTGGAGCCGTAACGAGGCTTCCGATGCACAGG
>USGM01000052.1 GCA_900554205.1 uncultured Lachnospiraceae bacterium
GTCTCCCGGCATATCAAATTCCATTCCGCCGATATTCATGCCCAACAGCAGCTTTGTTCCGTCCGCCATAACGGCAGGCCGGTCGCGGTACTGTTCTTCCTTCGTCCTCTCCGCAAGAAAACAACGCCGTTTTTCCTCGAATGCCTCCGCCCTCTCCGGTGTCGGCTCCAGAAACAGTTCACCGCTTATGGCATCCATGGCAAGCAGACTTCCCTCCTTTATAAGAGACACTGCATTTTCCACCCCGAGTATCGCCGGAATCTGAAAGCTTCTCGCCAGAATCGCCGAATGCGAATTTGTTCCGCCTGTCTCAGTCACGATGCCTTTGACATGCGCTCTGTCCATCGTTGCGGTATCACTCGGACACAGATCATGCGCCACAATAATGACATCCTCACAGAGAGCCGACAGATCCTTCGCCTTCTTCCCCATGCACAGGCGCAGCAGCCTGTCGCGCACATCGTACAGATCTGCTGCCCTCTCCGCAATGAGCGGATCCGCAACGCCCGCCAACAGCTCCGCAAACTGCCCATATACCTTATCAACAGCCGCCGCAGCATTCCTTCTGTCCACGATTATCGCATGCCGTATTTCCGCAAGGACTTCCTCATCATCAAGGATCTCCCTGTGCGCGGCAAAAATTTTTGCTTTTGAGGCATCCTCCACACCAAGCCTTTCACACAGTTCATCCAACTCTGCCTTTGCCTGTGTACAGACCCTCTCAAAAATGCCAAGCTGCTCCTGCTCGCCTCCCGCCGCGACCGTTTTCTCCGACACATGGATCTCCAACGGCTGGTAGATGTATGCCTTTGCAAGTGCAATTCCCGGCGACACCGGTTTTCCCCGCAAAATCTCTCTCTCTGTGTCCATGCTACACGCTCCTCTGTTATTCTCCAAAGCCGCTCTCAATCAGGGCGCTCAGTTCCGCCACTGCCTGCTCCTCATCTGTCCCATCCGCTGCAATCACGATTTTCGTTCCCTGTCCGATGCCTTCTGCCAGTATTCTGATTACCGACTTTGCATTGACCGGTTCCCCGCCCTCCTTGCAGATGGTGACATTGCTCTCATATTTTTTCGCCGCGAGCACAAAATCCGATGCCGGTCTTGCATGCAGTCCGGTTTTATTCGCAATCTCTACCTGTTTCCTGGTCATACTGCCTCTTTTCCCGGATTCCCTGCGTCAAAGTAGTATCTTGCATGAAGATTTCATCTTCATACGACGCTCTCTCCGTTTGTTTCAATACAACGCTGATACCATGTGAAGGAATCCTTTTTCATTCTCCTTAATGTTCCCTCACCCGCATCATTTTTGTCAACATAAATAAAACCATATCGCTTTTTCATTTCGCCTGTGCTTGCGCTTACCAGATCGATGCAGCCCCATGCCGTATAACCGATCAGATCTACACCATCCCGTATCGCTTCCCGCATTTGCCGGATATGCTCTGTGAGGTAGGCGATCCGGTATGCGTCATGGATCCGCCCATCCTCTCCGACCTCATCCGCCGCACCGAGCCCGTTTTCCACGACCATCAATGGGATGCCGTATCTGCCGTAGATCTCGTTCAGCAGATAACGCAGCCCCTTCGGGTCGATCGTCCACCCCCATTCACTCTCCTTGAGGTAGGGATTTGCCGCACCGAGCATCATATTCCCAGCACTCTTCCTGACAGCTTCATCCGTGGTCGCACATCTCGAGCTGTAATAGCTGAAGCCCAGAAAATCAACCTTTCCCGCTTCCAGTATCGCATCATCGCCATTTTCCTTCGCAATTACCGCCCCCTGCTCCGCAAAGAAACGCTTCGCAAAATAGGGATAACCTCCTCTCACGCAGACATCGCCGCAAAGCCAGTTGCTCCTGTTCATCTGCGCCTGTGCCTCCAGCACATCATCCGGGTTGCAGGTGTAGGGATAAACTCCCGCCGCCGACAGCATGCAGCCCACCTTGTTTCCGGGATTAATTTCATGTGCCATTCGGACCGCCTGCGCACTCGCAAGGAACTGATGGTGCAGCGCCGTGAAGCGAAGGCTCTTCTCCCCGGGCGTCTCAGGCACTCCCGCCCGGCTGATACCAAACAGATCTGCGCCGTCCTCCGGCAGAATCCCGCCGCCCAAAAGTGCGCCGAAACGGCTTACCAGTGTATTCATTTCATTGAAGGTCAGCCAGTAATGTACTTCCTCCCTGTAGGCGCGGAATACCGTCTCACAGTAATTCAGGAAAAAGTCGATTGTCCTCCGGTTCGTCCAGCCCCCATATTGCTCACACAATGTATAAGGCATCTCATAATGCGACAGCGTTACCAGCGGTTCTATCCCGTATTTGCGGCACTCCCGGAATACCTTCCTGTAAAATTCAATGCCCTCCTGATTCGGCTTCTCCTCATCACCCCGCGGGAAAATCCTGCTCCATGCAATCGAAAGCCGCAGCACCTTGAAGCCCATCTCCGCCATCAGCGCAATATCTTCTTTATATCTGTGGTAAAAATCAACCGCCTCATGGCTCGGATAGCTGTCACCGTCACGGAACTCCCTTGTAAACCGCCGCGGAGACGTTTTTGTCCCCGCAGTGATATGATCCGCAACGGAAGCACCCTTTCCGCCTTCGCGCCAGCCGCCCTCCGTCTGGTTGGCAGCAATCGCGCCGCCCCACAAAAAGCCCTCCGGAAATCCGTTTCGTTCCTCTCCCATTATGCCGCTTCCTTTGCCATTGCTTCCTTTTCAACCAGCTGCTTCTCATATACCTTGAAGAACGGCCAGTAGCATACGAATGCGACCGCAAAAGCGATGACAGGGATGAAGATATTTGTCCATGACAGAGTTGTCAGGTACGGAGCAAAGCCAATCGGCAGATTTGCCGTGATGGATATGTACGCCGGTTTAAAGATATTCAGCATATATCCGAAGTAGCAAATAATCATGGTGATCACGGAGTTCAGGATAAAGGGAATGCACAAAATCGGATTATACATAATCGGATAGCCGAAAATAATCGGCTCATTGATATTGAACAACCCCGGAACAATTGCCGCCTTGCTCACCGCCTTGATCTGCTCCGACTTTGAAAACAGTCCCATGACGCAGAGCGCGAGTGTATTGCCGGTACCGCCACAACAGTTGATAATGCCGAACAACGCAATCGGCATAAATACCAATGCCGTTCCTGCCTCATGATTCGCATAGTTTGTTGCATAATACTGCATCAGAGGCGCCGCAATCGCCGCGTAAACCGCAACCGTCCCGTGTACCCCCATTGTCCAGAGCAGGCTGGCAATCACAACAATGATAATGATACCGGGCACGCTTGTCAGTGCCGCAAGAGGCATTCCGAGAAGCCCGGTGACAAGAACCGGAAGCGCAGTCTGTGTCAGAGCCACACAGCCATGTCCCAGCAATGTCCAGATTGCTGCATTGACCGTCAGCGGAATCAGTGAGCGGAAGGTGTCCTGTAAAAACTCAGGAACAGCTGCCGGCATCTTGATGACAAGATTATGCTTTTCAAAGAAATGTGCAAGCTTCACCGTTGTCAGCGCCACGATGATGGCAACGAACATTCCCTTCGCGTCAAGCGCCATGGTATCCATACCGGTAAAGGTTCCTGCATCCTCCGCCAGAGTCACGGTCTTGATCGGGGCAGCGGCGATCAGGAAGATCAGAATCGAATTCAGTCCCGCCATGAGCGCCTGCATTTTCAATGATTTTGCGTAGGAATACGCAATTGTAAACGCGACATACACTGATATGAAGCCCATGGATACCTTATACGGAACCATCAGTGCATTATAGATACCGGAGGTCTGGTCGAGCACTCCGACCGTCTGCAGGATTACCGCCAGCAGCTGGAACACCGCTCCGAGCAGGATTACCCCCATTACCATCATCATGCCCGAAGAAATTGCCTGAATCCCCTTATTGCTTACAACCTTTTCCCCAACCTTTTTCACCCATTTCATGGGTTTACTTTCATATACGTTTGCCATACCCTTCTCCTTCCTTTCTATTACAGCGTGTTATACAGGTCATCGACCTGCTTCATAATGTTCTGCACATTGCCGATGGCATAATCATATGCCGCAACAACAGCGATCGGCATCTGCGTATTCTGCTCGATCTCCGCCTTCTTGTAGGAAACCTGCGGCCCGAGCAGAATGACATCATAATTTTTGCACACATCCTCATACGCGGACATCCCCACCGCATCAATCTGAAGCTCTATCCCATTCTCCTCGGCATACTTCTCCATCTTTTTCATCAGAATTCCGGTGGACATACCGCCCGCACAAATCAACAATACCTTCCTTTCCATCCTGTTACCTCCCTTCTATTTTCTGTCTTTATACAGACAGATCATCTCTTTGATCAGATCCGTCGCAAGCGCACTACCCATCAGATGATCCTGCGCATGGCAGAGCAGAATGCTTACCCGCTCCACCTGCCCGGATGCGTCCAGCTGCAACAGCTCCCTGTGGGATTCATGCGCTGTCTGCATGCTCGCGGAAGCCTTTTCCATAAGCTCCTCCGCTGCAGCAAATTCTCCCTTTTTCGCCGCCTCCAGCGCCGCAAACGCAAGGGAACGCGCTTCGCCCGAGTTTGCGATAATCATCATGGAAATTTCCTCCAGCTTTTCCTGTAACTTCTCGTCCATATGTTCCTCCTCTCCTACAACTGATAGATAATCGTCAATATGTTAGCAATTTCGTCATCGTTGATAATAATACGGAATGTCCGTTCCAGCGGCTTCACAATTTTCAACAGCTGCCGGAATTCCTTTTCATATTTCATCAGAACCGCCTTCTTTTTCGGGTTGGCCGCCACCGGCTCCTTTCCCTGCAGCCGGTCAATACAGCACGCAATGTGTATGAGCAGCCCCGCCTCTGCATCAAGCGTCAGTTCGCCGAGTGTGTCATTCATCTCGCGCATTACTTCCGGCAGCACCTTTTTCAGCTTCGTCATGTCCGTGCGGACAAGCTGCTCCTCCAAGTAGTCAAACATTGCTTCATAGTCGATGCGTGTTTTTGCCTCCTTCTCAAGACTCAGCAGCTTCGGCAGGTGCTCCTTCCTTGTACCGAAGACCTCGCTGATGGAAATAAACGGAATAGAAAAGAGCTTTGGATCAAAGGTTCCGATTACGCAGCGGATAATTCCGCTCTCCATCAGATGTCTCAGACTGCCCTCCAGCACTGTCCTGTCCGATATGGACAGCGGCACAACCTCCGTATCCTGAAGCTGCCCGTAGCGCTCAATATAATTTTTCAGCTCCTCCGCTCCGCCCTTTCCGGTCGTGCAGAGCGTCACAATATAGCTTCTGCACCAGCCTCCCGGCGCGCCGATTCCCTTTACCGCATACCGTAGCAGCCGGTCGGGATCATCCTCCGTCAACGTGCGTCTGGCAAGCTCAATGCCCAGCGTTGCAACCGGCATTGGAATCTGCCGAATCAGTATGTTCAGTTCACCCTCCAGCTGCGTCAGCATCTCACCGAGGAAGCTGCTGTCATAGAGGACAAGAACGCCCTTTTCCTGTTCGATCGTCGCAAGATACTCCTTCAGCTTCCGATACAGCTCGGCGGATGCCCTTTCACAGGTAATTTCAAAGGAGAAAACATTGTCGAGCTGAGTCACTCCACTGATTGTCTTTGCAATGGCTGACGCAATCCCCTCACCGTAAAAGGCAAGCAGCAGAACCGGTCTTCCCGTCCGGGCAGTCTCCGGCTCCCGAGCACACAGAAACATGGAAAGGAAAAGCACCTCCTCCACCGGAAATGCAACCTGAAATGTTTTCGTGATCTGTTCAGCCAGTTCCTCCCCCAGAAGATATTCTGCCTTGTGGTAAACCAGCATCTCCGCAAGCCGCTTTTTATCCGGCTGCCCCATCTCCCGTTTTCCGTTTACGACCGAGTTGATATGTAGGCAAAGACCATAGAGCACTGAGTTCGAGAAGCTCCGGTTCAGCTCCTGCTCCGCATGTCGGAGGAACTCCTCTACAATGCCGATCAGCCGTGCATCCACGAGCATCTCAAGCTGTTTCTTGTCCGCCACATCGCGCACCAGCTTCTTCTGGTATTCCCCGAATGCACGCTCCACCTCAACACTCAGCAGCATGTTGATCTCGTCTTCCCCCAGCCCGATAGCCTTCAGCTCCGATGCCTTCTTATTCAGCCGATCATACAGGGTACCATGCTCCGGACGGCTGACGCTGACCTTGTCACCGTCAAAGAGAAACCTCTGATCGAAGTCTATCATTGCGTCCGCTTCTTTGCGGTACTGCAGAAGCCCCCTTCTGACATTGTTGGAGAAATCACTCACGAAAAGAGCTATCTCCCCGTCGTTTCTGTACTCTCTCACATAGGCGTTGGCGCAGCCGATCTTAATGTCACCGGTCAGCTGATAATAATTCGCCTCACATTCATACAAAAGCAGGCAGCTCATCAGTTCCCCGCGCACCACCAGCGGCCTCTGTATCCTCACCGCCTCCTTGGAAAACAACTGCTTGATCATCTCCATGCGCTCTGCGAGCGGCCGTTGCGCCAATGTGGGCAGCTCCAGCTGTACGGGAAATTCCGCCAGGAACTCATCCGCGAGCTGTTCTCTGTCCGTGCAGCTTACCAGAACCGCATAATTCCGCGTGGGAGACTGAATGTATTCCAGCACCTTCTTGCGGGCCCTGCTGCTCAAAAACTGAACATTGTCCAGAAATACCACACCGTTTTCCGCCGTCCTCCAGATTTCCTCCAGCTCCGTCTCCAGCCTGTCGTTAGACAGGTAATCATGACAGTCGATATGCAGATACGGTGCCTCCCCGTCAATAATGCCTCGCTCGACCGCAAAGCGGTACATACGCTTCGCCAGTCTGCTCTTTCCTGTACCCCTCGCGCCGATCAGCAGTGTGTTCAGGCTTCTCTGCGGATAGAGGACAGCCGCCTTGGCAAGCTGAATCACTCTCTTCAGGCTTCCCTCACAGCCGATCAGGTCGGAAAAGCAATCTCCCGCCTGCTCCTTCCCACCATCTATTGTACGGTAGAGTACCGGCCGCCCCTCCGACTTGCAGATTCTGCTCTCCTTGACGAGCTGGTTCAGAATGCTGCTGACATTTGTCCGTTGGAGCTCCATCGCCTCCGCAATGTATACAGTGGAAACGCCGGCCTCATTCTCGCCTTCAGAATGAAGCCTGATAAAGTCATATACCTTTTCTTTATTTGATTTCATAAATACCTTCTCCTTAGTGTATACTAAAGAAAATTATACGCTTTATACAATGCAAAATCTATCATTTTCCTCCTCTGCCGTCAAACCGGACAGTGTATAGGTTTCAGCAAAATAATGTATAAATCAGGGAATTTGAAATGGCATGAGAGGCATCCCGGAATCATAGATTTACTCTTTGAAAGAATGCAGCCCCGGGCAAAAAATGCAGAAAGCCGCACAAAACTGCGCGGCTTTTCTGAATAGTGTATAAGTTTTTATAAAAAGAATCTGAAGTGTATTACTTTCGCGGTTTACAGAAATGCCTTTACAGATTTGTAAACGCCCTCTGCATCCAGACCGTACTTGGCAACCAGAGCTGCTGCGGAACCGGACTCACCGAAGACATCCTGCATACCGATCTTCTTAACTGGTGTAGGCAGCTTCTCGGACAGGCAGTCACAGACAGCGCTTCCCAGTCCGCCAATCACAGAGTGCTCCTCAACGGTTACGACCTTGCCGGTCTTCTTTGCACTGTTGAGAATGATCTCCTCGTCAAGAGGCTTGATGGTGCAGATGCTGATAACCTCAGCGTCAACTCCGTCTGCTGCCAGCTTCTCAGCTGCGCCCAGAGCGGAATCCACACAGATTCCGGTAGCGACGATTGTGACATCCTTGCCCTCGCGGACAACGGTTCCCTTGCCGATCTCGAATTTATAGTCAGGCTTATCGTTGATTACCGGAACAGCTGCACGTCCGAATCTGATGTAGACAGGCCCGTCGTATTCCAGTGCAGCGCGTACAGCCGCCTTTGCCTCCACATCATCTGCGGGGCACATAACAACCATTCCCGGAATCGTTCTCATCAGCGCGATGTCCTCATTACACTGATGGGTAGCGCCGTCCTCACCGACAGTAATGCCCGCATGGGTAGCGCCAATCTTTACGTTAAGATGCGGATAACCGATAGAGTTGCGAACCTGCTCAAAAGCACGTCCTGCCGCAAACATAGCGAAGGAGCTTACAAAAGGGATCTTACCAACCAGGGACAGACCTGCTGCCACACCCATCATATTGCTCTCTGCGATACCGCAGTCGATATGGCGGTCAGGATATGCTTTCTTAAAAATACCAGTCTTGGTAGCTGCTGCAAGGTCAGCATCCAGCACTACCAGATTCGGGAACTCTTCTGCCAGTTCCTTCAGAGCGTTTCCGTAGCTTTCACGGGTTGCGATCTTTTTCACCGTATTCTCTGCCATTATGCTTCACCTGCTTTCTTTAATTCTTCGTCGATCTTCTCCAGATCAGCCATAGCTACCGCATACTCCTCATCATTCGGAGCCTTGCCGTGCCAGTCAACGCTGTTCTCCATGAAGGAAACGCCCTTGCCCTTGACACTGTGCGCTACGATACAGGTCGGCATACCCTTTGTCTCCTCTGCCTCCTTGAAGGCTGCGCGGAGCGCGTCAAAGTCATGCGCATCTACGTTGATCACATGGAAATTAAATGCCTCAAACTTCTTGTCAATCGGGTAAGGAGAGCATACCTGATCGATCGGTCCGTCGATCTGCAGATTGTTGTTATCTACAATGACACACAGGTTGTCCAGCTTGCGGAAGCCTGCAAACATGGCTGCCTCCCAGACCTGTCCTTCTTCAATCTCGCCATCGCCCAGAAGCGTGTACACACGGAAGTCCCTATTGTCCAGTTTTCCGCCGAGAGCCATGCCGACTGCTGCGGAAACTCCCTGTCCGAGGGAACCTGATGACATATCTACACCGGGGATGTGGATACAGGGATGACCCTGAAGATAAGAACCGAGATGTCTCAGTGTCTTCAGATCCTCAACCGGGAAAAATCCTCTGTATGCCAGTGCGGAATAGAGTCCGGGAGCTGTATGCCCCTTAGACAGTACGAAACGGTCTCTGTCCTCCTTGTCAGGATTCTTGGGATCGATATTCATCTTCTCAAAATACAGATAGGTAAAGATATCTGCTGCGGAAAGAGATCCACCGGGATGTCCCGCCTTTGCACTGTGAACTGCTGTTACAATGCCTTTTCGCACGTCATTTGCGTGCTTCTGCAGTTCTAAATTGTTCATGCTTTCCTCCATTCTGCCGCCCCCGCGGCAACTCGTTCTATCGCCATCATACTACCACACAATGCCCCTTGCGTCTAGTCATTTATTGCTAAAAACGTTTAGTGTGCTCGAACACACTCTATTTTATAATCCTCCCGGAGACGGCCGGCATTAATTTTTTGCACGCTGTCCGTAATAGGCATTCGCACCGTGCTTTCTATAATAATGCTTATCCTGTAATTCCTGCGGTGCGGGCTGGATGCGGGGATTAATCGTCTCCGCGCGGTAAGCCATCTTTGCCACCTCTTCCAGAACCACGGCATTGTGAACGGCTTCCTTCGCATCCTTTCCCCACGCGAAGGGGCCGTGATTTTTACAGAGCACAGCAGGCACGGCCACGGGATCCTTCCCCATTCTATGAAATTCGTTGACGATCAGATGTCCTGTGTTCTCCTCATATGCCTGGTCGATTTCCTCCTTTGTCAGACATCTCACGCAGGGAACCTCGCCGTAGATATAGTCCGCATGGGTCGTGCCGTAGCAGGGAATGCTTCGTCCCGCCTGCGCCCAGCTCGTCGCATAGGAGGAATGTGTGTGTACCACACCGCCGATCTCCGGGAATGCCTTATACAGCTCTACATGGGTCGCTGTGTCCGAAGACGGATTCAAGTCTCCCTCCACGCGCTTTCCGTTCAGATCGACAACTACCATATCTGCGGGAGTCAGCTTGTCATAGTCCACGCCGCTCGGCTTGATTACAACAAGGCCGCTCTCCCTGTCAATGGCGCTGACATTTCCCCATGTAAAGGTGACAAGACCGTACCGGGGCAGATCCATGTTCGCTTCATATACCAGTTTCTTCAACTCTTCCAGCATGTTATAAACCCTCTCTTTATCTCAATCTGTTATCTCAAGCCCTCAACTGCCGCCTTCTCCGCAGGAAGAGTGCTCTTATATTTCTCAACAAAGGCATCAAAGCCTGCAACATCCTCCGCCTTAGGCGCGATAGTCGTTCCCGTCTGTCCGGCAAAGATCTTGTCGGAGAGGTAGTCAGGTAAGGTCTCACCGTCCGCTCTTTCCGTCATAAATGCCGCCAGAACCGCCATTCCCCATGCGCCGCCCTCGCTCGCAGTGTCCATAACTGTCACAGGAGAATCAAATGCCGCCGCCATGAGCTGCTGTCCGACTACAGGCGTCTTGAACAGTCCGCCGTGTCCCATCAGGGAATCCACCTTGACATGCTCCTCCTTCAACAGAATGTCATTGCCGATCTTCAGCGTCGCCATAGCGCTGTAAAGGTGGCTTCTCATAAAGTTTGCCAGAGAGAATTTCGCGTCGGGTGTGCGGACAAACATCGGTCTTCCCTCGTTCAGACCCGTCACGGGCTCTCCCGAGAAATAGTTGTATGCCATGAGCCCGCCGCAGTCCGTGTCCGCCGCCAGCGCCTCGCGGTAAAGCGTTCCGTACAGCTCGTTCTTGTCGAGCTTCATGCCGAATTTTCCTGCAAACTCATCGAAAAGATTCACCCACGCATTCAGGTCGGAGGTGCAGTTATTGCAGTGCACCATGGCAATGGGATTTCCGTCGGGAGTCGTCACCATGTCGATCTCCTCATGTACCTTGTCAAGCGCCTTCTCCGTGACAACCATGGAAAAGATGGAGGTTCCTGCGGAAATATTGCCCGTGCGCACTCTGACACTGTTCGTGGCAACCATGCCGGTTCCCGCGTCTCCCTCGGGAGGGCACATCGGCACACCTGCCTGCAGGGTTCCCGTCGGGTCGAGCAGCTTCGCTCCCTCCTCGGTCAGTGCTCCCGCATTCTCTCCCGCGCAGAGCACCTTCGGCAGAATTTCCTCCAGCTTCCAGCCATAGCCCTTCGGCGCAATCAGCTCGTCAAACTGCGCGATCATCTTCCTGTCATAATCGCGCGCTGTGGAGTCGATAGGGAACATACCGGATGCCTCGCCGATGCCGAGCACCTTTTCCCCGGACAGCTTCCAGTGGATGTAGCCCGCGAGCGTCGTGAAAAAGGTAATGTCACCGACATGCTTCTCCCCGGAAAGGATCGCCTGATAGAGGTGAGCAATGCTCCATCTCTGGGGAATATTGAATTGGAAGAGCGGTGTCAACGCCTTGCAAGCCTCCTCCGTCATGGTGTTGCGCCATGTGCGGAACGGAACCAGCAGTTCGCCCGCCGCATCGAATGCCATATACCCGTGCATCATGCCTGAGAAGCCCAGACTTCCGATCTTCGTCAGCTTCTCTCCGTATTTCGCGCTGACATCCTCCGCCAGACTGCGGTAGCAGCCCTGCAATCCGTTCCAGATGTCCTCCAGACTGTAAGTCCAGATATTGTTCTCAAGACGGTTCTCCCAGTCATGCGTTCCCATAGCGACCGGGTTATGGCTCTCGTCAATCAGCACCGCCTTGATTCTCGTGGAACCGAACTCGATTCCCAGCGCCGTCCTTCCCTCCCTGATCGCAGCCTTTCTTTCCTCTGTCATCTCACATCCTCCTCTTATTTTTATCAATTTATCCAGCTTACCTATTTATTTTACATATTGATCCGCAATAACTACGCTACGAAATCCATGCATTCTGTGCAACGTCACTTGCAGATTCCCATGTTCCGCAATTACCTAAAACTTTATCTATAGAACACTGAATTCCACTTCAACTCATTCTTCAGCGCCGGAATCGTCGTATTCTTATCGATAACAATACTCTCAATCCCCATTGCATCCGCCCAGTCCACCATCTGCTGCACGCTCAGATCATACGAGAATGCCGTGTGGTGCGCACCGCCTGCGAGAATCCATGCCTCTGCGCCCACAGCAAGCGAAGGCTGAGGTGTCCAGAAGGCTGTTGCCACCGGAAGCTTCGGCATGGGCTTATCACACTTCTTGCAGTCCACTGCATTGATCAGCAGACGGAAATGATTTCCCATGTCAACGAGTGAGGTTGCAACCGCAGGACCAGTCTTGCTGGTAAACACCAGACGCGCAGGATCTTCCCTGTTGCCCATGGACAGGGGCTGTACCTTGATGCTGACAGTGCCGTCCGCTATGGTCGGGCAGACCTCCAGCATATGCGCCTGCAAAATTCCCTCCTTGCCGGGAACGAAATTATAGGTGTAATCCTCCATAAAGGAAGTTCCCTTTGCATCCTTCTTTCCCTGCGTCATGATCTTCATCAGGCGAACCATCGCCGCCGTCTTCCAGTCGCCCTCCGCGCCGAAGCCGTAACCCTTCTCCATCAGTCTCTGGATGGCAAGACCCGGCAGCTGCTTTAAGCCGCCCAGCATTCCGAAGTGGTCAACCAGCGCATGATAGTTTCCGGCTTCAAGGAATTTCTCAAGTCCGATCTCAATCTGTGCCTGAACTGCCACATGCTTCTTAAATTCCTCCGGATCTCTCCCCTCGAGAAGAATCTCATACTTGCTGTAATACTCCTCGACCAGAGCGTCCACATCCCCCTTGGAGACAGCGTCAACATACTCCACCGCATCGTTGACGTTGTAATGGTCGATCTCCCAGCCGAACTTCATCTGTGCTTCCACCTTGTCGCCCTCTGTGACGGCAACATTGTTCATGTTGTCGCCGATACGGCAGACGCGGATATGGGAGGACTCCATAACGCCTACGGCTGTGCGCATCCAGTCAGCCAGCTTTTCCGCCACCTGCGGATTCTGCCAGTGTCCGACAATGACCTTGCGCTCGATGCCCATTCGAGTCACGATGTGTCCGTACTCTCTGTCGCCGTGTGCAGACTGATTCTCATTCATGAAGTCCATGTCGATGGTGTCATAGGGAATTTCTTCATTATATTGTGTATGTAAGTGACACAGCGGCTTGTGGTACTCCTGAAGCCCGATAATCCACATCTTTGCCGGCGAGAAGGTGTGCATCCATGTAATCACGCCCGCGCAGTTCTCGTCGTTGTTCGCCTCATTAAAGGTGCGGCGGATTGACGCCTGATCAATCAGCGTCGGCTTCCAGACCAGTTCATAGGGGAGCGCGCCGCACGCATTCAGTCCCTCTACCATCTCTCTGGAATGCGCTGCCACCTTTTTCAGGCACTCCTCTCCGTACAAATCCTGCGAACCTGTGCAGAACCAAAACTGATACTTCTTCATTTCCCTCATCTTTTCTTTCCTCCATACTATTTATATTTTTAAATCTTTAACCGACTGCCGCTCCACCACGCGGGTATCAAACTCCACGGTGTGCTCCCCCTTCTTCCCATCAATCATATCGAGCAGCACCTCCGCAGCTCTGGCACCCAGCTTTTCCTTAGGGTGGGGCAGGGATGTGATCGGCACCTCGCTGTGGAGCGCAAGATCGGAGTCGTCAATGCTGATCACCGACACATCCTCCGGCACCCGTATCCCCTTCTCCTGCAGCATCCTTATCAGCTGGAAGGCGATCTGATCGTTATAGCAGAAAAGCGCGCTGCACTCCTCCACCCGGTTCAGTATCTTATCCCGGCAGAAGTTCAGCTGCTTCGATTCGTCCGTGTCAATCCAGACCATCCGCGAGTCCGTGACCGCAAGTCCCGCTGCCTCCATCGCCTTTAAATACCCCAGATAGCGCAGCCGTCCCTGGCCGTCATCCAGCTTGAGGATTGCCCCGATGTTCCTGTGTCCCCTTGCAATCAGATAGTTGACCGCCTTCTGTGCCGCCTCCACATCATTCAGGGAGACATGCGGAACCGCAAGCTCCGGGTAGAAGGTGTTGATAAACAGGATGGGAATCCTCCGGTTCATGAGCTGTCTGTACAGGGCAAGATTCGGGTTCGGAAGCCCGCTCTTTGTACCCTCCACAATGATCCCGGCAACATCATCACGGCTGATGAGATCGGTCAGCACGTTTTTCTCCCGCTCAAGCGTGTTATTCGTAAAGGAGATCTGCACTGAGTACCCTCTCTCGAAAAGCGTGCTCTCAATGCCCTGTATGGTCTTTGGAAAAATATAGCTGTCCACATAGGTCGTCAGCACCGCGATCCGGTTACGCTTTTCCAGATTTTCCCTGCGGTCAAAGCCCACGTAGGTTCCGCTGCCCTTGACCCTGCGCACCGTGCCCTGCTCTTCCAGTATTCCGATTGCCTTTCGGATTGTCTGCCTGCTGACGCCGAGCCGCTCCGTGAGTTCATTCTCCGACGGCAGCTTATCCCCCGGCTTCAGCTGTTCCTCGTCTATTAAGTTTTTCAGGTAGTGAACGCTGTCACTGTACTTCGTCTGTTTGTCTTCCATATTTTAAGTATATGCAGGCTGTACTCTCAAGTCAATACATCTTTATTTATTTTTTTAGTACATTTTTACAAGTTGTATTGTGTACAACTATAACAAAGAATTGAAGTCGGTATGACGGAAAGCCCTGTGACATATACTGAATCAACACAGACCGCAATCAGGTGATCTCCCTTTGAAAAAAAAATCTGCTCTATCCCTCCGCCAGATCCTATTTCTGGCGGCTGTCCTGCTCGCCTTCGGCAGCCTTACCCTGTTCCTCTTTCAATATAAAAAGGACGAGAAACGCTTCACCAATATCACCTCAAGGCTCTTTACCGAGGAGATGACCTCCAGTACCCTGAACATGCATTACTCTCTCGCCCATCCCGCAGACTTCGGCATTTATGATTACGACGCGGTGCTGCCCGGCTACGACGCAGACAACACGCTCAGAGGACAGTTTGCACTGGAAAACACCATTGCCGCCCTACGCTCCGTCCGCGCCGAAAAGCTGAATGCTTCCGACGCCTATCTCTGCACACTGCTGACCCGCTATCTGGATAATTCCATGGCTCTCGGCAGCTTCCGCTACTACAATGAACCACTGGCTCCGTCCTCCGGCATGCAGTCGCAGCTACCCATTCTGCTCGCAGAGTACACCTTCCGCACCAGACGGGATGTGGAGGACTATCTTTCCCTTCTCGATCAGACCGACGAATATTTCGCCTCGCTTCTGGTCTATGAGCAGGAAAAGGCTGCCGCCGGGCTCTCGATGCCCGCCTCCTCATTAAAGAGTGTCCGCAAGCAATGTGACACCATTGTCACAAGCGAAGCACTCGACAGCAACAGTCACTTTTTACAGACTACCTTTACCGAGCGTTTACAGCCGCTTCTCGAAAACGGCATCATCACGGCGGCAGATGCTCAGAAATACATCGACACAAACGACAGACTGCTTCGCACGGTTCTGCTGCCCGCCTACGTCGCACTCGGGGACGGTCTGCTCCTGCTTGAAGACCCTGACGTCCCGCTGACCGGACTCGCCGCAAAACCGCAGGGAAAGGAATATTATGAAGCGTTGCTCCTCTCGGAAACCGGCTCCTACCGTCCTGTGAGCGAGGTACAGGAGCTGCTCACCGCGCAGTTTACCGCTGAGTATGAGGCCATCCGCAGTCTTCTGACCCAGCATCCCGACGCTGCAAAGCGCTACACGCAGGATGAGGAGATTGCCTTCCCGCTCCGCGATGTCAGCCAGATGCTGACCGATCTGCAGGGGCGCATGAAGGGGAGCTTTCCCGCCATCTCCGGGGAAGCCGTGTCCGTGTCCGTCAAACCTGTGTCCGAGAGCCTCGAAAGCTACAGCGCCCCCGCCTTCTACCTGACGGCGCCTCTGGACGATACGACCCAGAATGTGATCTACATCAACCAGCAGAAGACACCGAAGGGACTTGAACTCTACACAACGCTCGCACACGAAGGCTATCCCGGACATCTCTACCAGACCGTCTACAGCAACCGCCGCACGCTCGCGGAAGGGGAACGCCCCGCGAAGGAGCTTCTCTGGTACGGCGGCTATCTGGAGGGCTGGGCGCTCTATGTGGAATTTCTCTCCTATGATTATGCTTCGGCACTTTTGCAGGAGAGCAATCTCGGTCAGGACGCGCTGCTCGTACAGCTTGAAAAGCATAACCGCAGCCTGCAGCTTTGCCTGTATTCCCTTCTGGACATTATGATTCATTATGAGGATGCCTCCTACAGCCGCGTGGCGAAGGTTCTTGAGGGCTTCGGCATCAAGGACGGCTCCTCCGCAAAGGCAATCTACACCTACATAGCGCAGGAGCCCTGCAACTACCTGAAGTATTACCTCGGCTACCTCGAGATCCTGTCCCTCCAGAACGATGCCCGCACCCTCTGGGGCGACACCTACACGGACTATCGCTTCCACAGCTTCTACCTTGACAACGGCCCCGCCGATTTCCTGTCACTGCGGGAGCAGCTGGAAGCGGATGACAATGCCGGAAGGACTGCGCCGTAATGAGCTTCTAACTTATTTACGAAAAAATGTATTGACATTATTATTGTATGCGTGTATACTTTTTAAAATCAAAGGAAGACAAAGGCGTTTTCCGATCCCGGTGGGGACGGAGAGCGCCTTATTTTTTTACAGATTATTTTGTAGGAAAGGCAGGAGATTCCCATGATCAAACTGGAAAATGTCAACAAATATTTCGGCGACCTGCATGTACTTAAGGATGTCAACCTCGAAGTAAAGGAGGGGGAAAAGCTGGTCATTATCGGGCCGTCCGGCTCCGGCAAATCCACCACCGTCCGCTGTATGAATTTTCTTGAGACACCGACCAGCGGTCACATCTACATAGACGGCCAGGAGCTGACCCACAAAAATAAGACAAAGCTGGTACGGGATACGACTTCAATGGTTTTCCAGCAGTTTAATCTCTACCCGCATATGACTGTCCTGAAAAACCTGACGCTGGCTCCCATGAAGCTGCACCACAAGAGCAAAAAGGAAGCGGAAGACCTCGCCTATCATTATCTGGATGTCGTCGGACTGACCGATAAGGCGCATGTCTATCCGACAACGCTCTCCGGTGGACAGCAGCAGCGTATCGCTATCGCAAGAGCGCTGTGTGCGCAGACGAAGATCATCCTCTTCGATGAGCCGACCTCCGCGCTGGACCCCGAGACCATTCAGGAGGTGCTTGACGTAATGATCAAGCTCGCCAAGGAGAATATCACAATGGTCGTCGTCACTCATGAGATGGGCTTTGCCAAACAGGTCGCCGACCGCATCATCTTCATGGCGGACGGTCAGATTCTTGAGGAAGGAACGCCGGAGGAATTCTTTGAAAATCCGAAGAACGAGAGAGTAAAGCAGTTCCTCGGAAAAATCATACGAAAATAGAGTGAACGGGAGAAATCCCTTGCACTAATACAGCACACACGAGTGTGCAGAAAAGAGGAGAAGATTATGAAAATGAAAAAGTTATCCGCACTGTTATTTGCTACTGTAATGGCCGCATCTGTGCTGACGGGCTGCGGTTCAGGCGACACCCCGGCATCCGGAGCATCCGATTCCGTTGCCACTCCGTCTTCCGAAACCTCCTCAGAGACTTCTTCGGAAAGCGGAACCACACTTTCTTCCGATGTACAGGCAATCGTTGACAGAGGCGTTCTCCGCGTCGGCGTTAAGAATGCCGTTCTGGGCTTTGGCTATCAGGACGAGCTGACCGGCGAATATTCCGGTATGGAAATCGAGCTGGCACAGAAAATCGCGGATTATCTCGGCGTAGACTGCGAATTTACCGCTGTAACCGCCGCGACGAGAACAGAGCTTCTCGATTCCGGCGACATCGACTGCGTTCTCGCAACCTTTACCATCACCGACGAGAGAAAGAAGAGCTGGGACTTCACAACACCTTATTATACCGACTATGTAACCGTTCTGGTTGAAAATTCGTCCGGCATCACCGATCTCTCCGGTCTGGTAGACAAGAAAGTCGGCGTGTCCTCCGGCTCCACCTCGGCAAAGAGCCTGACCAAGGCAATGATTGAGGGCGGCTTCATCGACGGAACAAACTTTGATCCCGACACCTTTGACGCAGCTACCTGGACGACAGGCATCAGCTTCCAGCAGTACGACGACTATCCCACCATCTCCACTGCATTGAGCGCCGGTGAGGTAGATGCCTTCTGTGTTGATAAGTCCATCCTTGCCGTCTACAACACAGACTCCCGCTCCTACATCAACGACAAGTTCTCCCCTCAGGAGTACGGCATCGCAACCAAGAAGGGCTCCGGCTTCAGCACTCTTTGCGAAGAGCTTGTGACAACATGGCTTGCTGACGGAACCATTGATGCTCTGATTACTGAAAACGGAATCGACTAATTATTATCAAATTCTTTCTTAAAGGAGGTAAGCGACGTGAATGAATTATTCTCCGCAGATGCCTGGAACAAAATATGGACTTTCCGGCAGGTCTTCCTGCAAGGACTTGGCAATACCGCTCTGACTGCCTTTGTCGGTCTGCTGCTGGCGCTGGTGATCGGCATTATCTCCGGTCTGTTCGCCACCGGCAACAGCCGGATTCTCAGGGCGATCTCGAGAGTGTATGTGGAACTGATCCAGAATACGCCGCTCCTCCTGCAGATGTGCTTTTTATACTATTCCCTCGCCTTTGCCGGAATGAGTCTCGGCATTATCAGAGCCGGAATTATCGCTCTGGGCATCTACCACGGTGCCTATGTGTCCGAGGTAATCCGCGCCGGGATTCAGGCGATACCTAAGGGTCAGTTCGAGGCGGCAGACGCCCAGGGCTTTGGCTATATCCAGAAAATGTACTATATTATCCTGCCCCAGAGCATCAAGATCATTTTGCCGCCCATGGTAAATCAGGTTGTCAACCTGATCAAGAATACATCCTGCCTCTACATTATCGGCGGAAGCGACCTGATCTCCGCCACCTACAGCTTTGTCACCGGGGAATCGACCGGCGGTGCTTATGCCCCCGCTTATCTCGTCAGCGGACTGCTGTTCTTCCTCGTGTGCTGCCCGCTGTCCTCGCTGGCAAGCATGTGGGAGATTTCACTCAAGAAGCGGGATGTGCGAACCGCAAAGGATCTTCAGAATACAGAAAGGATGGCGTAGCTTATGGAAAACTTAAAGGGAAGCATCTCCATTATCACAAATTCTGCCGTCCTGCTTTACCTGTGGAAGGGCGTGCTGTTTACGCTGATCATCTCCGTGACCGCTGTTCTCTTCGGTCTGGTGATCGGCTCCCTTCTGGCTCTGCTGCGGAATTACTGTAACAAGGGCGGCTGGCGCATCTTAAAATGGCTTGCAACGGCTTACATAGAGATCTTCCGGAACACTCCCCTGCTGTTGTGGCTCTTTATCTGTCTGGTCTTCTGCCCCTGCCCTGCTTTTCTGGAAAGAAAACTGTTCGGGCTGTCCTCCGCAGAGGTAAAGCTGTTGTTCAAAACCGTTATTGCCCTGATCCTCTTTACCTCTTCCGTCATCGCTGAAATCGTGCGCGGCGGTCTGAACTCCGTTGCACACGGACAGTTTGAAGCTGGACATGCGCAAGGCTTCCACACGTTGCAGATCATGTGGTATATTGTTCTGCCGCAGGCGTACCGCAACATTGTTCCCACCCTGCTCAGTCAGGTCATCACAACGGTAAAGGACTCCTCCTATCTCGCCAACGTGGCAACGATCGAGCTGATGTCCCGGGTGAAAAAGCTGTTGAGCTCCGCCCACCGCTACAACGGACTGAATACGGTAAATGTATCGGATGTCTTCGTCCTGTTCGGTTTTGCGTGTCTGATCTACTTTGTCATTAACTTTACCCTCTCCTGCATCGTCAGAAAAATGCAGGCGAAAAAGAAACGGGTTGTTCCCGTCAAAGCAGAATAGCAGAAAGCGAGTGTTATCTATGAAGCAATATGTAGTTACTATTTCAAGACAGTTCGGCAGTCTGGGGCGCACGATCGCCCAGCGCCTGTCGGAGACCCTGCAGATCGATTTCTACGACAGGGATATTGTGGAGGAAACGGCGAAGCGCATGGGTCTTCCGGTGTCCGTGATCAGCAACAAGGAAGAAAATTCCAACACGGCATTCTTCAAGCGGCAGTACCCGCTCGGCATGGGAATGGGCAGTATGCAGGATGAAATTTTCAGCATTCAGGAAAATATCATCCGCGACCTCGCCAAAAAGGAATCCTGTATTATTGTAGGGCGCTGCGCCGACAGCATCCTCATGGACATGGAAAATCATCTGAATGTCTATGTCTACGCCCCCGTGGAGGCGCGCCTGCGAAATTGTACGGAAATTCTGAAGATGGATGAAAAGATTGCCCGCAAGATGATACGGGAGGTCGACCGCTCGAGGGAGCTGTACCACAGGCGCTATTGTCCCGAGTACAACGGTCCTTCCACAAACAAGGATCTGATGATCGATTCCTCCCGCTTCGGGGTAGACAGAACTGTTTCCATTCTTGCAAATATTGTAAACGATCTTTTTGGGGAGTAGCCGCTACTCCCCAAATTTATTTTTCAGATAAACCGACAGCTTCTCATTCTCGCTGTAATCTACCGGACAGTCAATGATACAAGGCACATCCTGACTGAATGCCTCCTCCAGAATCGGAATCAGCTGCTCCGCACTCTCGACGCGGTAGCCCTTCGCATGCATGCTCTCCGCATACTTCACAAAATCCGGGTTCGTGAAATCCACAAAACAACTGCTGCCGAAGCGATCCTGCTGCTTCCATTTAATCAGCCCATAGCTGGCATCCGAAAAGATCAGCGTCACAATCGGAATCCTCTCGCGCAGCGCCGTCTCGTACTCCTGACTGTTCATCATAAAGCCGCCGTCACCGGATATGGCGAGAATCTTTTTGTCCGGGTGAATCAGCTTTGCCGCAACCGCTCCGGGAACCGCGATGCCCATGGTCGCAAAGCCGTTGGAGATGATACAGGTATTTGGCTTATAGCAGTTATACTCCCTCGCAATCCACATTTTATGGGCGCCGACATCAGAGATAACAATATCGTCCTCCCCCATGAATCTGCGCACATCCTGCAATATCTTCTGTGGTTTCATCGGAAACGAACTGTCCTCGCGGTAGCTCTCGTACTCCTCCACCATTTCCTGCTTCAGCTTCAGGAACTCCACCGGCTCCCCCTTCGGCTCGCAACGGTACTGGATCTGCTGCAAGGAATAGGAAATATCGCCGATGACCTCCGTCTCCGGCTGGAAGAGCTTATTGATATGGGCGGGGCGGGAATCAATATGGATGATGGTGTGGCTGCCCTCTGCATTCCATTTCCTCGGCGCAAACTCCACAATGTCATACCCGACCGCAATCACCAGATCCGCCATGTCAATGATTTTATTCTGGTAGTCCTTCTGGGGAATGCCGATTGTCCACATGGAATATTTGTTGGTATAGGGAATGATGCCCTTCGCCATCATGGTGTTGACCGTCGGAATATGTAAGGTGTCGGCAAATGCCGTCAGAGCCTCCCCCGCGCCGTTGCGCACCGCGCTGTGTCCTACAAGGATCACCGGTCGCTTCGCCTTGAAAATCATTGCCGCCGCTTTGTCGATACTGCCAAAGGACGCATTCTCCCTGCTAATTTCCGGCTTCTTCAACGGCAGCGCCGCCGGTCCGGGTGTCACCCTCATCGCCGCCACATTGGTCGGCAGATCGACATGACAGGCACCCGGCTTCTCGCTTTCCGCGTACTTAAAGGCAATCCGCATGATCTCGCTGACGGAATCGGGGTTGACGATCTGCTTGCTCCGCTTCGTAATCGGCGCAAACAGCTCCACAAGATTCAGATACTGGTGGGAGGTCAGGTGCATTCTCTCCGTCCCGACCTGACCCGTGATCGCAACCAGCGGTGCGCCGTCACTGTTGGCATCAGCAGTTCCCGTGATCAGATTCGTTGCGCCCGGTCCAAGAGTCGAGAAACAGACACCTGCCTTGCCGGTCAGCCGTCCGTACATGTCCGCCATGAATGCCGCGCCCTGCTCGTGCCGCACGACAATGACCCGGATCGACGACTTTTCCAGCGCCCGCATCATGTCCAGATTCTCTTCCCCCGGAATGCCGAAAACGTACTCGACGCCTTCGTTTTCCAGACATTTTACAAGCACTTCCGCTGCCGTCAGGTCAGCTTTGGGTTCCTCTGTTATTTTCTTTTCTTTTTCCATCATTCTGCGCCCCTTCCTTCTCCGTAAGGTAATAAAAAAAGAGCCTATCGGCGGTCTGCCAATAAGCTCCTTTGCTTAGATATTCTATTTATAATACATCGGACACAGACATGTCAAGGGGTTCCGCAAGATTATAACGAATCCAGCAGCCCCAACCGACATTTTTATGTAAGTGAAAAGAAGTCCCCGAAGG
>USGM01000053.1 GCA_900554205.1 uncultured Lachnospiraceae bacterium
CAAAGGTAAAGGTGATCCGTGATGCGGATGGCATGATCGCTGAAACGCAGATGCGAGATTGTAAGTCCTCTCGACTTTTTGGAATCATATTCAAAGTAGCCCTGCACCTGTTTTCCGGTGTGAGTGCCGATGATCTTGACAATATTCTTCGTCGCGCTGACCGTGCCGTCCCCGCCCAGCCCCCAGAACTTGCAGGACACGGTGTCGGGGGCGGGAGGCGCGAAGGCAGCGTCAAGGGGCAGCGACAGACCTGTGACGTCATCCGTGATGCCAACCGTGAAGAATTTCTTCTGATAGTTCTGGTAGACGGCGGCGATCTGCCCGGGAGTGGTGTCCTTCGAGCTTAAGCCGTAGCGTCCGGAAAAGACGCGGAGGGCGGGATGGGGGGAGCCGCACCGGTCGGTTCCGACGGCGAGCAGACCGCTCTGCTCAAGGGCGGACATGACATCGAGGTAGAGCGGTTCGCCGGGCGCGCCGGGCTCCTTTGTGCGGCTCAGCACCGTGATCTGGCGCACGGAGGCAGGCAGCTTTTGAATAAAGTGCGCTGTGCTGAAGGGGCGGTAGAGGTGGACGTTGATCAGACCGTATTTTTCATCGGGACAGGTGAGCAGATATTCGCGGATCGTCTCACAGATGCTTCCCATGGCGACAAGGACGTGCGTGGCATCCGGCGCGCCGTAATAGTCGAACAGACCATAGTTGGTGCCGAGCGCCGCATTGATTTTCGAGAGCTGCTGTTCCACAATGCCGGGCAGGGCATTGTAGAAAGGGTTAGCTGCCTCCCTCGTCTGGAAAAAGATGTCCGGACTCTGGGCGGAGCCGTAAATTTTCGCATGATGGGGATGGAGACAGTCCTCGCGGAAGCGGGAGAGGGCTTCCGTATCTGTGAATGCTTTTAAGGTTTTATAATCCCAGACGGATATTTTCTGCAGCTCATGCGAGGTGCGGAAGCCGTCAAAGAAGCTGATAAAGGGGATCCTGCCGCTGAGGGCGGCGAGGTGGGGAACAGGCGACAGATCCATGACCTCCTGTACTCCGGCACATGCCCAGATGGCAACGCCGGTCTGGCGGCAGGCATAGATGTCGGAGTGATCGCCGAAGATGGAGAGAGCGTGGGTCGCCAGCGCACGGGATGCAACGTGAAGAACACCCGGCAGCAGTTCTCCCGCCATACGGTAGAGGTTGGGGATCATGAGGAGCAGTCCCTGTGAGGAAGTGAAGGTTGTGGCGAGCAACCCGGAGAGCAGTGCTCCGTGCATGGTGCCTGCTGCACCAGCCTCGGACTGCATCTGGACAAGCTGCAGGGGTGTTCCGTAGATTGTCTCCCTGCCGTCGGCAGCCCAGCTGTCGCACAGCTCTGCCATGGGGGAAGAGGGGGTGATGGGATAGATTGCGGCAGCTTCGCTGTATGCGTAGGCGACATGCGCCGCTGCGGTATTGCCGTCCATGATTTTCAGACTGCGTTCCCGCCTGTTTACAGATGTATGATTTTTTTGCATAAAAAAAGCCTCCTGACAATGACATTGTCTCCGGGAGACCTTTTTTTATGCGTAGTGTGCATGGCGGTACAAGTTTATTTCAGGAAGCCGTTGACAATCTGTGCCTCAGCCTCAGCCTCGGTCAGACCCAGTGTCATCAGCTTGGTGATCTGCTCACCGGCGATTTTTCCAATGGCGGCCTCGTGGATCAGCTCCGCGTCGAGATCGTTTGCGGTGATCTCCGGGATTGCGCTGATCTTTGCGTGATCCATAATAATGCCGTCACATTCGGAATGACCGGCACAGCGGTTGTTTCCGTTGATCTTTGAGAGGAAGGTCTGGGTCGATTCGTCTCTGGCGACGGAGCGAGAGATGATGTTTGCGCTCGAGCCTGCGCCGTTTAAGTCAACGTGGAAGGAGGTCTGTGCGGTCTGGTGTCCGTGTGTCATCAGCTTTTCCGTGACGATGATTTTTGCACCGTCAGCGAGCGTCGCCTTGGTCGAGCGGACGGTGGAGTCCACGCCCTTGATCTGAACCATCTCCATCTCCATGAAGCTGTTTTCGCCGAGCTCAACGACCGTCTCGGGGTTCATGATGCGCTCACCCTTGCCGTCGCCGCTTCCGTAATGCTTTTCCACATATTTTACATGTGAGTTCTTTCCAATATAGAAGGAATGAATGCCGTCGTGCTTGCTGTCGGCGTCTCCGCCGTTGTGAATACCGCACCCGGCGATGATGGTGACGTCGCAGTCGTCGCCCACATAGAAGTCGTTGTATACCATCTCCGTCAGACCGCTCTGGCTTAAAACGACGGGAATGTGTACGCTCTCATTCTTCGTTCCGGGCTTGATTAATATATCGATTCCCTGCTTGTCGGTCTTTGTCACAATATCAATATGGGCTGTCGTAGCACGCGCCGCACTCTTTCCGTTGGCACGGATGTTGTAGGCACCGGCGGGCATCTCATGTAGCCCGGCTACCTGCTCCAGCAGATTTTTCTGTATCTCATCCATGATGGTTTGTTCCTTTCTGTTCGTTATGACTGCTGATAGAACCGGCAGCCCTCTGTACCCTTTAAAAGCTCGGGAAGAATGTCATCCCTGCGTCCCTTTGCCTGAACGGTTCCGTTTGCCAGAACGACAATCTCGTCCGCGATGTTGAGGATGCGCTCCTGATGCGAGATGATAATCAGCGAGTTGTCGCTTGACGCATGCATCTCCTCGAATACCTTGATGAGATTGTTAAAGCTCCAGAGATCGATGCCCGCCTCCGGCTCGTCAAAAACGGAGAGAGGAGTATTCCGCGCTATGATGGTTGCAATTTCAATTCTCTTTAATTCGCCGCCGGAAAGACTGCCGTCAACATCGCGGTTAATATAATCTCTGGCACACAGACCGACCTTGGAGAGATAGTCGCAGACGTTGGGAAGCTTGACCTGGTTGCCTGCAGCGAGAGTAATCAGATCTTTCACCTTGATCCCCTTGAAGCGGACGGGCTGCTGGAAAGCAAAGCTGATTCCCTCCTTGGCGCGTTCGGTGATGCTTAAGCCGGTGATGTCCTTTCCGTTGAAAAGGATCTTTCCGGACGTAGGCTGTTCGATACCCATGATCAGTTTTGCAAGGGTCGATTTTCCTCCGCCGTTCGGTCCGGTGATGGCGATAAAGGTATGATCCTCAAAGGTGAGGTTGAGATCCCTTATGATCTCTTTCTGACCGTCCCCCGCATCGGCTACCTGAAAGGAGAGATTTTGTAATTCGAGCATAATTTCCTCCTGATAACTGCCGTCTCCGGCAGATTATGTATATAACATTTTATCAGTATAACACAGATTACCGGAAAACTATACCTCTTTTCTAAAAAGACAGTAAAAAAGAAAATATTTTGTTACAAAAAATTAGCTCTTACTTGTTATCAATAGGTAAATGTGGTAGAATTTATTCGGATTTTTAGCATATTTCGGAGGGGAGAGACAATGAACGATGTTTTTTCTGAAAAAGGCCATATCAATTATGTGGCTACAATGGGACATACGGTAGTAAATACGGTTCTGCTTCTGGCTTATGCGGTAGAGCTGATCAAGGGTTCGAGGACACCGCTGTACTTTACGGTTTTTGCCCTGCTCTGCGTGGTGCCGGTCGTTACGGAGCACATTCTGTATCGCAGGAATCATGAGGATGGAAAGATCATACATATCATAGGCGATTCCTACGGGGCGCTGTATCTGTTTGCTGTTTTCACATCGAACAGTCTTTTGACATTTACTTATGCTTTTCCCATGTTTTTGATCATTATTCTCTATATGGATGTAAAGTTTTGTGCGCTGGTCGGTGCGTTCTGCTTTCTCGGCAATGTGGTGAGCGTTGCGGTTACGGCATTTTCCAAGGGTTATGCGCCGGAGCAGATACCGGATGTGGAGATCCGTATTCTATGCACGCTGCTGACGGCGGCATATATGGTCGTGACGACGGTGGCGGTAAAAAAGGTAAACGGCGCAAAGCTCGAGCAGATCGAGAAGCAGAAGGAAGCAGCCCATGCGCTGACCGACAATGTGTTGCAGACCTCCGGTGACATGATTACGGGAATCCGGCAGGTGTCAGAGAAGATGGAGCAGCTCGGTATTTCCATGGAGCAGATTCACAGCTCGATGGGCGAGGTATCGACCGGCAGCTCTGAGACGGCGGAATCTGTACAGCAGCAGTTGCAGAAGACGGAAGTAATCCAGCAGCACATTGCGAAGGTTAAGGATACGGCGGTTGAGATTGAGGAAAATATGAATACAACGGCGGAGAAGGTGACGACCGGCAGACAGCAGATGGATGCGCTGGCAGAGCAGGTTGAAAAGTCCATGACGGCAAACCGGCAGGTGCTGGAGCAGATGAAGGCGCTCAGCGAGTACACCGGACAGATGAATACGATCATCGAGACGATCACAAGCATTGCCAACAGCACCGGAATGCTGGCTCTGAATGCAAGTATCGAGGCGGCGCGCGCGGGGGAAGCCGGAAAGGGCTTCGCAGTGGTTGCCAGTCAGATTTCCGGTCTTGCGAATCAGACGAAGGCGGCTACCGTGAACATCACGGATCTGATCGGTCATATCAATCAGGAGCTTGTCTCTGTTGAGGAAGCGGTGGATGTCGTCACGGAGAGCAACAGGGCGAACGCGGAGAGCACGCGCGTTGTGGGCGAGAATTTTGAGGGAATCACACAGGGAACGGAAAATGTAGAAGCCCAGACAAAGGAACTGATGGGAATTGTCGGTGAGCTTGAGACGGCGAATGCAGACATTGTGGAACACATCCAGACTGTTTCGGCGATTACGGAGGAGGTTTCCGCGCATGCAAACGAGACATTCAATGCCTGCGAGGAAAACAGTCTGCTCGTTGAGACGGTGACAGGTGTTGTCGGGGAGCTCAGCAGCAACGCCGAAAAGCTCCAGAACGCAAAATAAAAAACCTTATAAAAATAATGCTTGACTTTTTTATAAAAAGCGGTTATTATATCTAATGTTGCAGGTGATACTGCAAGATAGAGTGTGCGTGTAGCTCAGCTGGATAGAGCGACTGGCTACGGACCAGTAGGTCGAGGGTTCGAATCCTTTCACGCACGGCATAAGGCTCAGACGGTTGTCTGGGTCTTTTTTTGTGCCTTTTGCCCTCTTGACAGCCCCACAATTTCCAACTATAATTACAGTGTAATTGATTACAGCGTAATTGAAATGAACGGAGTGACAATATGGCATTGAGGGATCATTCGCTGGACAATAAAATCATAGATGCGGCGTGGAAGGAGTTTTCGGACAAGGGCTATATGGGCGCTTCCCTTCGGAAGATTGCGGAGAATGCGGGCGTCACCGTCGGTGCGATCCAGACCCGGTACAAATCGAAGGATGATCTGTTCGCAAGTCTCTTAGCGCCGCTGCTCAATGAGATTGAAGCGACCTTCCGAAGTGTGAAATCCGATTATTATTCCGGCGAGGGTACGGAGCTTCTGACGCAGTTAAAAACCTCCATGCAGCACGAGTCGAAGGCGATTCTTCACCTGATCTTTTCGCACTACGAGGAGGCGGAATTACTTTTCTACCGCAGCGCGGGCAGCAGCGTGGAGCATTATTTCGACATGGTGGTGAAAAGTAAGATCGAGGAAAGTATCTCTTTCTTCCGGAGCGCAGGCTATACCGGCGTGGATGAGAAGCTGTTGGGGCTTCTGATTTCCATGCAATTTGACAGTTATCGCCGGATTGTTGCCGAATGCCCAGACCGGCAGGCTGCGGAAGCCTGTATGAACTCGCTGATGACCTATCACTATGGCGGCTGGGTTGCGCTCTTTGACTCTGTAAAATAAACACGGGAGGGTATGTGACATGAAATATAATGGTTTCTATTTCTGGATGTTCAAGCGTTCCATGAGAAAGGTTCTTGCGGAAAAATATGATAAGCAGTATGCTGCGGAGATTATGAAAAAGAGTAAAAAGGTTTATCGGGAGCTGGTAGCGAAAGCGGACGATATCGGCGATGATAACCCCATGGCGTACAACGAATTGTTTGCGCTGGCGTTTGTCGCACCATATGTGGCGAGCGGTAAGAGGATTCCGCCGGAGACCGTACAGGAAATGATGCGGCGCTCGCTCTATGACATCAAGTGGTATTTTGGCAGGACGGATCTGAACACGGAAAAGGGAAAGGCGGAGAATAAGAAGAGCATCGTCAAGTATGCCAAATGGTACACACCGGAAAAAGAGAAGCAGTATCCGACCTCCTTCAAGGTGGATTTTGTCGGACAACCGCATGAGGGAGCGTGCTACTACCGCATCACCCGCTGTCCGATCTGTGACTATGCGGAAAGGCTGGGAGTCAGAGAGCTGATGCCGCTGTTCTGTGAGCTGGACGAAGTGATGATTACGCTCCAGCACGGCGTACTGCACCGGCAGCAGACGCTTGCCTCAGGCGGAGAATACTGCGATTATTACATTACGGGCGACCGGGAGTAATCCTGATTGCCCGATTCTCATTTCAACATTCTTCCGTCATCGGCGGGATAAAGTTTTCGATGGCATTGCGCAGCTTGGGGTGGCGGATAACAAAGTGAACTGCCGGAGCCTTGCCCTTGGACACCATTACCCACTGTCCCTCATGGATGAAAATCTGCAAATTGCGGAAAGCATGAGCGGAACCCTGCTTCGCGTTATAGTTCGGGTATTGTTCGGCGAAGACCCTGGTCTCTTTCAGATGAGCCTCATATTCCTTCTCATTGTATGTAATATCAGCCTCGCAGAACATGCCGGAAAGCTCAAGCACAGGCGGGTTAGCCTGAAATTCCTCCGGTGTGACCGTTGGTATCTCATCTTCAACAGTTTCAGTCTCGAGGATCATCAGGAGTCGCTGCCTTTGGTCCGCCGCCTGTCTCTTTATCGCCTGTTTCTGCATGGGATCAATGCCGTGGCGTGTGAGTATACGCTCTAAGAGCCCATCACTCATGGTATACAGCGGCAGCGTGGAGAGGATGCTGCGACGGCTGCCGGGCATTGCTGCGTCGGAAAGCAGAAAGCTTTGCAGTTCGCTCTGCCGTTCACTGCGATAAATTTCCATCAGAGGGTAAGCATTGGCAAGCATTTCGTTCGCCCGTTTCTGATAATATTCCACCTCGCGTTTTGACTTCGTCAGATAATATTTGCCGTCAGCGTGGTAGCCGGCAATTGCCTCGCCGGAGAGAGCGGCAGTGCCTGAAACCTTCAGAAAATGCAGAAAGACATTGTCCTGTGCATTTTTGAAATAGTAGGGAGAAATCTGTCCCGTCATATACATCGGAATCCAGCTCTCGAGCCCAAGCATCATCTCATCGAAGGAACGATCCAGATTGTGGATCTGATTGAGGTGCAGTCCCTTTTTCAACATCATCGCCATACCAAACATCCACTTTTTCGGGAACTCCGGGTCCTTCGCCATTTCCTTTATCGGCATGTCGCTGTACATGGTGACGGGAGCCATGGACTTGGAAAGAACGGTAGCCTTCAGGAAATCCAGCTCACTTTCCATCATCTCCGTGATACCGAAATAGGCCTTGGAGGAGGGAAGCTGGAACGGCATGATCGGCACCTTCAGTTCATCAAAGCGGATGACCTTGATGTATTCATTCAGGTCGAATGAGTCCAGTTTATTCAGGAATTTGGCAACACTGTCGTTTCCGGCATCCTGCCCCTGTCGTTCCAACAGCCAGTTTTTCAGCCTTGTATAGCGCACCGACTGGTCATAAATTTTTTCCACCTCACAGCCGAGCAGCTCAGCGACAGAAGACAATTCCTGCGGTGTCCGCATTTCTCTCGCCGTGAACGAGGCAATCGCGGAGGCAAACTGCTCGGGATCGCCCGGCTTTCTGGAACCGTTCCGGATGCGGAAAATGGTAGAGGCATCATAGTTCGTGTACTGGCACAGGCGTGTCAGATTGATGTTGAGCGTCGTGAGGAGAGTGTTGAAATTCTGGCGCAGACGCTCCTTGTCGGTTGTGACAAAGTCTTCACAGGAGGTGAACGATTCCTTCACCGTTTCGGCCGTGACATCCGGGAGCCCCTTCTGGGCGGCAAGCTCCGCAATGGCAGCGCACAGACTGTCAAAAGGCGGCGTCCTGAGCTCCGGCACACGCTCGCCTTTCCGGTAGCGGGTAAAGGATGCCGCGGAAATGTCCGCCAATGTGTAAAGATCCTTCGATGTGCAGGAAAGCAAGCTTATATATTCGTTCAATTTCTCACTGAATTTCATAACTCATCTCCATAAATATCTTTTTAACGCTATTGTACAGCACCTTTTTGCAAAAGAAAAGTCCTTTCAAGGACAGATTTCCAAAATGGTCAATTGACTCTTTTGGAAACATGCTGAAATGCGCCCCTGCGTCTGATATAATGATTGTAAATCTAATGCAGCCGGGTGCTGCTGAAAGGAGCAAGTATGAGAAAGATAACTAAAAAATTGTTGACAGCCCTGCTCACGCTATGTATGGCGCTGTCGCTGGTGCCGGTGACGGCATTGGCGGATGGGGTCAATTATATCAGCCGGATCAATGTCGCATATGAGCACATAGACTATAAGGCGGGTGAGGCGCCACGGACCGCTGCAAGCGTGACGGACAGTGATTCCCACTGCACTGTTGCATACGAGTACTGGCGCGAAATCTACCAGCCGGAGGCGGGTGGTGTCTGGAAGGGCACAGGTTGCTACTGGTACTCCGACCCGGATAAGATGGCGGCTCTTTCACCCGAAAAGCAGATTACGCAGTTTGAGGCGGGTAAGCACTATAGTTATAATATCGTGCTGACTACCGAAAGCGGATGGTTTATCAGCGGTGACCAGACCATTGTTTCGGTGGGGGAATACGAGTGGGGGACACCGGATATTGACACGAATCTTGAAGTCAAAGAGATGAGTACCAAGCTGTATATTTACAGTCCTTATTCGATTGACATTCCTGAGGATAGTACCGATAATGTAATAACAGGTGTATCGGTTATAAATGTGAACAAAGATCTTGATTCGTTAACGCCCGTTACCTTTACCGCTCAGCCGGGCAGCGACTGTGCCGGAAAGATTGACATTACAGAAGAAGGCTGGGAGGCAGGTGGATCGTTAAATGATGTGATCAAGAGCACGGATGTTACACCCCGTGCGCCCATTGCAGGCGGTGAATACTGGTACAGTATTGTGCTCACCGCAAAGGACGGCTATGTGTTCTCAGAAGATTTCTCTGATGCGAATCATAATATCAAAGAAGGCAGCGGAGTTACCTTCACGCTGGGAGGTGAGCTCTACGATGGCAGGTTCGCTTTGAGTGCCGACAGAAAAACGCTCACTGCATGGGAGTTTATGGATCCGGTCACAGCGAAGCAGGGCACACCGGCTGTCATTGATACCGTGAACATTCAGAATGTTATGTTTTCCTACAATGCAGGAGATACACCGAAAGCAACCGCCACGAAGGGTGATCCTAATGCGGCAAATTACGAGATTGAATATGAATACTGGGAACAGATGGAAACGAATGCAAGCGGTGAAGCGGTACCGGTAGCTTTCTGGTATTCGGATGAGAGCAGGAATAATGCTCTTGCGCAGGATAAAAGGATTACTGCTTTTGAAGAAGGCAAGAGTTATATGTACAGTATTTCTCTGAAAGCGAAGGACGGATATGCTTTTGCAGATAATTGTACCATGACAATAAACGATGCGGCGATCAATGCAACAAATATAACAAAATCCCAAAACGGACTTTTTGTTTTTGCTGTGAAAACAATCAAGCCATCCAATACTACACCGACACCAGAACCGACTCCTGATTACAAAATCATCGAGGGAGCGAACAGTGCGTGGTCACAGAACGGAGATGGCACGTTGACCTTCCGGGCAAACGGTGAGTTTACGAAGTTTACCGGAGTGAAGGTTGATGGCAACCTTGTCCCTGCGGATCAGTATACCGCAGTCTCCGGTTCAACGATCGTCACATTTATTGCGGAGTATCTCAGGACACTTTCTGCCGGTGCGCATACGTTGACTGTGCTCTTTAATGACGGAGAATGCAGTACGAACTTTGAGGTAACAGTTGCGCAGAACGGAAACGGCGGCAATACAAACACCGGGAATACCGAAAATACCGGCGGCAATACAAACGCCGGAAACACCGAAAATACCGGCAGCAGTACACAGGCACCGACGCAATCCGGCAGCGAGAGCGCAGCAGTGGCAAAAGCGCCGAAGACCGGTGATGAAGGAATTGATCCTCAGCTGTTTGCGGCATTGTTTCTTGTTTGCGGCAGTGCGGTGGCAGCTGTGGCAGCAGGCAAGCGGAAGAAGAGTGTAACCGAAGGAAGATAAAGGCAACAACAGACTGTGCGTCTCAAAATTATACAGAAATGTTAGAGCGTCCGGCAGACCCGATGAGGGCAGCCGGGCGTTTTTGCATGAATGGCTGGGGCGAGTTCACATACATAGCTTGACACGACATCCATCCATATATATAATTACAGATGATGTATAACATCACAGAAAGGAAGGATTAAGATGCCTCCGAGACCTAAATTTACAAAACAGGAAATTGTGGCAGCCGGGCTGAAGGTTGCGAGAGAACGCGGTATAGAAGCTGTATCAACGAGAGATATTGCCGCCGTACTCGGTGTTTCTACCAGACCTATTTTTACTTATTTTCGTTCGATGGACGAACTGAAAGCAGAAGTTTATCAAGAGGCGGAAGAGATTTATCGCGGCTATGTGCAGGAAGGATTGAAAGAGAAAGTCCCCTTCCTGGGCGTTGGTATGCAGTATATCCGCTTCGCAAAGGAGGAGCCGCAGCTGTACAGAATGCTCTTTCTGTCACCTCCGGTGAAGGGATATAATAACGTCATGGGACAGCTTGAAAACTCACAGGCTATGCTGAGGGAGTCGATCAGGCAGATTTATCATATGGATGACATGGCGGCGGATCAGTATTTCCGGGATATGTGGCTGGTGGTTCACAGTCTTGCGACCCTGACGGTCACCGGAAGCGCACCCTATACGGAAGAGGAGATGGGCAGGATATTGACAGAATTCAGTGTCAGTATCTGCAAGGCATACAAGGAAATTCCCGGATTTTTTGAAGGAAAATTTGACAAAGATGCTGTTTTCCGGGAACTTGTGTCGAAATAGTGTTGTTCTTACAGAACAGAGACAGTATAATACAGAGTATGGAACAGAAAGATGAAAAAGTACGTTTTTGCAGGAAGTGTCTGACGAGTGAGCTTGCGGAACAGGCAGATACCTATCGGACAATCAAAGAACATGTGGATAATCTGGACCCGGATGTCAGAGCGGATCAGGAGCAGTACATGCAGCGGCTGGACACATGCAGGCAGTGTGAATGGCTGCTGGAGGGCATGTGCCGCAGCTGTGGCTGTTATGTCGAACTCCGTGCCGCGGTGATTAAAAATGTCTGCCCGCGGAAAAAATGGTAGGGACGGATTATGAGAGGTATTTATGGAAAAAAATGAATTTTTGGAGAAACTGCGCCTGTCGTTAAATGGTAAAATTGCACCTGAGACAGTGAACAGTACCTTAGATTATTACGACGAATATATCAGTTCTGAAATGCAGGAGGGAAGGACTGAGGCGGAGGTCATGGAAGCTCTCGGCGATCCCAGACTGATTGCCCGGACGATTGCGGAGACGAAGGGTGGACAGCTGAACAGTCAGGCAGCTGGGACGGTGGATGAGCCGGAACAGAGCTTTGACGGCACCGGTGAATTACAGAATCGTGTGCACTTGGTTCCGGGCTGGGTCTGGCTGATAGGCTTTTTCTTTGTGCTGGCATTCATTCTGAGCATTGCTTTTAAGCTGTTGTCCGTGCTCTGGCCCCTGATTGCCGTTCTGGCAGTAGTCATATTCTTTGTAAAATTATTCCGTGACTGGCTTTAAACAAAGTTGAAAGCCACCGGAGGGGACCGATGGCTTTCATGAGGGGAGTATAAATATAATATAAGGGGTATAAAGAGATGAATGGGGTTCAACTCTTTACAAGGCACATTATAGTACTTTCGATCTAAAAAGGCAAGAGAAAATAGTACCAAAGTACTTATGCGGTTTCTGCATATTTTTTGTGCGCTTTTGCCATACTAACTCCTGTAACAAATAACCAACAGGAGGAACAAAAACATGGATAACAATAAGTGTAGCAACAGCTATTCTGAGAATTGCAAGAACAGCCAGGAGAACAATCAGAACCAGAAGAATAACCAGAACCAGAAGAACAACCAGAACAATCAGAACAGCAGCCAGAAGAACAACCAGAACAATAAGAACAACAATTTCTAGGCTGAAAGACGTCGATGGGGATACCGTTATAGCGGTGTCCCTATTTACATATTTGCGAAAAAAATGTATACTGGATTCTGACTTTGCATGTTTGAATGGGCGAGTGGCTTCGCATTGCAGAATACAGCGCAGGAGTGGGAAGATATGAGAAGATTTGAACTGATCGCGCCGTGTCATTTCGGTATGGAATCCGTTTTGAAGCGTGAGATCACAGAGCTTGGATATGATATTACGGAGGTTGCGGATGGGCGTGTAACCTTTTTCGGAGACGAGGAAGCGCTTTGCAGGGCGAATGTATTCCTGCGGACGGCGGAGAGAATCCTTATCAAGGTCGGCAGCTTTCATGCCGAGAGCTTTGAAGAATTGTTTCAGGGAACGCGCAATCTGCCATGGGAGGAATACATACCGGAGAACGGAAAATTCTGGGTGGCGAAGGCTGCCAGTGTGAAATCAAAGCTATTCAGCCCATCCGATATCCAGTCCATCATGAAGAAGGCGATGGTGGACTGCCTGAGGAAGCATTACGGGATTGAATGGTTTAAAGAGGACGGAGAGAGCTTCCCTATCCGCGTGTTTTTAATGAAGGATGAGGTCACGGTAGGGCTTGACAGCACCGGCGAATCGCTCCATAAGCGGGGCTACCGGAAGCTGACGGCGAAGGCGCCTATCGCGGAAAATCTCGCGGCGGCTCTGATTATGTTGACACCATGGAATAAGGATCGCATTCTTGTCGATCCGTTCTGCGGCAGCGGAACCTTCCCGATAGAGGCGGCGATGATGGCTGCCGGTATCGCTCCGGGAATGAACAGGAGCTTTACCGCGGAGAACTGGGGGCATATCATAGCGAAGAAAAACTGGTATGACACGCTGGATGAGGCGAATGAGCTTGTGGATCTGTCGGTTGACCCGGATATTCAGGGGTATGACATCGACGATCAGATGGTGTCGATCGCCAGAGAAAATGCAAAGCTGGCGGGAGTTGACAAGCTGATTCATTTTCAGCGCCGCAGCGTTGCCGATCTGAGCCACCCGAAGAAATACGGTTTTCTGATCACGAATCCGCCCTACGGAGAAAGACTTCAGGACAAGGCGGAGATGCCGGCGCTGTACCATCTGATAGGAGAGCGTTTCCGGGCGCTGGATTCCTGGAGCATGTACCTCATCACGGCATATGAGAACGCGGAGCAGGACATCGGCAGAAAAGCAGACAAGAACCGGAAAATCTATAACGGCATGATGAAGACCTATTACTATCAGTTTCTCGGCCCGAGACCGCCGAAAGCAGGAAAGGTACAGAATGGATGAAGCAGAGTGAGAGATTGACCTTTGCGGCGTGGATGCTTCTGTTTGTCGTCAGCATGGCTGGAATGCTGTTCCTTGCGGCGAACAAGACGATTGTGATCGCGGAAGCCTCGCAGGAGCAGGACGCGATTCCTTTGAATACGGCACCCCCGGACAAGGAAGTCCGCGACAGCAAGCTGCTGCTGGATAAGACCTACGGAGTGCAGGGGAGCTTTAACATTCCGCTGCCGAAGGGAATCAGGGCGGAGCATGTCATTATGGAAAACCGCTATATGGACAGGGAATTGCGGCTGTTTGTGCAGGGGGCGAAGGAAGCCTTCTACACAGAAAATGCGATCAGCGGGGATATTTCTCCGGTCCTGTCGGGGCAGAGTGAGGTGCAGGAGGATGGAATCCTTTTGAAGTTTTCCATGGAGCGGGTGTATGAATATCGCAGCACATTGAACGGGAGCACCCTGACAATAGAATGGTACAGGCCGGAAGAGCTGTTTGATTTTGTGGTGGTTCTTGACCCGGCGGGCAGTGAGGGGCAGGACACGGCGCAGGATGCGGAACTGACCTTGCAGATAGCGAGAAGGGTGCAGAGAAAATTTGCGCTTCCGGATGTGCGGCTGTATTGCACGAGGACAGAGAACGGAAACGTGACAGCGGACGAGCGGGTAAGTCTTACGGAGGAGGTCGGGGCTGACCTCTTTATCCGGCTTTCTGTCAGCAGGAGCGAGAACGATACAGAAATCTACGGTGTTACGGGGATTTATGAGGATGAATTTTTCATACCGGACTTTGGCAGCCCGGAGCTGGCTGATCTGCTCACCCGTGAGGTTACCATTGCGGCGAGCAACCGCGCGCTGGGACTGACGGCTGCGGCAGAAGACAGTATATTGAAGCAGCTGACGCTTCCAGCCGCTGAAATATCTGTGGGCTGGCTGTCCAATCCGCAGGAGGCCTATCTTTTACAGGAGGAGGCCTATCAGGAGAAGCTTGCGGACGGAATACTGGCAGCAATCGGGGAAGCGGTGGAAGAATTAAAGCGGTTATGCGAATAGCGCAGAAGGAGAAACGGAGAATGAAAAGAATCATTTTTGCGACCGGCAATGCCGGAAAGATGAAGGAAATACGCATGATCCTGGCTGATCTCGGAGCGGAGATATTGTCCATGAAGGAGGCGGGAATTTCCATTGACATCGAGGAGAACGGAAGCACCTACGAGGAAAATGCTCTGATCAAGGCGAGGGCTGTCGCGGCATGTGCCAAGGATGATATTGTGCTTGCGGATGATTCCGGTCTGGAGATTGATTATCTGAACAAGGAGCCGGGCGTTTATTCCGCGCGATATATGGGCGAGGACACTTCCTACCGCGTGAAGAATGCGAACTTGATCGGGAGGCTTGACGGAGTGCCGGACGAAAAGCGGACGGCGCGCTTTGTCTGCGCGATTGCGGCGGTGCTCCCCGGAGAAAGGGAGCTGACGGTCAGAGCCACGATAGAGGGCAGAATCGGATATGAGGAGCGCGGAGAGGGCGGCTTCGGCTATGACCCGATCTTCTATGTGCCCGAGCTGGGCAAGACGACGGCGGAGCTCACCGGCGAGGAGAAAAATCTTGTGAGCCACAGAGGAAAAGCACTTCAGCTTATGAAAGAGGAAATAAGAAAATATGAAGGTACTGATTGTCAGTGATACACACAAGAAGAATGAGAATTATTTTCACGTTCTCGAGAAGGAGAAGCCGGATCTGGTGATCCACTGCGGGGATGCAGAGGGCAGTGAGTATGCCCTGACGAAGGCTGCGGACTGCCCGGTGGAGATCGTCCTCGGAAACAACGACTTCTTTTCCGAGCTTCCGAGAGAGCTGATGCTTGACATCGGACCGTACAAGGTATGGGTGGTGCATGGGCATAATTACTATGTCTCCATGGGAAACGAAAATCTGAAGCGGGAGGCTGTGGAGCGCGGCGCGGACATTGTCTTTTACGGACATACGCACCGGCCGGTCATTGATATGGACGACGATGTCATTGCCGTGAATCCGGGAAGTCTGTCCTATCCGAGACAGGAAGGCCGCCGCCCCTCCTATGCCCTTATGGAGATGGATAACCGGGATGCGTTGCAGTTCTCCATCTGCTATATATAAACACAACAGATTGTAGTTGACAGCGCATGGTGTTATGGAATATAATAATCAAGCATATTTGCTGCGGGGTGTGGCTCAGTTTGGCTAGAGCGCCTGGTTTGGGACCAGGAGGTCGCAGGTTCGAATCCTGTCACCCCGATTCTTTTGTATCTAATTTTCTAAAATTATCACAGAAGTGTCAAAAACGGAAAATTCGATTATATAGTATCTTAATTTCCCCTATTTCCCATAAATATGAAAAGAGTGTTTCGGTGTATACAGTAGGAAAAATTGACAGAGAGATATACAAGTTTAAGACAGTCCTGCGTTTGGTGACATCGGCTGACAATAAAGAGTATAAGAATTCCGTGATAACTTTTATGAAAATAGATGAGAAGGAATGGAACAGACTACTGAGAAACAAAAGAATCCTTTACAAAAAGGAATAACGATGTTACAATTCGTGTAGGATATAAGAGACTGTTTGAGGTGGAAGATTACGTCCGATCCACACGCCGATGGCTTGACAGGGGAAACCCGAGAGATGCAGGAGAAGCGGACGCCTGCCAGACAGTCTCTTACATATTCAGATAATTGTTACGCGGTTATCCGGCGTAATTTTCTAATTGCTCAGTTGCGGCTGGCACTTCACAACCATTTTTCAAAATTGTCACTATCCAAATCGGAAAACAATCACGGAAAGGTTTGCAGAAAAGCCCTTGTTATCGTATGATAAAGGTATCAGAACGGAATCTATTTTACTGAAACGAAAGGGAGTGGGCTGTGTAAAATGAAAGGGTTTGGAAAACAGGTAAAAGGGGTATTTTCTTCAAAGTGGTCGGGATGGATCTTCCTGGCAGCAGTATTGCAGACAATGCTTCCCTTTTTCGTCAAGAGCATGGTCTTGTTTGTGACAAAGGAATCGCAGGGGAACCTGCTGCCGCTGACGGTTGAGCTGGCAGCGCTGCTTGTGAGCGGCGCCGTGCTGTGTATTCCGGTGAAAAGGAACGGAGGCGCCGGGGGCAGCTTCTGGCTGAAGGGCTATCTGCCTTATGCGGCTGCGGTGTGTGCGGGCGGTGTGCTGTTCCAGTTCGTCGGCTATGCAACAGGCTTGTTTTATTGTATTTTGCTGCCTGTCGCGGCGATTCTGGTTGCGGCAGCCATTGTACATATGATTAACAGGATGGTTTATCTGGCATTGAGGCAGAAGGGGAAGGAAAATGTCGGAAAGTACATTCTTGCCTGCATTGTCATTCTTCTGGGACAGTATCTCTTACCCTATCTCGCCAGTGGTGTATTCACAAGACTGCTGATGCAGCGCATGGTTTGGATGATTTCGCTCTTGTATTTTCTCGTGAGCGCAATTCTCCTCTGGGCGGCATCCGGCGTGGCAGCAGGTCTGGCGGCGAGCGGATGTGCGGCAGTGGATGACGCGGCTTCGATGACGCAGGAGACAGCAACGGGCGGAAATGCGGCTCCGGCGGCAGAAGCGACAGCAACGGATGGAAATGTGGCTCCGGCGGCAGACAGCGCAGCCCCCGTGGCGAAAAAGAAGAACATGACCGGCGTGATTGTCTCGGCGGCTGTGATCGTTGTGGCGATGGTGTGCAGCATCCGGTACACCCCTTCCCTTGTCACACGTTTTCAAAATTCTTATGCCAGCGGGATCGTGCAGATGCGGGAGTGCGCCGGGAACGGGGATTATGTCGCGGCATCGAAGATATATAAGGAGCTGTACGCAGAGCTGGATGCATGGGCGGCAGCGTTGGAGCAAAGCAGCGGTACAATCGAATCTATTAATCGGGAATATCCCGGTAACGTTACAGTCGCTTATCTGCTGGCTGCCGGAAACTCGGACAGCAGCTACCGTCTGGCAGCGCTGGAAAAGCTGTATATGACCGGAAAGGTTGACACAAACCTCTGGTACACAATTCTCACGGAATATAAGAACGCGGAGAGCCTCACGGAGGAGCAGAAAAACCGACAGCTTGAAATCCTTTCCCGGCTTGCGGCAATGCGTATTTATACGGGCGGCTATGACTCCATGGAGGAGCTGAGGGCTGACGGCACGAAGCTGGCGGAGAGCATCAATGAACTGAAAAATGTTCTCGACAATCAGGAGTTTATTGTCCTGATGGGGCAGGTGCAGATGGGAGATCTGACGTATCAGGGCGGTATCCTTGTTGCGATGGGGTTTAGCGATTCCCTACGGCGGCAGATCTTCTATGAGGCACAGGATCATCCTGACAACTTTACGAAACAGTTTCTGGCACTGTATGCACTGGTAAACTCGGATGGTACGGTGGCAACAGAGGGTGCCTATTTTGGCGGCGATCAATATGTCGGTGTAATCGACCGGTTCACGGAGCTTCTCGACGAGAAACAGGAGGAGTTTTCCGGGGAAGCTCTGCAAACACTGCAGCAGCTGGCAATCAAGGCTTATATGACGTATATGGCAACGGAAAAGTGTGCCGACTACTGTGAAAAGATTATGGAAAGCAGCGACGACTACTCCATAAGGCTGAACGCAATGTATTGTTATCTGGATTCCGGCAGACCCGAGAAATGCGCGGAGCTTGCGAAGAGTCTGCTTGCGGAGAAAAAGGATGATGTGGCGGGACTTTACTACCTCGGGGCTGCATCGGTAGCGCTCAAGGATACGGACACAGTCATCGACTGCGCGGAAAACCTCGCAGAACAGCTGAAGACGACGGAATATCCGGATTATATAGACAGTTATCTGTCCCAGCTTATCTCGGAGATCACGGTTTACCGGTCTTCTACCCTTGCGGAATATAATTTGGAGGGCTGCTATGATGATTTCACAGACAGCCAGCTGCAGAGAATCGAACAGAATACATTTCTGAACGCCTATATTCAGGCATACCGGGCAGCCATTGACCCGGATGGCGTCAACCGCTATACCGAGGATACGGATGCAGGCCTTGAATATATCGACCAGATGATTGCGGTACGTCAGGATCTGGGCTATGCCTATTACTTAAAGGGCGCAATTTATAACGGTCGCTGGGAGGACGAAAAGGCGGCTGCCTGCTTTGAGGAGGCGGTCAAATATCAGCAGGATGATCCGATGCTCTGGTACGCTTTGTACGATGCCTGTGATGCGATCGGTGAGTATGAGAAGGCATATTACGCACTCTCAGTCTGCCGGCAATTTATGCCGTGGGAGGACTATTACGGCGGTTTTGACAACGGACTTCCGCATATCGGTGTGTACCGGGCTGGTTTGATCGGCGATCTGGAACGTGAGCATGAAGAACTGTTAAACAAAATAGCCGGGGAGGTGGAGCAGAAATGATAATGTATTTGATTCTGGGCATATTGGGGGCAGGCTTCCTGCTTTCCATAATCTTTACGGACAGTTCGGTGGTAATGTGCATTCTCGGACTCCTGCTCTGTATCGGGGGCATAGCCTGTAAGGCATTTTTTGAGGCAAAGCTGAAAAAGGGCTGGAACAGGGCGATACAGATCGTACTTCCGGCAGTGGCTGTTCTTGTCGGACTGTTTACCTTCTCGTCGGCTGGCGACGGTACGCTTGCGGCACGGGCAAAGGCGGCAGAGCGGGTCTATCAGCTGACGTCTGGAAATGATCTGGAGGCGGCAAAAACCTTTCTGGAAAACTATTATGATACTTACGGCGAGAATGATGATGTCGCGCTTACCGCCGCAGAGGGCTATCTCTCGGTAGTAAAAGCACTTCGTGATAAGGACAGTGACACGGCAGATGAATATTACTGGGCGGGCAGCGACCAGTTGAACTATCACGTGGAGAACAAAAGGTCGAAGAAGTATTATCTTCTGCAGGGGGAATATTATCTCTATGAAGGCAGCTGGCTGGTCGACCACTGGCAGCAGGCAGTCGAGGATCATCCCGACTGGGGTGAGGCGCATATGATGTTGGCGATGGCTCTGGCGGAGGATTGTCCGTTAAACTACACGATGCGGGAATATTACCTGAAGCTCGCACTGGAGCTGGAGCCGGAGAATGCCTATGCTGCTGCGGAGCTTGGAAGGGTGTATTTTGAACAGGGCTACTACGATCATGCCGGGGCATGTTACACAATGGCAAAGGAAATCGGAGCCGGAAACAGTTATATAGAAGGCATGGCTGATTTCTATCTTCGCGCGATCGGGGAGGTGCAGAAATGAGAAAGAGAACGGTTAGGACATTGATTGTTTCGGTGTGTGCGGTTACCTTGCTGACGGCAGCGCTTGTGCCGGATAAGGTACAGGCGAGGGGAGAGGCGGGCAGCGACGGAGACCGGTCGACTGCGAACTATTCTTCTACCAGAAGCATTCTGGAGCAGGCGATGGGGTTTGTGAGCGATACCTATAATGCGTCAATCGACTGGGTGACAAGTACCTCTGCGTACCAGTTTACCGCTGACTGCGCATATGACATCGGCAATGGGGACAGCTGGACAGGTGTTTTCGGAGGCACCGCTTACGATCTGGCGATCGGATATGGAACGCAAGGGCTGGAATGGGGTGCTACGAAGATTAGCGAGCTTGCACCGGCTATTGGCGCGAGTACATCATGGATCAAGTCGATGGGGGTTGCCGGTACGATTGCCGGAGCATATACTGGGGGGCAAAACTTATATGACAACATCGTGACGAATCCTTATGCCTCAACTCCGGTAATGGATACGATGACATCAGCACTGGACTTCTTTGCGTACTTCGCGGGGTTTGTTCCGGAGACGGAAGCACAGCTTGCGGGAGCGGGAGCAGGGCTTACATCAAGTGCGCTCCGGCACCCGTTTGTGGCGAATTTTTTGAATAATTATTATTATCAGATGGCGAACCATCCGGTCATCAAATGGCTGCCGCCGGGGCTGGCTGTCCGCGGGTACAACTTTTTCACGGCTGAGCTGCAGGCGGGCTATATGAATATGATGGGTTATGATGGGCGTGATGCGTTGAGACATTACGGCTATCTGGATTCCAATGAGCTGACGGCGCAGGAATACAAGGATAAGTTCTATTGGGATCGGATGAATCTTTATGCTCAGATGGTTGCAGAGGGGCGCGAGAAGGAATTTGAGTGGCTGAGAGACTGGCTCCTCAATAATAAGAGAAAGAACAGCAATGCCATGCCGAATAATGTGGAGGCGAAGAAACCAAATATTTACCTCTATCCGACGGAGGAGACAGAGGTTTCGGTTTGCTTTGCTTATCCGAACCTTGTGACGAAATCCGAGCCGGAATACGGAAACGGATGGACAGTCACGGCGCAGCCGGACGGTATGCTCTGCACCGCAGACGGAGAGAAGCAGGGGTATCTGTTCTACGAGAGCAACACGCTCGCTTCCTTCTTCCAGACGGACGAGGGCTTTATCGTAATGGCAGACGAGAGGGGGGAGACCTATCGCCGGGTTCTGGAGAGCTATGGCTTCAATGAGCAGGAGATTCAGGACTTTATCGAGTATTGGAGCGTTTACCTTGAGGCGGGAGCGGACTATGTGATGTACCCGGTCCTCACGGATGTTGTGGATGAGGCGATGCCGGTCAGCTTCTCCGTGGAACCGGACAGCATCTACCGTATCTGGTTCGGCTTTGCAAGATATGACGGCGGTGCGATAACGGAGCCGGAGATTGATCCGATCATCCGGAATGGCTTTACAGTCGTGGAATGGGGCGGCGCTGTGCTGAATTGACGCATTTTGCGCGAAGTGCAACTGGGAATTGACAAATTGAACAGTCTGTTTTCTGGTATGCAACCGGGGAACAAGGTATGGATCCTGGCAACAGGGATGCGGCAAGGCATACCGGAAAACAGGAGGATGAAACAGATGATATTGGCAGACAAGATTATTTCCCTGCACAGGAAGGCAGGGTGGTCGCAGGAGGAACTGGCGGGACAGCTGGAGGTGAGCGCCGAGGATACTCCCATCCGGCGTGTCACGATGGAGGAGGCGTCCGAATATCTGGCACTGAGCAGGAAAATTGCCCCGAAGGAAGGGCTGGCAACGTTCCTGTGTGTCATTTCACCGATTACATTGATTTTGCTCGGCGTGGCATTGTTCCAGTCCTGTGCGGCAAAGGTCAGGGAGTATGATTTTCTGGAAAAGGAAGCCTTTGAGACAGAGTATGGTGTGAGCGGTATGGTCAAGGAGCGTAAAAAGGAATATAAGGAGAGATACACAAGGCTGAACATGATCGGAACGCTGCTCTGTATCTGTTCGGTGCTGCCGCTCTTTGTTGCGGCGAGTCTTTCGGCGGAGGACATTGCCTATGTGGTCGCTGTATGTGTGTTGCTTTTCCTTGTAGGACTTGGCAGTATGGTATTTGTGTACAACGGTCAGTATCAGGAGGCGATGGAAAAACTGCTTGAGGAAGAGGATTACACCCGCGAAGGAAAGGCAAGGCGGGGCATCACCGGAGCAATCAGCGTATGCTACTGGCTTGTGGTGACTGCCGTTTTTCTCATTGCATCCTTTGTTCCGGGGGAGAATAATCTTGCGTGGAAACAGAGCTGGGTGATCTGGCCGGTTGCGGGTGTGCTTCGGCATACCTGCTTTTTTGCATGAAAAAACCTGCTTCCACATCGAAACAGGTTTGTATGAGACATAGGAGACTCGAACTCCCGACACCTTGATTAAAAGTCAAGTGCTCTACCAACTGAGCTAGTATCCCATCTAAACTAAT
>USGM01000054.1 GCA_900554205.1 uncultured Lachnospiraceae bacterium
GCATCCACCGCCATACCGATGGAAAGAATGATACCTGCCACGCCGGACAGGGTCAGTGTCATATCAAAGCCCTTCAAGAGAAGAACTACCAGTGCCGTGTAAGCGAGCAGTGCGATTGCAGCGGCAACACCGGGAATCAGATAGACAACAATCATGAGCACTGCCACGATGGCAAGTCCGATGACTCCCGCCTTTAAGCTTGTCTGGATGGCGTCCACACCGAGCTGTGCGCCAACAACCTTGGAATGCAGTTCCTCCAGTTCGAGCTTCAGTCCGCCGATTCGGATCGTGGAAGCGAGATTTTCTGCCTTTTCATAAGATTCCATCGGGGAAATCTGTGCATTGCCGTTCGTGATTACAGCATTTACTCTGGGAGCGCTGATGATGCCTCCGTCATAGTAAATTGCCAGCGATTCTCCCTTGCTGTATGCCTGCTGTGTGGCATCGGCAAATTTCTGCTGTCCTTCTTCTGTCATTGTCAGGTCAACAACATACTCGGAGTTGCCGAGCGTCTGATCCTTCTTGATGCCCGACTGAGCATCCTTGACATCGGTACCGGTCAGCACGACGGAGCCGTCTGCCAGCAGCTCATCAATCGTCTTATTCATAACGTAAGTGTAACCGTAGGTGCCGTCTGCGTTCTGTACCAGCTGACTGGTATAGTTCGTATTTCCGTCAGAATCTGTCTGGGCAATAAAATACAGAGCGCCGGGACGTCCCAGCTCCTGTAAGATGGCATTGGCATCGCTGACGCCCGGTATCTCAATATTGATACGGTCAGCGCCCTCCTGATACACAATCGCCTCCGTGCTGTAGTTCAGCACACGCTTCTGGAGCTTGGCTATGGTGTCTGCCATATCGGTGGAGCTGGGAGCCTCATCTCCCACTACCTGATAGGTAATGCTGACTCCGCCTGCAAGGTCAAGTCCCAGCTTGATGGTGGATGCACTGCCGTCGCCCGCCGCGTTGTAGCCGAAAATGTCAACATAGGTGACACCGACCAGAAGCAGCAGAACACAGAGCAGTACAACGATCGCCTTGTTCTTTTTCATTGTTCTTTCGTCCTTTCTTGGATTTATTTATTCTTCTTCGCTCTCTTCTTCCATCTGCGCTACTTTCAGCATGATTGCACACTCAATTCTCTTCCGCTGCAATTCGCAGCCCACGTCGTAGGCATCGTTGATGTTGCCGTGGAAGTTGTAGGAATTGGCCGCACAGCCGCCACTGCAATAAAATTTGGCAAAGCACTTCTTACATTTATCCTTCGCATAGACATTACAGCACTTGAACTCGTCCCGGATGTCCTCTCTCGTCACACCGTCAAAGACATTTCCCATCAGGAAATCCTCATTGCCGACAAACTGATGACAGGGGTACAGATCGCCCCACGGCGTCACTGCGAGATATTCCGTGCCGGAACCGCAGCCCGAGAGACGCTTTGCCACGCAGGGACCGCCCTCCAGATCGATCATGAAATGGAAGAAATTAAAACCGTTTCCTTCCTTTCTGCGCCGGATCATCTCGACCGCCAGCTTATCGTACTCCTCCTTCAGCTTCGGAATATCCGACTCCTGAATCGCATAGGAGTCCGTCGGCTGCGCCACAACCGGCTCCACAGAGATCTGTTTGAAGCCGAGGTCTGCCAGATGAAGGACATCATTGGAAAAATCGAGGTTATTATGCGTATAAGTGCCTCGCACATAGTAGCGCATCTGCTCCCTGCTCTCCGCTACCTTCTGGAACTTCGGCACGATAATGTCATAGCTTCCCTGTCCGCCACGGAAGGGGCGCATCATATCATTGATCTCCTTCCGTCCGTCGATGCTGAGGACAATATTTGCCATTTCCCTGTTGGCAAATTCCATGATCTCATCGTTCAGCAGCACACCGTTCGTCGTCAGCGTGAAGCGGAACTTCTTGTTGTTCGGCTCCTCAAGGCTCCTGCCGTACTTTACCAGTTCCTTGACAACCTCCCAGTTCATCAGCGGCTCACCGCCAAAGAAATCCACCTCGAGGTTTACCCGGTTGCCGGAGCTGGCAACCAGAAAGTCCAGGGCCTTCTTTCCGACCTCAAGGCTCATCAGCGCCCTTCTGCCGTGGTATTCTCCCTCTTCCGCAAAGCAATAGCGGCAGGCGAGATTACAGTCGTGGGCAATGTGCAGGCACAGAGCCTTCACTACCGTCTGACGCTTTTTAAAGTCAAAGACATAATTTTCGTAGATGTCCGGTGCGAACAGCTGTCCTGCTGCCTCCAACTCAAGCACCTCGTCCACCGCCTCGGTGATCTCCGCCTCCGGATAAGGAATATTGGCAAGATTCAGCACTGCCGCCTTGATCGTGTCAGCGTCCTTGATTCCCTCATTCACCAGCGGCTCCACCAGCGGGATCATATCATAGACAATATCATCCACCACATGGATGGAACCGCTGTTCACATCCATCACGATATTGTATCCGTTACTCTTATACTGATGTATCACAGATCCGTTTCCTTTCTGTACCGCGCATAGAATAAGCAGCGACCGGAATCGCTGCTTGCTCTAGCCATCTCTGATTAGGTCAAATTATTTAATCTTTTCACAGCTCTGGTTTCCTACTGTGCAGGATGTCTTACATGCTGACTGGCAGGATGTCTGGCACTCGCCGCAGCCACCCTTCTTCATGGACTCCTTTAAGTTTCTTGTTGTCAGGGTTTTGATATGCTTCATGATAAAAGCCTCCTTATGTTTCATCCTTCTATAGATTAATAAACACACTGTAGTATACCATAAATTTGCTTTTTGTAAAATACTTTTTTTCAGAAACCTGACGAACTGCCTGTCAGCTCACCATTCCCCCGAGCATTCCGCCCCCCGCGCAGAGCGCGAGCGTGGTAAAAAATGAATTTCCCAGACTTGCCCCCTTCTCCCCCGCGAACACGGAAATGACAGCAAGCAAGAGGAAATACGCCGCTCCCTCGAGCAGTCCCCAGAGGAATTTCCGGCTCTGCATCTTCTTCCCCGCCAGAAAGCCTGCGAAAAAGGTAGCTGCCACATAGATGACGATGACGGCGATCGTCACAGCCTTCTCCCCAAGCCCGGATTTATACAGCAGCAATGAGAGCAGCGCCAGCAGCGCCCCCGTCAGTATGTAAGAAAACAAGAGACATTTCAGCAAAGAAACCACCGGCACCCCTCCGGCATTTGTTGACCGTTCCATGGCTTTCCTCCATCTTTCTAAATTTTCTATTAAAAGGATATGCAGTATCGTCAATAATCTTGACAACTGCTTTTCCCATCCTGTATATTTGTAATCGTGTAATCAACAACTACAACATTATTAAAAAAGGAGTGATTTTTTTTGGATGCCCCAGGTGTCATACAACTTTTATTTCTGATTACATTAATCTTTCTTTCTGCGTTCTTTTCTTCAGCGGAAACCGCTCTCAGCACGGTGAACCGGGTAAGAATGCGCACCCTTGAGGACGAAGGCGACAAGCGCGCGGCAAGAGTCAACAAAATACTGGAAAAATACAGCAAGATGCTCAGTGCCATACTGATCGGCAACAACGTTGTCAATCTGTCCGCCTCCGCCCTTGCGACAACTCTGGCTATGCGGATCAGCTTTCCCGTCGGCATTGCCACCGGTATTCTGACGATTGTGGTTCTGCTTTGCGGCGAGATTCTCCCCAAGACATGGGCAATGCATTCCTCGGAAAAGCTTTCCCTTGCCTACAGCGGAATCATCTATGTACTAATGCAGATTCTTACCCCGGTGATTTTCCTTGTCGACAAGATTGCGAATGCCATTCTGCATCTGCTGCATGTTGACCCGAACAAGAAGGTTTCCATGACGGAGGCTGACCTGAGAACCTATGTGGAGGTCGGTCACGAGGACGGTGTCATCGAATCCGAAGAGCGCGAAATGATTTACAATGTGTTCGATTTCTCCGACGCTCTGGCGAAGGACATCATGATCCCGAGAATCAATATGGTGACTGTGGATGTCGCCGACACCTACGAGGAGGTGCTGAGCGTATTCCGGGAGTCCATGTACACCCGTCTTCCCGTTTATCAGGATGACAAGGACAACATCATCGGTGTCATTAACATAAAGGACTTCATCCTCACAGAGAATCCGAAGACCTTCCAGGTGAAGGATATTCTCCGGGATGCCCATTATACATATGAATATAAGAAGGTTGCCGATCTGCTGATCGAGATCCGTGAAAAGACCACCAACGTGACCTTCGTGCTCAACGAGTACGGCGCGACCGTCGGAATGATTACACTGGAAGACCTGCTGGAGGAGATCGTCGGTGAGATCCGGGATGAATACGATGCGGACGAGGCGGAGCTCATCCAGAAGAAGGGCGAGCGCTCCTGGCTGGTCGAGGGCAGCATGAAGCTCGACGACATTAACGACGAGCTCGGCACCGATCTCGACAGTGAGGATTACGATTCCATCAGCGGTATTATTATAGAGAACCTCGACCGGCTTCCCGAGGATAACGAGGAAGTCACGCTGGACAACGGCATTCACCTGAAGGTGCAGGGAATCGACCAGAACCGGATCAAAAAAGTACTGATTACACTTCCCGAACCTCCCGCCGAGGAAGAGGCGGACGACGAAAAGGACAACGCCGGCAACAAAGACAGTGAAGGTAAAGAATAGAAAAAGCCCCGAGGCACATCACCTCGGGGTTATTTATTTATCTCCCGCTTCATTCATGAAAGGCAACCCTGATCTCCGTTCCTCTTCCGACCTCGCTGTCCAGCTCCATGCGCGCGTCATGCTTCGCCACAATGTGCTTTACAATGGCAAGTCCAAGGCCTGTGCCGCCCGTGGATTTGGAACGGCTCTTGTCAACCCGGTAAAACCTTTCAAAGATTCTGTCCTGATGCTCCCTGGGAATGCCGATTCCGGTATCCTTGACCGACAGAACCACCGGTCGCTCGCGGTCGCCCTGCTCTCTCTTCACGCACACATCGACCCTGCCTCCCGCGTTGTTGTAGCGGATGGCATTATCGCAGAGATTGTACAGCAGTTCCTCGATCATCTGCTTGTTTCCGTTAATCTTGCAGCTCTCGCCGCTGAGCGCCAGCGTCACGTCATTCTTCTCCGCATTCATCTGCAAAACGCCCACGCAATCCTTTGCCATCGCGTAGAGGTCAAGTGTTTCAAAGACATCCTCCGACTCGGCGCTGTCCAGCTCCGACAGGCGGATAATGTCATTGATCAGTGAGAGCAGCCTGTTCGCGCTGTTCCGGATTCCCCTAGCGAAGCGGGTAATATCCTCCTTGTCCGCCATTCCGGTCTCAATCAGCTCCGCGTACCCGGAAATGGAGGTCAGCGGTGTCTTCAGCTCATGCGAGACATTCGCCGTGAACTCCTGCCGCATCTGCGCATTTTTCAGGATGTCCTGATGCTGTTCCTGAATCATCCGGATAAAGGGAGCCAGTTCGTCGTAGACCGCCGGCTGAATACCGGCATCCATGTTCTCCGCCAGATTTTCAATCGGCTCTATCAGCTTGCGCGTCAGCATATGCGCCATGCCGAGGCTCAGCAGGATCAACGCCGCCAGTATCCACATAATAGTCGGAACGACGCTACTGAACACACTGATAATGCTTCCCGCATCCTTCGCCACACGCAGCACGCTCCCGTTGTCGAGCCTGACCGCATAATAAAAGGTATTGTGCGACAGCGTCTGCGAATTTCGCATGGACTGTCCCTCTCCCTTTTCAAAGGCGTCCCGGATTTCCGGCCGGTCCATATGATTTTCGAGGGTATTGCTGTCCACCTCATTGTCATAGAGAACCTTGCCCGACGGATCTACCAGCGTCAGCCTGATCTCTCTCTCAAGCAGCGCCTCTCCCACCTGTTCAAACTGTGTGTCCTCTCCCGTCTCGCACACCAGCGCGGTATAGTCCTTGAGGTCGGACGTGACCTGATTCTGGAACAGATTATAGTAAACCACCGTGATCAGTGCTGTCGTCATACAGATGGCAAGCAGCGCGATCAGAATAAAAGATCTGTTTATTCTCTTCTTCATGGCTACACTCCTTTGTATTTACGGGTTCTCACTGCTCGTTCAGCAGATACCCCACATTTCTCACGGTCTTTATCATTCCTCCCGCCTCGCCGAGCTTCTGACGGAGCGTCTTGATGTGCATATCCAGCGTTCTCGATTCCCCTTCAAAATCCGTTCCCCAGATGCGGTCGAGAATGACCTCCCGCGTCGTGACAATGCCCACATTTGTCAGCAGCAGCTTTAACAGCTCGTATTCCTTGTAAGTCAGCTCTACCGGTCTGCCGTCCACGGTGACCGTGTGGCGCTCTCTGTCCAGCACAATCACGCCAGCCTTCAGCAATCTCTCCTTCTCCTCGCCTGCTCCGCTCCTGCGCAGCATCGCCTTGACCCGGGAGATCAGCTCCATGACTCCAAACGGCTTCGTCAGATAATCATCCGCTCCGATGTCGAGCCCCTTCACCTTGTCGATCTCCGTCGTCTTCGCCGTGACCATGATGATCGGGACAAGCACCGTCTCCCTGTCCGCCCGCAGCTTCTTGACAATGCTCAGACCATCCTCGTCCGGGAGCATGATGTCCAGAAGAATCAGATCGGGAAGCTGCTTCTCCATCGCCCGGAAGAACTCTCCCGCCGAGCCGAAGCCCTCCACCTGGTACCCCACGTTTGACAGGGCAAAGCTCTCTATTTCCTGTATACTGATGTCGTCCTCAACAATATAAATCAGTGCCATTTCTTCAATCTATCCTCCGTCTCCGAACCGTTCCCATCGGATAACCTAACTTTAATGTATCCATCTCCGAAAGACAAGTCCTTTTCTTCCGACATGCCCTATGGCAGAACATACCGCTCTCTGTATGCCGCGACCTTGCCCTTAAAGTCCACATTGTCCTCCTGCTTCAGCTCATTCACATAGGCATGGGGCTCCACACCCTCCTCCTTCTCCTGAAGCATACAGATGGCAATGTTGGAGCAGTGGTCTGATACCCGTTCCAGACTTCCCATGATGTCCGTCAGCAGAAGTCCGAGATCGATCGTACATTTTCCCTTGCGGAGACGCTTGACATGACGCTTCCGTATGTCCATGTTCAGTTCGTCGATGACCTCCTCCATCGGCTCGACCTGTCTTGCCAGTCCCAGATCCTCCTCCGCAAAGCAGAGTGTTGTCAGCTTCAGAATGTCGTGGACAGCCTTACCCAGAGTCTCCAGCTCCTTCTGTGCCTTCTCCGAGAACTGCATGTCCTTCTGCCGCATCTTCGCCGCCGCATCCTTGATTGCTTTGGCATAATCGGAGATACGCTCGAAATCTGTGATACAGTGCAGGATAGAGTTCAATATCTGGCTGTCCTGCTCCGACATATCCTGCGCGCTCAGCTTTACAAGATAGTTTCCGAGCTCGTCCTCGAATTTGTCTACCCGCGCCTCCAGCTCGGTGACGTGTGCCGCTGTCTCCTCGTCGTAGTTCCGCAGCAATCCTATCGCGCAGTTCACGGCTTCCTCTGCAAGACCTGCCATTGTCACAGCCACCGCGCGGCTCTGCTCCACCGCATAGGCAGGGATCTCCAGAAATCTCTCGTCCAGCAGCTGCAACGCCTCGTCTCCGACAGGCTTGTCCTCTGTCGCATCCTCCCTGATCGTCAGGCATGCCAGCTTCACAAGCAGCCGTGAAAAAGGGAACAGACAGATCGTCGTCGCAATATTGAACAGGCTATGTACCATTGCGATGTCCAGCGCCGTCGCCGCCCTGTCCATGAAAGAGAACGGATGAATCGCATTGATAAGATAAAATACAGCCATGAACAGCGCAGTTCCGATGATGTTAAAATAGAGATGGATCAGCGCCGCACGCCGCGCGTTCTTGTTCGCGCCGATACTCGAGAGCAATGCCGTCACGCAGGTTCCGATATTCTGTCCCATGATAATCGGAATCGCCGCGCTGTATCCCACCGCTCCGGTCATACACAGCGCCTGCAGGATACCTACGGATGCCGAGGAGGACTGGATCAGCGCCGTCAGCAAAAGTCCCGCCAGCATTCCCAGTATGGGGTTGGAAAACCTCGTCAGTATTCCGGTAAATTCCGGGACATCGGCAAGCGGTTTCACTGCCGCACTCATCGTGTCCATGCCGAACATCAGCACGGCAAAGCCGAGCATTACGGTTGCAACGCTCTTCGGTTTATCTTTTTTGGAGAACATCAGAATCCCGACCGCAACAATAGCCAGAATCGGCGAAAAAGAGGTCGGCTTACACATCTGTACAAAAAATGAAGAACTGTCGATTCCCGTAATGCCGAGAATCCATGCCGTAATCGTAGTTCCGATATTGGCACCCATGATGATGCCCACTGCCTGCTGCAGCTTCATGATGCCGGAGTTGACGAAGCCAACCACCATGACGGTCGTGGCAGACGAAGACTGGATCACCGCCGTCACGCCCGCCCCGACCAACACTGCCTTGAACGGGTTGTTTGTCAGCTTTTCCAGAATGCTCTCAAACTTTCCGCCGCTCACCTTCGCAAGCCCGTCTCCAAGCATTGTCATTCCATAGAGAAATAATGCCAGTCCGCCTACCATTGACAGGAAATCAAACACACTCATATCTCACCCTCGCTTTTTGCATAATCACATTTTCTTTATCTACATTTTTAATCATAATTCCCCTATGTAAAATGCAAAACCAGCGAATGTAAAATTTATGTAAAGCGCAGCTATCCGTCAAGCTCTCCCGTCACGCGGAACCGTGTCCATTTCCCGATATTGACAGCGTGATCCCCGACCTTCTCCAGATACTTTGCAATCATAAGATTATCGACCACTCTGTCGGCATCCAGCGTATGCCCCTGAATCGCATGCATCATGTCCTCTTTGACCTGGTTAAACAGTCCGTCCACAACGTCGTCATTATCGATAACCATGCGCGCCGTCTCGGCATCGCCCTCGACAAACGCCTCCACCGACTCCCGAACCATGGTTCTCGCCTCATCCATCATCTTCAGGATCACCTCATCCGACTCCGTCTGCTGCACCGGCTCCTTCCTCCGCAGAAACAGCTCCGCCATATCTCCGACATGATCGCCGATTCTCTCCATGTCGGTCACGACCTTCAGGGATGCCGTCACCAGCCGCAGATCCCTTGCAACCGGCTGCTGCTTTATCATCAGTGCAAGGCACCTCGCCTCAATGCTCCTGAGCATATCCACCATCTGCCTGTCACTGTCGAGCAGATTTTCCAGGCTCTCAACATCGTTTGCCTTTGCCGCCAGCAGGAGCTTGTCATAGCCGATCTCCACAAGCTCTCCCATCTCCGCGACCTTCTCCTTGAGCTGCTCCAGCTCCTGATCAAACACAATTCTTGGTGCCATAATAGCATTTCCTCTCTTTCTCAGCCAAAACGCCCCGTAATATAGTCCTCTGTCCGCTTATCCTTCGGACGCGAGAACAGCATCCCCGTCTCCCCGAATTCCACCACTTCCCCGACAAGGAAGAATGCCGTATCATCGGAAACTCTCGCCGCCTGCTGCATGTTATGCGTGACAATGACTACCGTATACTTCTTTTTCAGGCTCTCCATGAGCTCCTCTATCTTCAGCGTGGAGACCGGATCGAGCGCAGAGGTCGGCTCATCCATCAGAAGTACTTCCGGCTCCACCGCAAGCGCTCTGGCGATGCAGAGTCTCTGCTGCTGTCCGCCGGAAAGTCCCAGCGCGGATTTATGCAGTCTGTCCTTCACCTCATCGAAGATTGCCGCACCCTTCAGCGCATTCTCCACGATCTCGTCCAACTTCTGCCTGCTCTTCATCCCGTGTAATCTCGGCCCATAGGCTATATTGTCATAAATGCTCATCGGGAACGGATTCGGCTGCTGGAATACCATTCCGACCTTCTTTCGGAGCAAAGTCGTGTCCACCCGCTTGTCGTAAATATCCTCTCCGTCCAACAGGATCTTGCCGTCAATCTTCACATTTTCGACCAGATCATTCATTCTGTTGATGCATTTTAGGAAGGTTGACTTGCCGCAGCCGCTGGGACCGATAAAGGCGGTGATCGCATGATCCTTGATGTCCATATTTACACTTTTCAGCGCGTGGTTCGTACCGTAGTGAAGGTTCAGGTTCCGCACTGTAATCTTATTCTTTTCCATAGAATTACTCTCCTGTGTTCTTCCTGTTATTTGCGAATGCCCTTTGTCACAAGCTTCAAAAGCAGATTGATGAGCAGCACAATGATAATCAGCACACAGCCGATACCAAACGCCGTCTCATACTCACCATTCTGCATCTGGAGATAAAGCTCAATCGTCAGCGTTCCGCCGGTCTCCATTGCCTTGTGTCCAAGCTTTGCGATATTTTCAGCAAAGGAGCCCGTGAGCTTCGGCAGAAGTCTCGCACTTCCCGCCGTAAAGAGAAGCGCCGCCGACTCACCTACGATTCGTCCCACGGCAAGAATCACGCCGGTCAGGATGCCCGGCATCGCCGAGGGCAGAAGGATCGTCCGGATCATATACCACTTTGTCGCTCCCATTCCCAGCGCGCCGCTGCGATAGCTGTCAGGCACGGTGCGAAGCGCCTCCTGCGTGTTTCTGACGATCAGCGGCAGCACCATCAACGTCAGTGTCAGTGCGCCGTTAAGCAGCGAATAGCCAAGTCCGAGCACGTTTCCGAAGAAAACCATACCGAACAGTCCGAAGATGACAGAGGGAATACCCGAGAGCGTCTCTGTCGTAAACTCAATCAGATGCACCAGCTTTCCGGGCTTCGCGTACTCATTCAGATAAATGGCACCTCCGACACCGACCGGTGTTGCGATCAGCAGCGTAATGATAATAATGTAAAGCGTATTGACCAGATTTCCCGCAATGCCAACCGTTCCCTTCAGGGCGCTCGTCACGCTCGTAAAGAAGGAGGGCGACAGCTTGTGAAAGCCCTTCATGAAGACATACCCGATGATACCGAGCAGAAGGAACACAGAGATGGACGCTGCCCCGTAGATTGCTGCAAGCAGAAATGTCTCCGCCGGTCTCTTTCTCTTTCTGTATAAGGTCGAATCAAACATCCTTCTTCGCTCCTTCCTTCAGGATCCGGTTCAGCACGACATTGATAATCATAATGAAGACAAACAGAACCAGTCCGATCGTAAACAGCATCTGTCTGTGTGTTCCCTGCGAATATCCCATCTCGCTGACAATCGCCGTCGTCAGGAACCGGACGGAATTAAACGGCAGGGGTGCGTTCACGCTGCTGCCGGAGACGAGCGTGATCGCCATCGCCTCTCCGATCGCTCTTCCCACGCCCAGCACAACCGCTGTGACGATTCCCGACTTTGCCGCCGGAAGAATCGATTTGAAGATCGTCTGTATATGGGACGCCCCGAGCGCCAGCGATGCCGCCTTGATGCTCGGATGAACCGCGCGGATCGAGGTCTCGCTGATATTGATGACGGTCGGCAGGATCATGATGGCAAGGACGATCACGGCGGACAGGAGATTTGCGCCGCCGGTGAACTGGTGGGTCTTTGATCCCGCGAACACCTTCAGCTCCAGCTTATACATCAGCGGGTTCAGAAGGTAAATTCCGAGCAGTCCGTAAATTACGGAGGGAATGCCCGCCAGCAGCTCTACCGCCGGTTTTACGATACCCGCCAGACGCTTGTCAGCAATCTCTGCAAGAAATACCGCGGTCAGGATACCGATGGGCACACCGATCAGAACTGCCAGTGTCGTTCCCACGATCGATGTCAGGATGACATAAAGTATTCCGAATCTCGGTTCCGCCGCCGTCGGCTTCCAGACGGTTCCGAACAATATCTCCTTTAAACCTACCTTAAAGATTGCCGGAGTACCGCTGATGATCATATACAGGGTGATCGATGCCACTGCAAAGATAGCAGCCAAGGCGCAGACTGTAAAAATTGCCTGCGCCACATGCTCTACGATCGCCTTATTTCTTCTGCTTCCCATCACGCTCTGTGATGCTTTGTCAGTTACTTTCTTTTCAGGCTGTATGCTCATACTCACATTCCCTTTCACGGGTGATTTACTTTACGGTAATCAGACCGACCTGTGCTGCGACTGCCTGACCCTCTTCGCCGAGGACATAGTCAAACCATGCGCGGACAAGCTCATTCTGTTCGGAAATCTCACCCTTGGTTGCCATGACGAAGGGTCTGCTCAGGAAATAATTTCCCGCCTTGATATTTTCAGCCGTGGGCTCCACACCGTCCAGTGCCAGTGCGATCACGCTGTCATCCACAACATCCAGGGAAACATAGCCGATTGCTCCGGGAGTGGATGCAACCTTTGCCATAACAGCGCCCGTGCTGTCAAGCTCGTTTGCATAGGCACAGCCGTCTTCCACCTTCAGAAGCTCCTCGAAGGCTCCTCTGGTTCCGCTGCCTGCCTCACGTCCGACAACAATGATCGGTGCGTCCGCTCCGCCGACCTCAGACCAGTTCTTTACCGCGCCTGTATAAATGTCTGTCAGCTGCTGCTTTGTAAGTCCTGTCACCGTGTTGGCTAGGTCTACGCACACTGCAATTCCGTCGATAGCAACAATGTTCTCCACTGCACCGTTATTCTTCTCTTCGTCCTTGAGGTTTCTGGAAGAATTTCCGATGTCTGCGCTTCCGGAGGTAACTGCCTCGATGCCTGCGCCGGAACCTACAAACTCCGCTGTCACAGTCACATTGGGGTACTTCCCCATAAAGCTCTCTGCCAGAGCGTTTGCCAGCTTCTCCATGGAAGTGCTGCCGACCATCTGGATGCTGCCGGACAGTTCCTTGCTGTCGCTTCCGGTGCTATCCGTCTGCGTTCCGTCGGTTGTGCCCTGAGATGACTGATTCTGCGCATCGCTTGCCTGACTGCTGTTTGATGCCGTATTTCCACAGCCTGTCATGCAGGCAACTGCCAATACACATGTGCTTAATAATGCGACTAATTTCTTTATTTTCATAATCTCCTCCATTTTCCGGGGCTTTCCTCTCCCCTTGACACTTCTTTCTTTGTCTTACGATGTTCATCTTAGCAGAGGGAAAAAGAAGGTAATACCATGGAGGCGTAATATCTTTGTAAGAACAAAGTAAAATCATCCGCCCCAGACCGTGGCGAGAATGCCGTCGGCGATCGCCCGTGCAATCTCATCAAAGCGCTCGTCAAAGAGCTGGTTATCCGCATCGGTGTTGATAAATCCGACTTCCACCAGAACGGCAGGCATCTCGGTCCGGTTCAGGACGACCAGATTCCTTCTTTCGTTCACGCCAAGGTTGGTAAAGCCGACCGCCTCCAGCCTTGTATTGATGTTATAGGCGAGGGTTGCCGCCTGACTGTAAAGGTTATAGACCAGCGTCTCCACGCCGGAATACTGGTTCGGGTAGGGGCTGGAATTGCGGTGGATGGAGACAAAGTAGTCCGCACCGACAGCGTTTGCCTCCATCGCCTTCTGATAAGGGGACTCATAGATGTCCGTCGTCCGCGTATAGTAAACATCCACTCCGTTCGCCTCAAGAATCGGTCCAATCGCCAGTACAAGCGCAAGTGCGTCATCCTTCTCCTGACGTCCGTTGTATGTAGCGCCGGGATTTGCGCCGCCATGACCGGCATCAAGTGCTACAAGTGCCATATAAAAAGACCTCCCACATAACTTTCTATAAGCTATGCGGAAAGTCTGATTCTGTGTCTGTCCTGTTACTGTTTTTGATTTTATGTCTGAAAGATGCTTGTCAGACTGCGAACTGGCTGTTGTACAGGTTTGCGTAGAAGCCGCCCTTTGCCAGAAGCGTCTCATGGCTGCCCTGCTCAATGATATTGCCGTCCTTCATGACGAGAATGATGTCCGCCTCCTGGATGGTTGACAGTCTGTGCGCCACGATAAAGCTGGTTCTGCCCTCCATCATGGTTGCGAACGCATTCTGAATCTTTAACTCGGTTCTGGTATCGATGGACGAGGTCGCCTCATCCAGAATCAGCATCGGCGGCAGGCAGAGCATCACGCGCGCGATACAGAGCAGCTGCTTCTGTCCTTGAGAAAGACTTCCTCCGTCCTCCGTGATTACCGTGTTATACCCTTCCGGCAGCCGCTTGATAAAGCTGTGTGCATGTGCCGACTTTGCAGCCGCGATCACCTCCTCATCGGTTGCATCCGGCTTGCCCATGCAGATGTTGTCGCGTATCGTTCCCGCTCTCAGCCACGTCTCCTGAAGCACCATGCCGTAGCTGGTGCGCAGACTGCCTCTTGTCAGATGGCAGATGTCGTTTCCGTCAACTGAAATCTTGCCGCTGTTTACATCATAGAAGCGCATCAGTAAGTTGATCAGCGTCGTCTTTCCGCAGCCGGTAGGCCCCACGATGGCAACCCTCTGTCCCGGTTTTACCTCCAGATTGAAATCCTCGATCAGCTTCTTGTCCGGCACATAGCTGAAGTAGACGTTTTCAAGCTTTACGTTGCCCTTCGCGTGCTCAAGCACCTTCGCATCCGCTGCATCCGGCACCTGCGGCTCCTCGTCGATCAGTTCAAAGATTCGCGCCGCACAGGCAAGCGCATTCTGCAGCTCCGTCACAACGCCCGATATCTCGTTGAAGGGCTTTGTGTACTGGTTTGCATAGCTTAAGAAGCAGGACAGGCGGCCTACGCTGATTCCACCGCGAATCGCCACAAACGCTCCAAAAATTCCCACACCCGCATACACAAGACTGTTGACAAATCTGGTACAGGGGTTCGTCAGCGAGGAGAAAAAGATCGCCTTGAGGGAACACTTTTCCAGTCTTCCGTTAATTTCCGCGAATTGCTCCCTGACCGCCGTCTCCCGTGAAAAGGTCTTTACTACCTTCTGGTTGCCGATCATCTCTTCAATCAGCGAGGTCTGCTCTCCCCTTGTCTCGGACTGCAGCTTGAACATGGAATAAGTTCTCGTTGCAATAAACTTTGCCACGAGGAAGGATACCGGTGTAATACAGACAACCACCAATGCGATAGGAACGTTGGTGACAAGCATAAAGATCAGCGTGCCGATGATGGTTAAGACACCGGTAAACAGCTGCGTAAAGCCCATCAGCAGACCGTCCGCAAAGGTGTCTACATCCGCGATGACACGGCTCACAATATCTCCGTAGGCATGCGCGTCCAGATACTTCAACGGCAGAATCTCCAGTCTGCGGAACGCATCCTCCCGGATGTCCTTGACAACATGGTAAGTGATATGGTTATTGCAGGTATTCATGACCCACTGCGCTATAGCCGTGGCTAAAATCGCAATGCCAATCTTTTTCATGATTGAAAATACCGCGGCAAAATTCACTACGCCCTTCCCGAGAAGAAGATCGACGGCATCTCCGGTAAGGATCGGCACATACAGCGTGAGCACGACCGTCACCGCCGCCAGCAGAAGCGAGAGTCCGACCAGCAGCCAGTATTTTCGGATATAATTCAAAACCTTTTTCAGCGTTGCCATCTGCCCCGATCTCTTATTCTTTGTTTCCTGATCAGCCATTCTGGTTTCCTCCCTTCCTTGCAGCCGCCTCTGCCTTTAATCTCTCTTCAGGGTACTGCGAATAATAAATTTCCTTATATACTTCACAATCCTTCATCAGCTCGTCATGCGTTCCGATGCCCGCCATCTCTCCGTCATCCAGAACAATGATCTTGTCAGCATGTCGGATTGTCGATGCCCTCTGGGAGACAATGAAGGTCGTTGTGTTGCCCTCCAGCTCCCGCAGCGCCGCCCTGAGCTTTGCGTCCGTTGCATAGTCCAGCGCCGAGGCGCTGTCATCCAAAATCAGGATTTCCGGCTTTCTGACCAAGGCTCTGGCAATCGTCAGCCTCTGCCGCTGTCCGCCCGAGAGATTCTTTCCGTTCTGGGCAACCCTTGCATCCAACTTGCCGTCCTTGCCCTCGACAACCTCCCTTGCCTGTGCGACATCGATTGCCTGCCACATTTCCTCCTCCGTGGCATCCGGCTTGCCCCACTGCAGGTTACTGCGGATGGTTCCCTTGAACAGAACCGCCTTCTGGGGCACCATGCCGATCCGGTTTCTGAGCTCGTCCTCCGGCATTGCCTTCAGATCCGTTCCGTCCAGACGGATCGCGCCCTCCGTGACGGGATAGAAGCCGGGAATCAGATTTACCAGAGAGGATTTACCGGAACCCGTACCGCCGATAATTCCGACCGTCTCACCTCTGTTTACCACAAAGCTCATATCGTGGAGCGTCTCAGCACCCGCGCCCGCATAGGTCAGTGACACATGATCGAACTCCAGGAAAGGCGCATCCTTTCTCTTTTCGGAAACACGGTATACCTCCGGCAGGCTCTCCTCATTTTTAATCTCAAACACACCGGCGACACGATCCGCGCAGGCGAGCGCCTTCGTGATCGTGATGATCAGGTTTGCCAGCTTCACAAGCTCCACCAGAATCTGGGACATGTAGTTGATGATGGCAATGACCTCACCCTGCGTCAGGTTGCCGACATTAACCTGAATCGCCCCGACGTAGATCAGCGCAATGATTGCCCCGTTGACGATGACATAGGTCACAGGATTCATGACCGCACTGATCTTTCCTACAAAGACCTGACTATCCGCCAGCGCCTTTGTGTACCGCTGGAACTTCCCTGCTTCCTCCTCTTCCTTATGGAAGGCACGGATGACACGCACACCGGTCAGATTTTCTCTTGTCACGCCAAGCACACGGTCGAGCTCCGCCTGTACCTTCTTGTACAGCGGCATCGTCCATACCATGATGCCGAACACAACGATGGCAAGAAGCGGAATCGCCACTACAAAGATCAGCGCGCTCTTCACATCGATCGTAAACGCCATGATCATCGCGCCAAAGACAATGATCGGGGAACGGAGAAAGAGTCTGAGCACCATATTCACACCCGACTGCACCTGATTGATGTCGCTGGTCATGCGGGTGATCATGGTCGAGGTGCCGACCTTATCTATGTTGGTAAAATTCAGTCCCTGAATGTGATCAAACAGAGCCTGCCTTAACTTTGTCGAGAACCCGACCGCCGCCTTTGCCGCGAAGAACTGTGCCGTCACCGAGGACAGCAGCCCGACCAGCGCAAGCGCAAGCAGACATGCGCCCATCTTGCCGATATAGCCCATGTCGGAATCCACAATACCCTTGTCAATGATGTTTGCCATGACAAGCGGCACCAGCAGTTCAAAAAAGGCTTCCAACAGCTTGAACAGCGGTGCAAGTATGGATTCCTTTTTGTAATCCTTCAAATACTTCATCAAACGTCCCATTTTGCCACTCCTGTAATCTTTCTCATTGTTTACCCCATTTCTGCGCACGGCACAGCCTCCGCCGTACACACCGCAAGCGCGTACCCCTCCGGCGCCGGAAAATCCGCCCAGCAGACCTCATATCTCTCCCGCTTAAGCGCAGGGATGACACCCTCTCCCGTCAGCTTTCCGTAGGCTTCCTTCCTCGCCCACATCTCGAAAAACAACCTCTGCCGACCGCTTTCCCCGCACTTCTCCAGTTCCTTATACTCACTCTCCGTGAAAAAGCGCTGTGCCAGCTTCCTGCTGTCGGTGTCCTTAAGCTGCTGGATGTCTGCACCGATTCTCCGCTCCGAAACCGCGCAGATCACATAGCTCCCGGAATGGGAAATGCTGAACTTTAAAGGAAACTCCTCGATCTCCGGCTTGCCGTGCGCCCCGAACCGATAGTGCAGGGGGATCAGCTGTTCCGTCTCCGTCAGAAGCTCCTCCGGGAAGCACTTCCTCTGCCCCTCGATACGGATGCCGTCCCGGCAGTCCCTTGCCAGCCTCTGTAATAAAAGACCCGCCCCGAGACTGGCGGCGCGGCTCTTCGGCTCTCCGATCTTAAGCGCTTTCTCATAGCGCACAGCATCAACTCTTTGTTCCGCCCTCTTCAAAAATCCGGCAAGCCCCCCGGTCAGCTCCGCCTCTTCCAGATTCAACAGATATAATCCTACCGCCATCCCACCATGCCTCTCCCGCACTGTCTGTACGGTTTCATTCCGCGAAAAAGCTGCCGCATATGGTAGCCTGCGGCAGCCCTGTACTTACTCCTGTTTTGCAGTGATTGCAAGATGCAATTCGTCCAGCTGTCTCTGCTCTACGGTTCCCGGTGCGCCCATCATAACATCCATCGCGTTCTTGTTCATCGGGAATGGGATAATCTCACGGATGCTCTCCTCGCCACAGATCAGCATGATCATACGGTCAACGCCGGGTGCAATACCTGCATGCGGCGGTGCTCCATAACAGAATGCATTATACATGGCAGGGAATTTTGCCTTCACATCCGCCTCACCGAGCCCTACCAGTTCAAACGCCTTGATCATAATCTCGGGATCATGATTTCTCACCGCACCGGAGGAAAGCTCTACACCGTTGCAGACAAGGTCGTACTGATATGCCAGAATTTCCAGCGGTTCCTGATTGCAGAGCGAATCCATACCACCCTGCGGCATGGAGAACGGATTATGACAGAATTCCAGTTCCCCGGATTCCTCTCCGATCTCGTACATCGGGAAGTCCACGATCCAGCAGAACTCATAGCAATCCTTCTTCATATGCTTCTCGCTGGCAGCGCCCAGCAGCTTTCTCAGAACGCCTGCCGTCTTCTGAGCCTCCAGCTTCTTTCCTGCCGCCAGGCCGACAAAATCACCGTTCTTCAGTCCCAGAGCGGCAATGACAGCCTCCTTGCGATCCTGCAGGAACTTGGAAATACCGCCGACAAATTCGCCGTTCTCATCCAGCCGGAACCAGAATGCCTTATGTGCTGTCTGTACCTCCACCTCTGCACAGATCGCGTCGATCTGCTTGCGGGTAGCGGTGAATCCGTCGACAACAATTGCCTTCACGGTCTGTCCCTCGAAGGGGCCGAAGCCACAGTCTGCCATCACGTCAGTTGCATCTGTCAGCGTCAGGTCAATGCGTAGATCGGGCTTGTCGGAGCCATACTTGTCCATTGCCTCCAGATAAGGGATTCTGACAAAGGGCGCCTTGGATGCCTGCTGATAAAGACCATATTTTTCAAACACAGGGGGAAGCACCTGTTCCACAACGGCAAAGACATCCTCCTGGGAGGCAAATGCCATCTCCATGTCCAGCTGATAGAACTCACCGGGAGAACGGTCAGCTCTCGCGTCCTCATCACGGAAGCAGGGCGCAATCTGGAAATAGCGGTCAAAACCGGATGCCATCAATATCTGCTTGAACTGCTGCGGTGCCTGGGGCAGCGCATAGAACTTGCCCGGATGGTTTCTTGCCGGTACGAGGTAATCTCTCGCACCCTCCGGGGAAGAGCAGGTAAGGATAGGTGTCGTGATCTCCATAAAGCCCAGCGCATTCATTCTCTGGCGAAGCTCTGCGACAATACGGCTTCTCATGACAATATTCTTCTTCATATCGGGATTGCGCAGATCCAGATAACGATACTTCAGTCGGGCATTCTCGTCCGCGTCTCTGGACTGGTTGATCTCAAAGGGAAGTGCGTTGTAAATACATTTTCCCAGTATCTCAATCTTATCGGGAACTACCTCGATCTCTCCGGTGGGCAGATCCTTATTCTTGTTGGAACGCTCCCTGACGATACCTTCCACCGAAATCGTGGATTCCTTGTTGATGCCGTCCATGATATTCATCATGTCCTCTGTCTCAACGACAAGCTGTGTCGTACCGTAAAAGTCTCTAAGGATTACAAACCCTAAATTCTTGCTGACCTTTCGCATATTCTCGAACCAGCCCACAAGCGTAACTCTCTCGCCCGCATTGCCGATCCGCAGCTCATTACAATTATGTGTTCTGGACTGTGTCATTGCCTCTGCTCCTTTATCTCTTTAATTCTTCCTTGTAAAATTCCATAAAGTCCTCATAGCCCTCAGCGATCAGCTGATCCTTCTGGAACTTTTTATTCTTATTCATACGGACTACCAGCACCTGTGCCCCTTCCTTCCGGGCTGCCTGTGCCTTTGCGATGATCTCGCAGAGTCTTTCGCCGCCGACACCCTTCTCGATCAGGAATGCCGTCTTCTTCGGCTTTCCGGGAATCTGGAACCCGCTCTCCGTCAACAGCAGTACAATCCGCTCAAAGCCGATGGAAAAGCCGCATGCCGGAACGTCGTTCCCCGTAAACTTGCCTACCATCTTGTCATAACGTCCGCCGCCGCCACAGCTTCCCCCGAAGCCCGGAAGCGCTATCTCAAAAATCGTGCCGGTATAGTAGGACATTCCGCGAACCAGTGTTGCGTCGAAAACCATCTTGAAATCCGCCGCCTTTGTCGCGGTGACACTGTCGATAATCTCCTGCAGCCCCTCTGCAACGGAAGACTCCAGCACACCCTGCAGCGTCTCTGCGAGATAAGCCACACCGTTCTCCTGCTTCTCCAGCTCTCTGTAAAGGGTCAGGTACTTATCAACACTCTCCCTACTAAAACCCTTCTCCAGAAGCTCCTGCTCCACGCCCTCCAGACCAATCTTGTCCATCTTGTCAAGGGTAATGAAAACACTGTCGTAGGACTCCTCCGGGAATCCGCTGTACGCCGCCATCGCCTTTAAGATCTGCCTGTCGTTGATGCGGATCTCAAAGCCCTGAAAACCGAGCTTTCCGAGCGTTGTCGTCGTTGCAAGGATCAGCTCGATCTCCGCAAGGTTGGTCGGCTCGCCGAAAATATCAATATCGCACTGCATGAACTGGCGGTAGCGTCCCCTCTGCGGGCGGTCAGCACGCCAGACATTTCCCATCTGCAACGCCTTGAACGGTGAGGGCAGATTCGCCGCATTGTTGGAATAATAGCGCACCAGCGGCACCGTCAGATCATACCGCAGCCCACTGTCCACAACGCTCTCCTCCGTCGTCGCCTCAGCAACATTCAACTTCTCGCCTCTCTTTAAAATCTTGAAGATCAGCTTCTCATTATCTCCGCCCTGCTTGTTGGTCAGGTTTGCAATATTCTCCACACAGGGCGTCTCAATGGAGGTAAACCCGAATTTGCCGTAGGTCTCCTTGATGACGCTGATCACATAGTCCCTGATCTGCATCTCCTCCGGCAGAATATCCCTCATGCCTGTCACAGGCTTCTTACTCAGTGCCATATTCTTCCTCGCTTCTGAATCGTTATGATTTTATCTATACTATGATACTTTCTTTCTCGGTGCCTGTCAATATTTTGCTTCTGTTTCCTATCTCAGGAAAGGGCACCGTCTTTCTGACGCTGCCCCGAATTGTTTTTGACTCAAGTTTTATCGCCTACACTTCCTTTAGCCAGCTCTCCACGGTCTCGACACTCTCTCCCACCGCCTGAGCAATCTGCTCCAGAGGAATCTGCAATTTCACCATTCTAGCTGCCGTATTTCGCTTTTCCTGCTCCATGCCATCTTCAAACTCTTCCTTCCGGATCATCTGCTCCCGCTTCTCCCATGTGTAATCCAGATGTGTCATCTTCTTCACCTCATCCTTCCTGTCTCTGAAAAAGTCCTCCAGCACATGATTTTCAATACAGTCTTCTATCGCACGATCCACCGCTTCTTCCAAACTCATATTCCCCTTCTGGTGGTTTCTCACCTTCTCCACGAAATAGGTATAGCCATCCAGCACGGCGGATCTCTCCTTCAACGGCCGATTGTTGTCCGGGTTGATGTTGTACACTCTGCACCTTACCTCAATCCCCGGCTCGTCCGTCTTATGACAGAACGCCTCGAACAGCTTCATTTCCTCGTATTCCGGTCTCTTTTCCGTTCCATTGTAGAATACCACAAAATGCGGCGTGGGAATCTGTATCCGCTTCCTGCTGAACAAGTCCAAGTTCTTCCGCCTCAGCCAGTCTTCCAGAGTATTTACATAATAGATTGCACTTCTGAGCGGCATGTTGGGATTGTAGGTAGACTGGTGTTCATAGAAGCTCATGTTCATATCAATCAGAAATGAAGCATCATTCCGTATCGACAGGGAAATCCCCCGCTCCAGACGGATGATC
>USGM01000055.1 GCA_900554205.1 uncultured Lachnospiraceae bacterium
CGGGATCGACATCACGATCGGTGTCGCACAGGTGCTCGGTGTGGAGGTCACGGAGAACTTCCGCCGCCCCTACTTTTCAAAGAATATCAAGGAATACTGGAACCGCTGGCACATTACGATGGGAACATGGTTCACGGACTATATTTTCTATCCGATCTCAGTGTGCAAGCCGATGCTGAAGCTGTCGAAGTCCTCAAGAAACCATCTCGGTGAGGCAATCGGTAAGCGTGTGACGGTCTATCTGTCGTCCTTTGTCGTGTGGTTTGCAACCGGCATCTGGCACGGTGCGAGCTGGAACTTCATTGCGTGGGGGCTTGGCAACTGGGTGGTTATCATGGTATCGCAGGAGCTGGAGCCGCTCTACGCGCGCTTCCACAGGCGCTTTGCCGTGAAGGATAAATTTGGATTCCGGCTGTTTCAGGTGGTGCGCACGGTGCTGCTGATGAGCTGTCTGAGAATGTTTGACTGCTACCGGGATGTGCCGCTGACCTTCCGGATGTTCGGAAGCATGTTCACGGGAAGAAACTGGAACATTCTCTGGAACGGTGCGCTGCTGCAGCTGGGACTTACCGTGACAGATTTTGTCATTCTGGCATTCGGACTGCTTCTGCTTGTGACAGTCAGCCTCCTGCAGAGGAAGGGAAGTGTCCGGGAGAGATTGCAGACATTGCCGTTCGGACTGCGCTATGTGCTGATCTACGGACTGTTCCTGTGCGTGCTGCTGATGGGAGCTTACGGGGTCGGCTACGATGCCAGCCAGTTTATCTATAATCAATTTTAGTGACAGGAAGCTGAGGAGCAATCGATGAAGGGTAAAAAGACAGTCAAATGGATCGCGGTTGCGGTTCTGACGTTGGGCAGCCTCTTTCTGCTGCAGCGCCTCCTTGAGCCGAAGTATGTGGAAGATGTGGTTGAAGGCGCTCTGATCGCGGAGTATTATGAGGAAGAGAAAGACTCTGACGTGCGGGAGCATGACGTGGTCTTCATCGGAGACTGTGAGGTCTATGAAAACTTTTCTCCTGCGGTACTGTGGCAGGAATACGGAATCAACAGCTATATCCGGGGGAGCGCACAGCAGCTGATCTGGCAGTCCTACTATCTGCTGGAGGACACACTGCGGTATGAGACACCAAAGGTCATTGTGTTCAATGTGCTGTCCCTGAAATACAACGAGCCCCAGAAGGAAGCCTACAACAGAATGACACTTGAGGGAATGAAATGGTCGCTGTCGAAGGTGAAGTCCATACAGGCATCCATGACGGACAGCGAGCATTTTCTGGATTATGTGTTCCCGATCCTGCGCTACCATTCCAGGTGGAGCGATCTGGACAAGGAGGATGTGGAATATCTGTTCCGTTCCAGGAGGGTATCGCACAACGGCTATTACATGCGCGTGGATGTGAAACCGGCGGAGAATGTGCCGGCAGGTCAGCCGCTCGCCGACTACAGCTTTGGGGAAAACGCGATGTCTTATCTGGATAAGATGACGGAGCTGTGCGAGGAGAAGGGGATACAGCTTGTGCTGATTAAGGCGCCGAGCCTCTACCCCTATTGGTATGACGAGTGGGAGGAGCAGGTCGAGGCATATGCCGAGGAGCATGGATTATTATACGTCAACTTCCTGGAACTCACGGAGGAGGCGGGGATCGACTTCTCGCAGGACACCTACGATGCCGGACTGCATATGAATTTATCAGGCGCGGAGAAACTCAGCAGGTACTTCGGGCAGATACTGACGGAGGAGACGGCGGTGACAGACCGGAGGGACGAACCGGCGCTCTGTGAGGCGTGGGAGGAGAAGCTAGCGGAGTATGAGCTTGATAAGGAAGAGCAGTATAGAGAGTTGGAGAAATAAGATATAACAGGAGGAGAGGAAATGAAAAAATTTGTTGCGGCGCTGGCGGTGATAAGCACGCTGGCATTGACGGCCTGCGGCGGAAGCGGGAACGATGAGAAGGTCATTGAAGGAGCGGTTGCGAACAACAATGTGCAATCGACGACAGAGAAGAGCGAGGCATCGGAGGAGAGCAAGGAGGCTGCGGTCAAGGGCTACGCCTTTGTGTACGGAGATACGGCGATTGAGGTGGATGCGGATATGCAGCCGGTGCTGGATGCAATCGGAGAGCCGCTGTCCTACTTCGAGGCGGCGAGCTGTGCCTTTGAAGGATTGGATAAGATTTATACCTATGCGGGCGTTGTCATCAACACCTACCCGCAGGGCGATAAGGACTTTGTCTCATCCATCATTTTACAGGATGATTCCGTGAGCACGGCGGAGGGTGTCTGCATCGGGGGTACGAAGCAGGATATGCTGAATGCCTACGGAGACGGCTATACCGAGGAGAACGGAATGCTCGTGTATGCGAAGGATGGCATGAAGCTCTGCTTCATTGTCAAGGATGATGAGATCACCTCGATTCAGTATTTTTCCACCGTGCTGGACGAGTAAGACATACAGACAAGAGGAAAAGCTTTGGAGAGCTGCCGCAGAAAAAAATTCTGCGACGGCTTTTCTTTTTTTTAGTTTTCCCTCTTGACAACAATGGTAAGTGTGGTAATATAAACATATGAACAGTCGTTCAAGTGTTCAATAAAAAAGAAAAGGAGAAGAGACTATGAAAAAGACATATAAAATTGAGGTTGATTGTGCAAACTGTGCATTAAAGATGGAGGAGGCTGCAAAGAAGGTTGACGGCGTTCAGGATGTTACCGTGAGCTTCATGACCCAGAAGATGAAGGTTGACTTTGCAGAGGGTGCAGATGACAACGCAGTTATGGCAGCAGTTGTAAAGGCATGCAAGAAGGTTGAGGATGATTGCGAGATCTATCTTGATTAAGCAGAAATAGAAGGAAGATGAAACCATGACGAAGAAACAGAAAAAGGTATTGTATAGAATTATCATTGCGGCTGTGCTGCTGGTGGTGCTGCACTTCCTGCCGGTATCGGGATATCTGAAATTCGCCCTGTACCTGATACCTTATGCAATCATCGGCTATGACATCCTGAGAAAGGCAGTGCTCGGCATTATCCACGGAGAGGTCTTTGACGAGAATTTCCTGATGGCGGTTGCAACCGTCGGAGCAATGCTGCTTGCCATCTACAACGAGCTGCACGGAGCGGATGCAGAGTTTGCTGAGGGTGTTGCGGTTATGTTGTTCTATCAGATCGGCGAACTGTTTCAGGCAGTCGCTGTCGGCAAGAGCCGTAAGAACATCAGCGCACTCATGGATATTCGCCCGGATTATGCAAACATTGAGGGGGCTGACGGGAATCTGGAACAGGTTGACCCGGACGAGGTCGAGATCGGAACAATCATTGTTGTTCAGCCGGGCGAAAAGGTTCCCATCGATGGCGTTGTCAGGGAAGGCAGTTCTACCCTGAATACCTCGGCGCTCACCGGTGAGAGCGTTCCCAGATCGGTAAAGGCGGGCGAGGAGGTCATCAGCGGCTGTGTCAACATCACAGGTCTGCTGAAGATCGAGACGACAAAGGAGTTCGGGGAATCCACGGTTTCCAAGATACTGGATCTTGTGGAAAACTCCAGCATGAAGAAGGCAAAGACGGAGAACTTTATCACGAAGTTCGCAAAGTATTACACCCCGGCGGTCTGCTACAGTGCGCTTGCACTGGCGGTATTGCCCTGTCTGATCAATCTGCTCATGGGGAATCCCACAAACTGGAGCACATGGGTCATCAGAGCATTGACCTTCCTCGTTATCAGCTGCCCCTGCGCCCTGGTAATCTCCATCCCGCTGAGCTTCTTCGGCGGCATCGGCGGCGCTTCCTCCTGCGGTATTCTGGTCAAAGGCTCGAATTACCTGGAGGCACTGGCAGAGACGAAGTATGTTGTGTTTGATAAGACCGGAACCCTGACAAAGGGTGTGTTTGAAGTGACGGAGATCCGACCTGATGCCGGATGGCAGGCGGGCGGTGAGGATGCAAAGGCTAAGCTGCTGGAATATGCCGCCTATGCGGAGAGCTATTCCAACCATCCGATTTCAAAGAGCCTGAAGGAAGCCTACGGGCAGGAGCCGGATAAGACGAAGGTGACAGACGTTGAGGAGATCGGCGGTCACGGCGTGACGGCAGTGGTGAACGGTGTCAAGGTGGCAGCGGGCAACGCGAAGCTGATGAAGAAGCTGGGGCTGCGCTACGAGGAGAACACCGGAATCGGTACGGTCGTTCATATGGCGGTAGACGGAGTCTACGCGGGCTTTATCCTGATTTCGGATGTTGTGAAGGAACAGTCTGCGGCTGCGATTGCAGCCCTGAAGGCAGCAGGCGTGAAGAAAACCGTCATGCTGACAGGAGACAGCAGAGCTGTCGCAGAGCATGTGGCGACACAGCTCGGACTGGATGAGGTCAAGAGTGAACTGCTTCCGGCGGATAAGGTCGATGTGGTTGAAGCACTGCTTGCGGAGAAGTCAGCCAAGGAGAATCTGGCATTCGTCGGTGACGGCATCAATGATGCGCCGGTGCTCTCCAGAGCGGACATCGGTGTTGCTATGGGTGCGCTCGGTTCCGATGCGGCAATCGAGGCTGCGGATATTGTCCTGATGGACGACAACCCTATGAAGCTCGCGCTTGCAATCCGCATTTCCCGGAAATGTCTGCGTATTGTCTACGAAAATATTGTGTTCGCTCTTGCGGTCAAGGCGGTGTGCCTGATTCTCGGAGCAGTCGGTATTGCAAATATGTGGGCAGCGATTTTCGCGGATGTCGGCGTCATGGTCATCGCCGTGCTGAATGCGATCAGATGTCTTAAGATAAAAGAGGCGTAACAAAAAATACAAAAGAAACTCACGCTATCCGTGCCTGACTGTTGTGCGGAAGCTGTGAGTTTCTTTTTGTGTTTATATATGCTTGCGCTTTAAGAACTGATAAATCAGGGAGGCGAGGAGACCGCCGAAGGAAACACCGGCGGCTATGGTGGACACGGCTGCCTGTGATTCCAGACCGGAAAGCTCTGCGTCGTCTGTGTAGACGCGGCCGACATTGCGTTCAGTTCCGTCGGACAAGGTGAGAATCAGACAGCCGTCCTCATCAATTCTTGCGGCGGAGATGTCCCTGCCGTCAGTGCCGTCATTGCCGTCCTGCCCGTCGACACCGTCCCTGCCGTCCGTACCATCGCTGCCGTCAACGCCGTCCTTGCCATCGGAACCGGACTCGCCTCTTTTCCCGGCAGCGGGGATGCCGGTGTCGGTGTCTCCGATACACCAGTTGCCATTTGCACCGATGTAGGGTGTCCGTCCATCCTTGCCGTCTGTGCCGTCGGTTCCGTTTCTGCCGTCCGTGCCGTCCTTGCCGTTCGCACCGTCCTTACCGTCAACACCGTCTTTGCCATTGACGCCATCTTTGCCGTCTGTGCCGTTCAGTCCGTTCTGACCGTTTGTACCGTCTTTGCCGTCAACGCCATTTTTGCCGTCCTTGCCGTCCTGTCCGTCGATACCATCCTTGCCGTTGCTGCCGTCTTTGCCGTTAGAGCCGTCGCTGCCGTCCTGACCGGTCGCGCCTGCGGCAGGAACGCCCATATCCTGTCCGTCGAACCACCAGTTACCGTTTGTGCCGATGTAAGGTGTTTTACCGTCCGTAGCGTCAACACCGGCGGCCTTCAGACCGAGAGACTGCCAGTCATACCCCTCATTATGGGAGACCTCCCATTCTCCTGTCGTAGCATTAATCCGAAACAGGGGCATTACAGCCGCTTCCATGGGCTTAATGCAGAAATAGGACGTCGCCATGGGGTTGTATTGCGAGCTGCTGTATGGCGCGTTCAGGGAAAACTGATAGCCATCGCCGACAGTCCACTGATAGTAGGGAGTATTATCCATCTTAACTATCGGGGTGGTAGAGGTGGCACGATGGATTGCGCCGTCGCTGCCGCCGGCTTCTGCGAGAAAGCTGCCGTCGATGATTGTAAGATTAGTGGAATAAACGCCATAGCCGTACGCGTCGATAGCTGAGGTGAAGCCTGCCTTTGCTGTCACTGCGCTGCTTTCCAGCCAGACATTGCCCTTTGTAAAGATGGCATAGCCCCTCATCCTGGAGAGAAGACTGTCCCCGCAGGAGGCGGAGAGTGTACTGCCAGTGACAGTGAGACCGTTCAGGGCGTAAATGCCGTAGTGCATCAAGTCTGGTTTATCGCTGTTCGCAGAACCGGATGCAGTCACGAATGCATTTGTCACGGACATTGTATTGTTTGCATAGAAGCAGGCAGCGATACCGTTGCCGCCGCCGCACCCGGAGAGGTTGCATACGGTTTCGCCGCCGGTGATCACAATGTCGTTGTTAGCGTAGAAACCGAAGCTATTGCTGTTCGCACCGTACCCGGAACCGGCAGTGACTGTTACCTTGCCGTTTTCTATGTAAATGTTTGTGGCATAAACAGCATAGCTGCGCGTGTATGACCAATGAGAAGTATATCCGCCAATGACGTTTACGGTTCCGCTTTTGAACGTAATATCCCCGGTGGCTCGAAGCGCATGAGTCTCTGCGTTGGGTGTCCAGACATTTACGCCGTTTACCGTCAGACTGCCGTTTCCTTCGATCGTCAGATTGCCGTTGATCAGTACCTTTCCGTTGATGGTATTTTCCCCTTCGAGCACGAGTGTCAGATCGCCGTCGGCGGAGAAGTCGGAGTTTATACTTACATCCCGGAGCGTCAAAGTGCCCGAAGCAAAATGAAGCGCGTAGTTTGAGGCATCTGCCGTAGCAGAGAGATTCTGCGCATAATAGCCGTCTGTCAGGGGCTGACCGCCAATGGTTATCGTAGTTGCGGCGGCTGCGGATGCTCTGATCGGGAGCATTGCCAGCAAAATACCCGCCCATAATAGCATTGATGAAATCCATTTTTTCATCGGTTATTGTCCTCCTGTTTACCAACTACAGCGCATCCTGTATGCGCTTGCGCTTTGCGAACCGGTAGAGCAGCGAACCGAGAAGTCCACCGAGAGAGATTCCTCCGGTTACGGTGGCGGCGGTTGTCTGTGTCTTCAGGCTGGAGAGCTTTGCCTCATCTGTGCGGACACAACCGGCATTGAGTTCCGTTCCGTCGGTCAGACTGAGGATCAGGCAACCGTCCTCGTTAATTTGTGTCGCAGAGATACCGGTGCCATCCCTGCCATCTTTGCCATCCTTACCGTCCTTGCCGTCGACACCGTCTTTGCCGTCTGCGCCGTCCTTGCCATCTTTGCCATCTTTACCGTCCCGACCTCTTTTTCCGATGGCTGCCACACCGGTGTCAGTCTCTCCGATACACCAGTTGCCGTTTGCACCGATGTAGGGTGTCAGGCCGTCTTTGCCGTCTCTGCCGTCGGTTCCGTTTCTGCCGTCGGCACCATCTTTGCCGTTGACACCATCCTTGCCGTCAACGCCGTCTTTGCCATCAATGCCATCCTTGCCGTCCGTGCCATTCAGGCCGTTCTGCCCATCGATACCGTCCTTGCCGTCTGCGCCGTCTCTGCCATCCAGACCGTCCTTGCCGTCCGCACCGTCTTTGCCATCCAGACCGTCCTTGCCGTTGACACCGTCCTTACCGTTCTGACCATCCTTGCCTATGGCGGAAACGCCAGTGTCCATGCCGTTAATCCACCAGGTACCGGTTATATCATCTATGCGGGGCGTGTCGCCGTCCATACCGTCTGTACCGATGGCCTTTGCACCGAGGGACTGCCAGTCCTGCCCTTCATTATAGGAGACCTCCCATTCATTTGTACCGGAGTTGATACGAAGCCGGGGGGTTATCGCTCCTTCCATGGGCTTGATGCAGAAAAAGCTATTCGTGGTGTTGTAATTTGAGCTTTGGTATGGTGTGTTCAGGGAAAGCGTGTAGCTGGCACCGGCAGAGGTCTTCCACTGATAGTAGGTACTGCCCATATTGACATCCGGGGCGGCAAAGGTAGCACGGGAATCGGTTGCTTCATTGGAGCTTGTGCCGGGCTCTGCCACAAAGCTGCCGCCGATAATTTTAAGAGTGTTGGAATAGACGGCGTAGCTTGGAAAAGCATCCCCGGTGCTTGCAGCCCCGCTCTTTGCTGTCACGGTACTGTCTTTCAATGTGACATTGCTGGCGTGTATGCCATGACATGTCATTTGAAGGGCAGTCCCGTTCCCGCAGGAAGCGGAGAGAGTACTGTTTGTTACTGCGAGGTCATTTCCGGCATAGATACCGTAGTTTTTGAGCTGGTTGCTGGTGTTCACAGAGCCATAGGTGGTCACGACGGCATCCGTTACCGTCATTGCATTACCGGCATAGAAGCCGGCAACTACAGCGCCGTTGCCGCCACAGTCGGCGAAGGTGGCAACGGTTTCGCCGCCGGTAATCTGAATGTCATTCTCGGCATAAATACCGTAACTGCTGCTTTTCGCGCTGTTTCCGGGACCTGCGGCGACAGTTACTTTACCGCCTGTTATCACAATGTTTTTGGCATACATCGCATAGCTTCTGGTGCTCGCGTAATACACACTTCCGCCGGTGATGTTTACGGTTCCGCTCTGGATGGTAATATCTCCGGTTGCCTTGAGGGCGTGGGGATGATAACCGACACCACTTGAATCGCTGCCTTTTACCGTTAAGATGCCGCTGCCGCCGATTGTCAGACTGCCGTTGACCTGTACATTTCCGCTGATGGAACTTGATCTCTCAAGCCGGAGTGTGAGATCGCCGTTGGCAGAAATGCCGGGGATGTCCTTTGCATTCCGGAGTGTCAGAGTGCCGGAATCAAAATGAAGTGCGTAGTTTGAGGCGGTTGCCGGGGAAAGATCCGGAGCAAGATAATCGCCATCACTCACTGTGATTCCGCCAATGGTCACGGTGGTTGCCGCTGCGGCAGATGCCCTGATCGGGTGCAATGCGAGCAGCATGCCCGCGAAAAGCAGTAAGGTTGAGAGCCATTTTTTCATCGTTTGTTTCCTCCTGTTTACCAACTATGGGTTTCCAATCATTCCCTTTACTATATAAGGTACATATTGGGCGAAAAACTCTCACCCCAAAATAAAAAATTTATTTTGTGGACTTTCCCTGGTGGATATGTCAGAATGAAGATGATGTCACGGTCAGTGTTGTGACGTCATACAATAGATAAGAGGTGAAAAGATGAAAGATTTTATTATAATTGCAATCCCTTTTCTCGGGACGGTTCTGGGATCGGCGATGGTCTTCTTCATGAAGAAGGAGATGGATGCGAAGCTGGGGAAATTGCTGCTCGGCTTCGCGTCAGGGGTCATGATCGCCGCGTCGGTCTGGTCGCTGCTGATTCCCGCCATTGAGATGTCCGAGGAGCAGGGAAAATGGTCATGGCTCCCTGCCACAGCGGGCTTCCTGCTCGGCATGGGGTTTCTTCTTCTGCTCGACAGTCTTGTGCCGCATCTTCATATCGACAGTGAGAAGCCGGAGGGCATGAAGTCCGGCTTTCGGAAGACGACGATGCTTGTGCTCGCAGTGACGCTGCATAATCTGCCGGAGGGCATGGCGGTCGGCGTCACCTTTGCCGGAGCGATGCTCGCCGGAACGGGAATTACGATGGCGGGGGCGCTTGCCCTTGCGGTCGGCATTGCCATCCAGAACTTCCCGGAGGGGGCGATCATATCCATGCCGCTTCGCAGCGCCGGAGCCTCCAAGGGCAAGGCGTTCCTTTACGGTGTACTGTCCGGTATTGTCGAGCCGGTCGGTTCCATTATCACGATTCTGCTGGCGGCGCAGGTGGTGCCGATTCTGCCGTATCTGCTGGCATTTGCGGCGGGTGCCATGATTTATGTGGTAGTCGAGGAGCTGATCCCGGAGGCACAAGCGGGAGAGCATACGAATATCGGAACTGTCGGCGTGGCGATCGGGTTTGCGCTGATGATGGTGCTGGATATTGCGCTTGGATAGCGGAGGAATAGAAAGAGAGGAAAATACATGAGATTGATCATTATAAGACACGGCGATCCGGACTATTCGATCGACTCCCTGACGGAGCGGGGCTGGAGGGAGGCAGAGCTTCTCTCGGACAGAATCGCAAAGCTTAAGGTGAAGAATTTCTATGTTTCTCCATTGGGAAGGGCGAAGGATACGGCATCCCTGACCTTGAAAAAGATGAACCGCACGGCTGAGGAATGTGAGTGGCTGCGGGAGTTCCCATGCATGATATGCAGACCGGACGCCGGAGGTGCAAGGACGATTGCGTGGGACTGGCTGCCGGAGGACTGGACGGCAGATCCGAGATATTTTGACCGCAATGAATGGTGCAGGACGGAGATCATGAGAGAAGGGGGCGTCGAGGAGAGATACCGGTATGTGACGGACAGCTTTGATGCCCTGCTGGCGGCGCATGGCTATGTGCGGGACGGCGAGCTGTATCGTGCGGAGCAGCCAAACCGTGATACGCTGGTCTTTTTCTGCCATTTCGGGCTGGAGTGCGTGCTGCTGTCGCATCTCATGGGAATATCCCCGATGCTGCTCTGGCATAATGCCTGTGCGGCGCCGACCTCTGTGACGACGATTTATACGGAGGAGCGCAGAGAGGGCAAGGCATCCTTCCGTGTCAACAGCTTCGGAGATATTTCCCATCTCTATGCGGCGGGTGTGGAGCCTGCGTTTGCCGCCAGATTCTGCGAGACCTTCGCAGATGTGGACAGGCATGACTGATAAAGCTACAAAAAAATAGTTGACATATCCTTTCTGTCGTGATACGTTATGTCTGTACTCGATATGTCGAGACTCGACATATCGAGATGCGACGGACAGGATTGCAAAATTGAAGAGGGAGTGACGTGCATGGGAGAGAGCTTACAGAAAAAATACATCCCTATGACGGAAACCATTTATTACACGCTGCTGGCAGTGACAGAGCCTCGGCATGGATACGCAATCATACAATATGTCCGTGAGCTGACAAAGGGCCGGATCATTCTGGGAACAGGAACTCTGTATACCATGGTAGGAAGATTACAGGCAGATGAGTTGATCGCCATCGTGCCGGGGGGAGAGAAGAAAGCCTATCGGATTACGGAAGCCGGGCTGGAATTGTTGAAAGCGGAGACGCAGCGCCTTAAAGAGCAGCTGGAGGATGGAAACGGGGTGCTTGCCGGGCTGCAATAGGGAGTGGATTGCCGCGCAGCGGCGGAAAGAGAGGAGTTATGAAACTGGAGGTAAAGGAGATCCGTAAGAGCTTCGGTGAGAAGGAAGTGCTTCACGGTGTGAGCTTTGAGGTGGAGAGCGGAAAGGCGCTGGGACTTCTGGGAAGAAACGGTGCGGGAAAGACGACGACCATCCGTATTCTGATGGATGTCTTTCACGCGAACAGCGGAGAGATTCTGATAGACGGGAAGAAGTTCGTGCCCTCGGAATATCAGATCGGTTATCTGCCGGAGGAGAGAGGACTTTATCCGAAACGTACTGTCATGGAACAGATGATATATCTGGCGCAGCTTCGCGGGCTGAATAAAAAGGCGGCGGAGACGAATGCGAAAAGATGGCTGAACCGCCTTGAGGTTGCGGAATATGAGACGCGGAAGCTCGAGACGCTGTCCAAGGGTAATCAGCAGAAGGTGCAGCTTGCGGCGACGCTGGTGGCAAATCCCGATATTGTGATTCTGGACGAGCCCTTCAGCGGACTTGACCCTGTGAACTCCCAGATTTTGAAGGATGTGGTGAGTGAGCTGATTGCGGACGGAAAGCTCGTTATTTTCTCCAGTCATCAGATGAGCTATGTCGAGGAGTTCTGCGATCATATTGCAATTATAAATCAGGGTGAGGTCGTGCTCGCCGGACGGCTCAAGGAGATCAAGCAGGCATACGGGGAGAAGCAGCTGGTGCTGGCTGCGGAGAATCTGTCGCAGGAGGAGCTCGCTGACAGAATAGAGAAGGAGTTTGCGGATATTGTCAGCCTTTCCGGCAAAAAGCGGGAATTCCTGATTCTCGAGCTTGTCGACGGACATACCAGGAAGGAACTGTTGGAACGCCTTGCAAAGTCTGACATCGGAGTAGAGAGATTTGGAAACTATGAACCGTCCCTGAATGACATTTTTGTCGCAAAGGTTGGGGAGCAGGAAGACTGATAGATTGCTGAGAGCCGTATTGGCGGCAGAAATGAGGCTAAATATGAGAAAGTTTGGAATTGTTCTGAAATATGAGTTAAAGGAGTATTTTTCAAATAAGGGCTTTATGGCTTTTACGCTGGTTCTTGCGATTCTGGGAGCTGCGGCACTGTTCCTGCCGAGATTTATTGACATGTCTGACTTCACAGGCGTTCAGATTGTCGGAAATGCTGATGAAGGTAAGGAAATCGCGGACGAGGATAAGGAAAATTACGCTTACATAGACCTGACAGAGAACGGCATTGTACAGCCGGAGGTTCTGCAGCAGCTTTGCCCGGATGTGATCTGGCACGAGGTGGGCAGCGTGGAGGAGCTTGAGACGTCTGTAAGAGCCGGTTATGATGCAGGCTTTGTTGTTACGAGCCCCACGGAATATGAGTATGTTGTGTATAACAAATCCATGACGGACAGCAATACTCTGATGTTTGATCAGGCGATGCAGCTGTTTTACCGGATGAATTACTGCGCGGAGAACGGACTGGATCTGAATGAGCTGGAGGCGGTTTATAATGTTCCGATCACCGTCAGCGAGCAGATTCTGAATAAGGATACCGGAAGCAATTACTGGTACTGCTATGTGCTGATTATCGTGGTGTTCATGTTGATTATGTTCTACGGCCAGATGATCGCAGTGTCCGTCACAAACGAGAAGAGCAACCGTGCAATCGAGGTTCTTGTCACGAGCACAAGCCCTAACAGCCTGCTGTTCGGAAAGGTGATTGCCGGAGCGATCGGTGGTCTGTTCCAGATCGGTGTGATTCTCGGCTTCATCCTGATTTCCTACGAGATCAACAGACAGCAGTGGGGCTGCGTGCTTGATATGTTCCTGCACATCCCGGCAGATGTGCTTCTCACTTTTGCGGTATTCGGGCTGGGTGGCTATCTCTTCTATGCCTTCTGCTTCGGAGCAATGGGTGCGCTTGTCAGCAAGACCGAGGATGTCAGCAAGACGGTCGGCGGACTGAATGTCATTATCATGATCGTGTACTTCTTCGCACTGCTGCAGCTGACGAATATCGAGGGATCGGTGATCAAGGTATTGTCCTTCCTGCCTATCAGCTCCTACAGCACAATGTTTGCCCGGATCGCGATGGGAACCGTTGCCCCGTGGGAGATCATTGTGTCCCTGCTGATCCTGATTGCATCAATCTTCGGAACCGGCGTGCTCGGCGCAAAGCTGTACCGCATGGGAACCCTGCGCTATGGCAACCCTATCAAATTCAGCACCGCTCTGAAGGACTTGAAAAAGAGCGAATAAATGTATTATAATAGCTTCGATGCATTGCGAACTTCTGACGCTGCACAGAATGCACAGCTGTTATTGAGAAACTGTGAGTCCGCAAATGCCTGTATATTATAATACCTAAAAGGAGGGAAACCATATGCTGGAATTCAGATATGATACACAGCTTCTCATCGAGGGACACGATCTTGACGAGGACGAGATCAACGACTACATCACGGAGCACTTCAAGGGCGACTGCCTGCTTGCCGTGGGTGACGACGAGCTGATCAAAATTCACTTCCATACCAATGAGCCCTGGCTGGTGCTTGAGTATTGCGCATCGCTGGGCGAGATCTACGACATTGTTGTCGAGGATATGGACAGACAGGCGAGAGGCCTGCACGGTTAAGCCCTGCACATAAGCCCCTTCTTCCGCGTAACATACAGAAAGCGGGAGAGGGGCTTTTTTCATGGACTGTCGGGAGAAGATTCTTTCGGAAGATTATCTTGATATTATCACGGATTATCCGGTGCGGCGCGGGGAGGCGGAGCGGTACGACCTCTGCTACACAAATCTTGAGAATTTTTATCATATTATTTATCTGAACCGGAATGAGGTTCCGGATCTGAATACTTACTTTTTCAGCCACAGAAATATGCCAAAGCTATACGGACTCATGCAGGGGGCGGGGGCATCCGGCGTGGCGTTCGATCCCAATGCTCTCATTGTCAGCGGAATCACGCAGGTTCAGCGCGCGCCGCTCGGGCTTACGGGGCAGGGCTGCGTGATCGTGTTCATCGACACAGGGATTGACTATACGGCTCCGGTGTTTCGCAGACAGGACGGATCGAGCCGGATTCTTGCCATCTGGGATCAGACGGTTCAGACAGGAACGCCCCCGGATGGGTTTCTCTACGGAAGCGAATACACAGGGGCGGAGATTGACCGAGCATTGCAGTCGGAGGAGCCCTATGCAATCGTGCCCAGCAGGGACACGAACGGACACGGAACGAACCTTGCGGCGGTCGCGGCGGGCAGCAGGCTCGGGGGTGGGCTGGAGTACCTCGGCGCGGCGCCGGATGCGGATATTGTCGTTGTCAAGTTAAAGGAATGCAAGCGGTATTTCCGGGAGTTTTACCTGATACCGGAGGAGGTTCCGGCTTATCAGGAGAACGACATCATGCTGGCGGTCAAGTACGGCGACAGCTTTGCGGACACCTTCCGCCGACCGGTGGTATTCTGCCTCGGGCTGGGTACGAGCTACGGGGATCACAGCGGAACGTCGGCGCTGTCCAGCTATCTGGACGTGATTTCGGTCAGGCGTAGCAGGGCGGTCGTGGTCTGCGGCGGCAATGAGGGCAACGCCGCACATCATTATCAGGGAAATCTGAACAACACAGGGAGCGGTGACACCAACCGTGAGGCTGTGGAGGTGCGTGTCGGCGAGAATGCGGACGGCTTTGTGATGGAGCTATGGGGAAACGCACCGGATGTTGTCACGGTATCCGTGCGTTCTCCCGGCGGGGAGACGATACCGGCGATCCGCCTTGGTATTCAGGACATTATCACCTACGGCTTTATCTATGAGCGGACGCGTATCACGATAGCCGGAACGCTCGTCGAACCCGCTTCCGGGGAGGAACTGGTCACGCTGCGCGTACAGGCGCCCACGCCGGGAATCTGGACATTCACGGTCGAGGCGGCGGGGGAGATCCATAACGGTCAGTTTCATCTCTGGCTGCCAATCACGCAGTTCCTCAACGCGGAGAGCTATTTCCTCGAGCCGTCGCCCTACATTACATTGACAGAGCCAGCCATGGCATCGGATGTGATCAGTGTCAGCACCTATGATGCGTCCAACAACAGCTTCTACCTTGAATCGGGGAGAGGGTTTGCCAGAACGGGAGAGATCACGCCCGACTTTGCCGCGCCCGGAGTCAGCATTTCAGTTCTGTCCGGCAGACAGACGGGCAGCAGCCTTGCGGCAGCGATCACAGCGGGCGCGGTGGCGCAGTTCATGCAGTGGGCGGTCGTAGAAGGAAACGACACCTTTGTCGAGAGCCGCGAGATCAAGAATTACTTTATCCGGGGGGCATCCCGGAGCTATGACATCTCCTATCCGAGCAGGGAGTGGGGCTATGGGCGGCTGAACATGGTAGGAACCTTTGATGCGCTGATAGGGGTGTGACAATAAATTGGGCAATTTCTATTTAGATTTTCCAGAGCAAGTATGCTATATTAAGTGTCAGAAGGGAGTTTTTTGTCATGAATATTGTGGTAGAGCAAGTAGTGGACTATATTGAATCACATCTGGATGATGAGTTGACACTTGATAAGATAGCGGATGCACTGAATTATTCAAAATTCTATGTTGCCAGAGCGTTTAATGGGGAAACAGGCAGCACGGTCTATAAGTATATACAGGGGCGCAGGCTGACCATGGCGGCTCAGACGCTTGTGAAGACCGATCAGCCGATCATTGAAATAGCCTACAAGGCACATTATGATTCGCAGCAGGCTTTCACGTTGGCGTTCAAACAGGTATATGAGTGTACGCCTAAAATTTACAGAAAGAATGGCGTATTTTATCCAAAGCAGACGAGGATGTGTACGCCGGGGCTGGCGAATGCATATTCGTTCTTATCATGTCTGAAAGGAGGCAGAATGGCAGCATGAGTACAATTCCTTATGTGATTGAACAGACGAGCCGCGGAGAAAGAAGCTATGACATTTTTTCAAGGCTGCTGTCTGACCGGATTATTTTTCTGGGAGAAGAAGTGACGGATGTTTCAGCGAGTCTGGTGATTGCGCAGATGCTGTTTCTGGAGGCGCAGGCGACGGATATAAAAATCGCGTCTGATCACATACAGAAAAGTAAGCAGCGTTTAAATTCTATTCTGGCGCAGAATACGGGAAAAAGCATTGAAGAAATAGCTATTGCCACAGAGAGGGATAACTATATGACTGCACAGGAGGCAGTTGAGTTTGGCCTGATCGATAAAGTCATTGAACAGAGGTGAGTGTTGGAATCAGGGCTGATAAACCTGTAGATGGTCAGGTTTACCGGTCCTTTTTGTGCCGTGAACCTTTGACGAGCCGATAGGGGTGTAGTATAATGGGGATGTTTGACTATGACGAAAACAGGATTCGGTTCAGGGCGGATGGACATGGACTGTCTTGGACATGGGGGTAAGGATGAGATATCAGATCAGACACGCTCTGGTGCAGTTTGGCGCGGATGTCATATTGCAGGACGTGAACTTTGAAGTGCATGACAATGAAAAGATTGCGATTGTCGGACGAAACGGCTGCGGCAAGACCACGCTGCTGAAGCTGATCGCCGGGGATATTCAGATGAATAATCCTGACAGCGACGAGGAGTGCGGCATTACAATGGCGGGAAAGCAGGAGATCGGCTTTCTGCGACAGGTGAATTTTGATGATAAAGAAATTACGGTGGAGGAAGAGATCAAGAAGGTCTTTGCCCCCATTTTTGCGTGCGAAAAGCGCATGAATGAGCTGGAGGAGCAGATGAAGACCTCGGATGACAGGCAGCTCATGGGAGAGTACGATCATCTGCAAAGGCAGATGGAGGCGCTGCGGGGGTATTCCTGGCAGCAGGACATGGAAATCATGTTCCAGAGGTTCGGTTTCCCGCTGGAGGATCTCAAGCGTCCGATCGGCAGCTTTTCCGGCGGTCAGCAGACGAAGGTGGCTTTTATTAAGCTGCTGCTCGGGAGACCTGACATCATGCTGCTCGACGAGCCGACCAACCACCTTGACTTGCCGACGATTGAGTGGCTCGAGGGATACCTGAAAACATATGACAAGGCTGTCATTATTGTTTCCCACGACCGGATGTTTCTGGACAAGATCATTGATGTGACCTATGAGATCGAGTACCATAAGATCAAGCGCTATCCCGGCAACTATTCCACCTTCATGAAGCTGAAGGAGGAGGCGCTGATCAAGCAGGAGAAGGACTACGAGGAGCAGCAGAAGGAGATCAAGCGGCTCACCGAGTGGATCGAAAAATGGAAGAACACGCCGACCAAGGTCGCGTCCGCCCATTCCAAGCAGATGGCGATTGAGCACATGGAGAAGATCGAGAAGCCCAGACGCTTTGACACAAGGGCATTCCACGCGAGATACATTCCGCGCATTGAGAGCTATACAAACGTAATTCAGGCGAAAAACCTCAAGATCGGCTATGACCATGTCCTGAGTGAGGTCTCGTTTTTGTTGCAGAAAAAGGAACGTCTTGCCATCATTGGCGAGAACGGCAAGGGAAAGTCCACCCTGCTCAAGACGCTGATCGGTGAGATTCCGGCGCTCGGCGGCGAGTTCAAGTTCGGACAGAATGTGGAGTGGGGATATTTTGACCAGCAGAAGGCGGTGCAGGACGGCGCCGACCCGGAGCAGACGGTGATGGACAATTTCTGGCAGGAGTACCCGGATTATCTCAGGGAGGATGTGCGCAGCGCGCTCGGCGGCTTCCTTTTTTCAGGTGAGGATGTCATGAAAAAGATGGGGCAGCTCTCCGGCGGTGAGAAGGTGCGGCTCTCTCTTTGTAAGATGCTCCAGACGCGACCGAATCTGCTGATTCTGGACGAGCCGACGAACCATATGGACATTATCGGCAAAGAGGCGCTGGAGCAGATGCTTAACGAGTACGAGGGGACGGTGCTTTTCGTCTCCCATGACCGTTATTTTATCAGCAGGATCGCCACGCAGATTCTGGAATTTTCCCAGACGGCGGTCAAGCAGTACAACATGAATTATGAGGATTACCTTCTGGAAAAGCAGAAGGAGGCGGGAACAGCGGGAACAATTTCACGTCCGGCTGCACCGGTGGGCGGCAGACAGGCAGACAGGACTCAGGCGGGAACGGAAGCACCGACGCTGAAGGATGTTTTTGATAAGAAGACCTATTACAATCCCGGCAAGATCCGTTCCCGGCTTCAGAATCAGCTGGCAAAGTATGAGAGGCAGCTTGCGGAGAGCGAGCAGAAGGCCTCCGAGCTGCAATTACAGCTCATGGACCCGGCGCTTGCCACCGATTATCCTAAGCTGATGGAGATCCAGAACGCGATTGATGCGGAGGAGAAAAATCAGGAGAGCCTTCTGGAGAGGATGCTGGAGACAGAGACCGAGCTGGAGGAGATGCAGGAATAAAATGTAAAGAGTTATGTGTAGTACAGCGTTCTGCCGGACGAGGGTCGGCTGAAAAAAACAGTCTGTTAAGCGTCTTTTTTGCATATATATTTGAAAAAGACTTGATGAGATGCATTATGAAGACCATCTATGTGAAAGACGGACTGGATAAGATCCTACACAACGAATACATCAGCTGGAAAAAGCTCATTCCGACCGCAGTTTTCCTGTTTGCCATGTTTCTGCTGGGCAGGGCTGCGGCGGAATCCTTCAGTGAACCAAAGCAGACAGCAGGGCAAGTCGGGGAGGAATTTGTCGATTCTGCCGCGACGGATGGGGGAACGATCCTTCTGGACAACACGGAGAACTGGGGGCTCGGCTTTGGCAAGAGCGGTGAAAAACCAACGGGGAATGCCACGGTGGACGCCATGAAGAACTACAACGCCTATTATATGGCACAGGGCGATGAAAAGGTACTGTATCTGACTTTCGACTGCGGTTATGAAAACGGAAATACCATTCCGATTCTGGATGCACTGAAGAAGCATAATGCGCCGGCGACCTTCTTTGTCGTGGGACATTTTCTCGAGTCGGCGCCGGATATTGCAAAGCGCATGGTGGAGGATGGGCACACTGTCGGAAACCATACATATCATCATCCCGATATGTCAAAAATATCTGACGAGGCTTCGTTCCGGAAGGAAGTGGGTGACGTCGCTGATCTTTTCCGCGAGATCACCGGAACGGAGATGGCAATGTATTACAGACCCCCGCAGGGAAAGTACAGTACCTCAAATCTCCAGATGGCGAAGGACATGGGCTATTCCACATTTTTCTGGAGCCTTGCCTATGTCGACTGGAATCAGGACGATCAGCCGAGCCACGATGAGGCAATGAAGAAGCTGATGGGCAGGGTGCATCCGGGCGCGATCGTGCTGCTACACAGCACCTCGAAGACCAACGGCGAGATTCTGGATGAGGTGCTGACAAAGTGGGAGGAAATGGGCTATACCTTCCGGCCGCTGTCCGATTTCGTCGATGGAGTGAGCGCCGGGGAGAACGGCACAGACCAGGGAGGTGGCAGGATTTTACAGGATAATGGTATGCCGAACAAGGCCTGACAAAAATCCTTTGACGAATGGATATACCTAACTTATAATGGAGTTTATCAGTAGATACCGAGGAGGACAAAATGCAAAAGGAACTGGTAGTTGTTATCGATTTTGGCGGCCAGTACAACCAGCTGGTTGCACGGCGTGTCAGAGAATGCAACGTTTATTGCGAAATCTATTCCTATAAGACAGACCTTGCGAAGATCAAGGCGATGAATCCCAAGGGAATCATTCTTACCGGCGGTCCCAGCAGCTGTTATGAGGAAGGCGCTGCAACCTGTTCTACCGAGTTGTTCGAGATGGGCATTCCCGTGCTGGGACTCTGCTATGGTGCGCAGCTCATGATGCACGTTCTTGGCGGCAGGGTGGAAAAGGCGCCCGTCCGCGAATACGGAAAGACGGAGGTTCTTGTCAACACGACATCACCGCTGTTTCAGAATGTGCAGGATCACACGATTTGCTGGATGAGTCATTTTGATTATATTTCAGAGGTGGCACCGGGCTTTGAGATTGTTGCACACACGGCAAACTGCCCTGTGGCGGCAGCACAGAATACGGACAGAAAGCTCTATGCCATCCAGTTCCATCCGGAGGTGCTTCACACGGTAGAAGGTTCGAAGATGCTGGGCAACTTCGTAAAGAATGTGTGCGGCTGTTCCGGCGACTGGCGCATGGACTCCTTCGTTGAGGAGAGCGTCAAGGTAATCCGTGAGAAGGTTGGAGACGGAAAGGTTCTTCTGGCTCTTTCCGGCGGAGTGGATTCCTCCGTGGCAGCTGGGCTTCTCTCAAGAGCCATCGGAAAGCAGCTGACCTGTGTCTTTGTAGATCACGGTCTGCTCCGAAAGAATGAGGGTGACGAGGTTGAGGCTGTCTTCGGTGAGGGTGGGCAGTTCGACCTGAATTTCATCCGTGTCAATGCGCAGGAGCGCTATTACAGTAAGCTCGCGGGTGTCACAGAGCCGGAGCGCAAGAGAAAGATTATCGGCGAGGAGTTCATCCGCGTATTTGAAGAAGAGGCGAAGAAGATCGGTGCAGTTGATTTCCTCGCACAGGGCACGATTTATCCTGACGTCGTGGAGAGCGGACTGGGCGGCGAATCCGCCGTTATCAAGTCACACCACAATGTAGGCGGACTTCCCGACTACGTCGATTTCAAGGAGATCATCGAGCCGCTGCGCAACCTTTTCAAGGACGAGGTCAGAAAGGCAGGACTGGAGCTCGGCATTCCCGAGAAGCTTGTCTTCCGTCAGCCGTTCCCGGGCCCCGGGCTCGGCATCCGCATTATCGGTGAGGTCACTGCCGAAAAGGTCCGCATCGTGCAGGACGCAGACTATATCTACCGCGAGGAGATCGCCAACGCAGGTCTGGACAGAGGAATCGGTCAATACTTCGCGGCACTTACCAACATGCGTTCCGTCGGCGTTATGGGCGACGAGAGAACCTATGACTATGCAGTCGCTCTGAGAGCGGTGAACACGGTGGACTTCATGACCGCCGAGGCGGCAGAGATCCCGTTCGAGGTACTTCAGAAGGTCATGAGCAGGATCATTAATGAGGTTAAGGGAGTTAATAGAGTATTCTATGATTTGACCAGTAAGCCGCCCGGGACGATAGAGTTTGAATAAAGGACTAAAATGCCGAAAGCCTGTATTTATGCGGGTTTCCGGCATTTGCTTTATCAAATGGCTCTAGTTTGGCTCTATTTGTGAGAGCAATAATGGCAAGAAAAAAGATGAAATCTAATAAGGAGCATTATATGACGAAAGTGAATTTTTATGATAGTATTAATGATTCAATGCTGAAGTTTGCAGCTATTATTGCCAGACATAATGGTAAATGGGTATTTCACAAGCACAAGGAAAGAAATACATGGGAAGTACTGGGGGGACATAGAGAAGATGGTGAGGATATTCTTGAAACAGCCAAACGAGAACTATATGAAGAAACAGGAGCAATAACTTTTGATATTACTCCAATTTGTATATTTACTCAGTGGATTGATATGTAAAATATGGAGCATGATTATGATATATGAATTAGCAACAATA
>USGM01000056.1 GCA_900554205.1 uncultured Lachnospiraceae bacterium
GGCAGAGTCCAATGCCGCCATGCTGTTAAACGGTCTCGGCATCGGCCCCGAATATCATTATTCCATGATGAGCGATCTCGACGGTAATCTGAAGGTGAAGGTGCTGCTGGCAAAGGCATTGTTCGGAAATCCCGACATTCTGCTGCTCGACGAGCCTACCAACCATCTCGACCTCGACGCAATCGCATGGCTGGAGGACTTCCTGATCGACTTTGAGAACACCGTCATCGTGGTATCCCATGACCGTTACTTCCTGAACAAGGTATGTACCCACACCGCTGATATTGACTATGGAAAGATCCAGCTTTATGCAGGTAACTATGACTTCTGGTACGAGTCCAGCCAGCTGCTCATCAAGCAGATGAAGGAGGCGAACAAGAAGAAGGAGGAAAAGATCAAGGAGCTGCAGGAATTCATCTCCCGCTTCTCTGCGAACGCTTCCAAATCCAAGCAGGCTACCTCCCGTAAGCGTGCACTGGAGAAGATCGAGCTGGATGAGATCAGACCCTCCAGCAGAAAATATCCCTACATTGATTTCCGCCCCGACAGGGAGATCGGAAACGAGGTTCTCACGGTGGAGCATCTCTCAAAGACCATCAACGGCGAGAAAGTGCTCAACGATGTCTCCTTCGTCATGGGACATGATGACAAAATTGCGTTTGTCGGCAGTCAGGAGCTTGCAAAGACAACGCTGTTCCAGATTCTCATGGGCGAGCTGGAGCCGGATGAGGGCAGCTATAAGTGGGGTGTCACAACCTCTCAGGCATACTTCCCGAAGGATAATACGCTGGAATTTGACAATGACCTCACCATCACCGACTGGCTGATCGGCTACTCTCCCGTCAAGGATGTCACCTACGTCAGAGGCTTCCTCGGCAGAATGCTGTTCGCGGGCGAGGACGGTGTGAAAAAGGTGAAGGTTCTCTCCGGTGGAGAAAAGGTGCGCTGTCTTCTCTCCAAGATGATGATCAGCGGTGCGAACTGTCTGATTCTGGATGAGCCTACGAACCATCTGGATATGGAGTCCATCACTGCACTGAACAACGGTCTGATCAAGTTCCCGGGCGTTGCGCTGTTCTCCTGTCACGACCACCAGTTCGTACAGACCACAGCTAACCGCATTATTGAGATTCTTCCGAACGGTCAGATCATTGACAAGATCACAACCTACGACGAGTACCTTGCAAGCGACGAGATGGCGAGAAAGAGAACGGTATTTACCGCAGACAAGGAAGAAGACGAGGATTGAATAAGAGCATGAGACAGGTTGATTTGCATGTACATTCCACACGTTCCGACGGAACCTACTCTCCGACGGAGCTGGTTGATTATGCCATAGAAAAAGGGCTTGCCGCCTTTGCCTTGACCGATCACGACACCGTGAGCGGTCTGGATGAGGCGATCTCCTACGCGGCGCAGCTTCGTAGCAATGGTTCCGTGGAAGTTCCCGAGGTCATCCCCGGCATTGAGTTTTCCACGGAATATCAGGACTCTCCTTCCTCCCGCGGACAGGATGTCCACATTGTCGGACTGTACATCAATCATCATGCCCCTGCCTTTGCCGCGCAGCTGCAGGAGTTTATCGACTCCCGCACCACACGCAACCTTAAGATGTGCCGCCTCTTACAGGAAGCAGGAATTGACATTACCTACGAGGCGCTTCTGGAAGCCTTTCCAGGCGCAGTAATCACGCGGGCGCACTATGCGAAATACATGCTGACCCATGGCTATGTAGGCAGCATCCGTGAGGCATTCGACCGCTATGTCGGCGACCGCTGCTCCTGCTACGTTCCCAGAGAGAAGGTGACGCCGTCACAGGCAGTAAAACTGATTCTCGAGGCGGGCGGCATCCCGGTTCTGGCTCACCCCATCCTCTACCACATGAGCGATGAGCGTCTGGAACGTCTTACCGCTTCCCTCACGGAGGACGGACTGATCGGCATCGAGGCGATCTACAGTACCTACAAGCCGCACGAAGAACGGCAGATCCGCAGGCTCGCCGACAAGTACGGCTTAAAAATCAGCGGCGGCAGCGACTTTCACGGCAGCAATAAGCCCGGTCTGGATCTCGGCTGCGGCTATGGCAAGCTCTTCGTTCCCTACGATGTTCTGACAACTTTAAAGGGCGCCCGGAGATAACCGGTCGCCCTTATATTTCATCATTTATCAAATTAAAAACCTATCAGCCTTCCACGATCAGGTATCTGCCATCACCGACATCAAACACCTCATCCGCGTCCAGAATCTCCTCTTCCATGGCACCCTCGATGTCCATGCCCTCTTCCTCGAAGTACTCGACCACTTCGTCCACAGAGTCCACTACAACGGCCATACAGTCTACCAGAAATTCATCCGCCTCATCCAGCGTCTCTGCTACTTTCTCCGGAAAAAGTTTCAGCTGATTGTCCAGAAAGCACTCCAGAACTTCATCATCAAATTCGCGCATAATCAGTCTCCTTTGCATCGTGTATGCCCACATACTACAATGTTTATTATACGATGTCAATACTCAACTTTGCAAAAGATAAAATCCTCTAAAGCTGTACGTAATCCAGAAGCTGTAACGGGTGTTCGATAATGGCATCCGCATGCCCTTCCTCCAGTTCCTTCCGGTCTCTGAAGCCCCACAGTGCGCCTACCGTAAGCGCACCTGCGCTCTTTCCTGTTTTCATGTCCGTCGCCGTATCTCCGAGATATAGAATATCGTCTGCCGTCAGTCCGAATTCTTTTAAAATGACAAATACACCGCTGGGATCAGGCTTGATCGGCAGTCCGTCCTTCTGTCCCTGAATCATGTCAAAATAGTCCCTGCCAAACAGGGTCTCGATCACATCAATTGTCTGGTCATGCGGCTTGTTGGAAAGCACTGCGATTTTCAGCCCCTGCCGCTTCAATTCCGCCAGCAGCTCCGGGATCTCCCGATAGGGCTTGACCTGGTACATACAGTCCTTCGCAAAATACTCCTTGTAGAGAGCGAATGCCTCCTCAAAGTGGACAAGCTCCGTATCGCCTGCCGCCACGAGTGCACGTTTCACCAGATTTGCCGCCCCATCACCGACGAAATATTTGTAGTCGGACTCCGGAAATGGGCCGTATCCAAAGGGTGCAAGCGCTCTGTCCCCGCAGTATTTCATGCTTGCAATGGAATCGGACAACGTTCCGTCAAGATCAAAGATCACTGCTTTCTTCATATGCATGATACCTCCCTGACATCCAGCCATTCCTTTACCTCCTGATACAATCTACCCACAGGAAGACCTACCACATTGTTATAATCCCCGTTGATTCCGCTGATATACCTCGCACAGAAGCCCTGGATTCCGTAGGCTCCCGCCTTATCCATGCAGTCTCCCGTCGCCACATACTGCCGGATCTCCGCCTCCTCCATGGGATAGAAGCTGACATCCGTTCTCTCGTGAAAGGTCTTTCTCGCCGTCTCACCGGACGCTCCCCGCAGGATCAATGTCACGCCCGTGTATACCGCATGGGTTCTCCCGGCCAGCAGCCGCAGCATCTCCGCAGCCTTTGCGGCATCTGCCGGCTTGCCAAGGATCGTATTTTCTGCCGCAACCACCGTATCCGCGCCGATGACAAGCGTCTCCTCCGGCTCGCCAAGGCTTCCGGCAACCGCCTCCGCCTTCTGTGCGGAAAGCTGCTCGACAACCTTCCCCGGCTCCGTCTCCGTGATAACCTCCTCGACGTGGCTGACAACTACCTCAAAGGACAGCCCGATCTGTTCCAGCAGCTCCCTTCTTCTCGGGGAGGCTGATGCCAGTAAAATCCTCATTGCGGCACCTCCGGAATAAAGGTTCTGGTGACGAGCGTCTCCGCCTCCACCGCCGCCTTCGCCTTTTTAATCGCCTCCTGGCAGAATGCCTCCTGCGACTGGAACAGAACTTTTCCTCTCTTGTCAATCTTCTCGTAGCTGCCATCTGGCTGCAGCACAGATGCCTTGACATTATCCTTGAGCTGACATTCGAGAATGTGCAGCAGCTCCTCCTTCAGTTCGGGACGGTCAACAGGGAAGAGAATCTCTACTCTTCTCTCCAGATTCCTCGGCATCCAGTCCGCACTGCCGCAATAGATCTCATATTTTTCATCATTCTCAAAGTAGAATATCCTGCTGTGTTCCAGAAAGTTTCCGACAATGGAGCGCACGGTGATGTTCTCGCTGACTCCCGGAATTCCGGTCTTTAAACAGCAGATACCGCGGACGATCAGGTCAATCTTCACACCTGCCGCACTCGCCTCGTACAATGCCGCGATAATATCCCTGTCACAGAGCGAATTCATCTTCGCAATAATGGCAGCCGGACGCCCCTCCATCGCATGCTTCTTCTCCCTGCCGATGAGATAGAGGAATTTATCCTTCAGCCAGAGCGGCGCAATGCTGAGCTTATTCCAGACGAGAGGCTCCGAATAGCCGGACAGCATATTGAACACTGCGGTCGCGTCCTCTCCCACAAGCTCCGCGCAGGTCAGGAGTCCGATATCCGTGTACAACTTTGCCGTCGCATCATTATAGTTTCCCGTTCCGAGGTGCACATAGCGCCGGATGCCGTCTTCCTCCCTCCGCACGACGAGAGTAATCTTGCTGTGCGTTTTCAGCCCGACAAGACCGTAGATGACATGGCAGCCCGCCTTCTCCAGCATCTTCGCCCAGACGATATTATTTTCCTCATCGAAGCGCGCCTTGAGCTCGACGAGCACGGTCACCTGCTTACCGTTTTCCGCCGCCTGCGCCAGCGCCGCGATGATGGGTGAATTGCCGCTGACACGGTAGAGGGTCTGCTTTATGGCAAGCACCTCCGGGTCTCTCGCCGCCTGTCTGATAAAGTCTACCACGGGAGAAAAGGTCTGGTAGGGATGGTGCAGCAGAATATCTCCCTTTCGGATCTCGTCAAAGATATTGCAGCCCGCAGGCAGCTCCGGCACCTGCTGGGGCGTATACTTCGGTGTCTTTAAATGGTCAAAGCCGTCGAGACCGTAAATCTTCATCAGGACGGTGAGATCCAGCGGCCCGGCAATCTTATAGATGTTCTGCTCCAGATGAAGCTCCTCCTTGAGTATCTTCAGCAGTCTCTTATCCATGCCGTCCTCCACCTCAAGACGGATGGCTTCTCCCCACTGCCTTTTTTTCAGCTGCTTCTCGATCTCCTTGAGAAGATCCGCCGCCTCATCCTCCTCGATTGTCAGGTCAGCGTTTCTCATGATGCGGAAGGGATGGGCACACACAATGTCATAATTCAGGAAGAGTTTGTCGATGTTCTTCTCTATGATCTCCTCGAGCAGAATGATCTTCTTCGCCCTGCCGCCCGTCGGCAGCTTCACAATCCGGTCGAGCACAGAGGGCACCTGCACGGTGGCAAACTCCAGCTCCTCCTTGCTGTTCTTCTTTCTGACAAGGGCAGCGATGTTCAGTGTCTTATTTCGGATGAGCGGGAACGGTCTCGAGGAGTCCACCGCCATGGGCGTCAGAACCGGATAAACATTCTCCTCAAAGTACTCATCGACATAGAGCGCCTCCTCAGGTGTCAGATCCTCATGTCGGCTAATGATCTGGAGTCCGTTCTGCTCCAGTCTGGGCAGCAGCGACCGGTTCCATGTCGAATACTGGAGTTCGACCAGCTCATGAATTGCCTTATCGATCGCTTTCAGCTGTTCCGTCGATGTCATTCCCGCAATATCGCGCTTCTCGCAGCCCGCATTCACCATGTCCTTTAAGGATGCCACGCGGATCATGAAAAATTCATCAAGGTTGGATGCCGTGATACTTAAGAACTTTAACCGTTCAAAGAGCGGTATGTTCTTATCCCTCGCCTCGCCGAGAACCCTGTGGTCGAACAGAATCCATGACAATTCACGGTTTGTATAATATTTCGGATTACTGTAGTTAATGTCTCCCATTTCAGCCTCACTTCTGTGCCATCTGCACCTGTGTTATCTTTCTCTGTCTCAGAACCGGTTCCACGCTGAACACTTCTCTGAAAAATTCGCCCTTCTCCTCGAAGAAGCCTTTTTCCAGCGTAATGTCCTCCGCTGTGTCCACCGTAAGCACGAGCTGATCCTCTTTCAACGCCGCCCGGAGTCCCTTCAGCTTCTGTTTATGGCTCCGGTCAAGTCCGCTTGCAAGCCTCAGGATTGCCGTCAGCTTTGCCACGATCAGATATGCATCCCTGTCAAGTCCGCCGGCACCGCCCAGCTGTCCGTAATAAATGAATTTGCTGTGGTTGAATCTGACGATGTTTGCCACGATCTCCCTCTCGGCATGGGAAAGCCCGATAATCTCCGTCGCCATGATAATGTTGTAGGAGGTCTCGCCAATGTTCACCATGCTGATGTACTTTCCGCAGTCATGCAGTATCGCGGCAAGTCTCAGGTAAAGCAGCTCACGTCTGCCTAGCCCGTGTACCTTCTTCATGGCGGCAAAGATGGTCGTCGTGATGTTTTCCAGCGTCTCCGATCGTTTCTTGCTTCCCATGTACCGCTTGCTGATGTTGACCGCACAGGCGATAATGTCCTTCTCAAAGTCATGCTCGCCGCGGAACATATTTTTCGTCTCCGCATACTCGTAAGCCATGCCGTCACAGAGCGTGACACCGGGCACACAGATCTGCTTCGCTCCCATCAGCTCCGCAATGCGCGAGGTCAGCACTCCGCTGATAAAGACGAGCGGGATCTTCTCTTCCGCTATCTCCATGGTTCTCGCTGCCTGTGCCGGGCTCATCGTGCGCAGCTGATTCAGGAATACATCGAAGGAATCCCTGTCGAGAACAGCTCTCGAGGAGTCACCGCCCGTGCGCCTTACCGCCCAGGGAGAAATGTAGTCATCGATCACGATAAGGTTCTGGATCTCCCGATCCTTCAGATACAGCTTTTTGTAATTTGAGAGCTGTGCCATCGCCATCTCGTCAATAAAATTTTCCATATGGGAATGTCTTACCGCAAAGCGGTTCACGTATTCCTGGATTCTGAGCACCCCGAGACGCAGATTCTGCGTGGAAACCAGCGTATCATTGTCAAAGAGAGAAATCTGGATGCTGCCCCCGCCGATGTCAAGAATCGCCGTCTTCTCTTCAATAATCCTGCGGAAACTCTCACCCTTCAGAGCCACCGACTTATAGTCCAGAAAACGCTGTTCGGAGTTGCTGAGAATTTCGACCCGGATTCCGGTTCTCTGGGCGATCTGATCCTGAACGATCGTGGTGTTCTCCGTCTCCCGGATCGCGCTCGTTCCGTATGCCTTATATGCCTCGACCCTGTAAGTCTTCATGATCTGTCCGAACTCACTTAGGGTACGGCAGAGTTCATCCATCTTGTCCCTGCTGATCTTCCCGTCGGAATAGGTATCGCTGCCGAGCTCCAGCCGCCTGCTGATACAGTCGATCTCACGGATACTGTTCCTTCCCGAATATTCAAATATTTTCATTGTCAGCTCAAAGCTGCCCACGTCAATCGCCGCAAATGTCTTGAGACTCATCTGTATATGCCTCCCACTCCCATCCCTTATTCGTTTCTTGTACCTATGATATAATCAATGAACTGCTGGGCGCTTCTGCCGGACAGTCCGCCATGCGAGAGCTCCCATTTGTTCGCCTCGGCGAGAAGCTCCTCCTCCGGCAGACTTACTCCGCCGCGCTCCGCCAGCGTTCTCACAATGTTCTGGAACTGCTTCTTGTCCGGTGCTCCGAAGTAGATCGTGACACCGAAGCGGTAGACGAGCGAAAGCTTCTCCTGCACCGTGTCGCCGGTATGCATATCCTCCCGTATCTCTTCCTTGTCACTGTAATTTTCCCGAATGAGATGTCTGCGGTTGGAGGTGGCATAAATCAGCACGTTTTCCGGCTTCTTTTCCAGCCCGCCCTCGATGACTGCCTTCAGATATTTATACTCAATCTCAAATTCCTCAAAGCTCAGATCATCCATATAGATGATGAAGCGGTAGTTCCTCTTCTTGATCTGGCTGATGACCTCGTTGAGATCCTGAAACTGGTGCTTATACACCTCTATGATCCGCAGTCCTTTTTCATAGTATTCATTGGCAATCGCCTTGATGCAGGAGGATTTACCCGTTCCGGCATCCCCGAAAAGCAGACAATTGTTTGCCTTTCTTCCCGCTACAAAGGCGTCCGTGTTGTCCGTCAGCTTCTTCTTCGGTATCTCGTAGCCGACAAGATCATCCAAAGCGACATGCGCTATGTTCAGAATCGGTTCAATATGTACTCCCGTCTCATCGTGTACGACACGGAAGGATTTGTGGAGTCCGAACTTTCCGACACCGTATTCCTTATAGAACTCGGTCAGCGTCGCCTTCATCTCCTCAGGCGTGTGATCCTTGCAGAATTTTTCGGCAAGCCCGCAGATACGCGCACAGATTCTGGTATTGTACACCTTGCTCTCCGTGCTGCTCGCCTGATAATTCTCCGTCAGAAAATATTCCGGTACATGAAGCTTATCCGCCATCGGCCGGAAATCATAGTCATAAAATTCCTTGAAAATAACGATGTCATGCAACACGGCATCATTGATCGTCCCCTGAATCTCTCCCCGGATCTCGCAGCCGCAGCTGTAGCTGTTCTCGTTGTTGACCAGGAGATTTGCAAGGTAGCAGTGCCACAGATTTCCGTGGAAGCCGTAGCTTCCGGCAAGCTCGATCAGTCTGTGGATGCAGTCGTAAAACAGTGCAGCCATCTCGTCCCTCGTACAGGGTCTCTCCTTATCCGGCATCCGTCCGATCGAAGAGTCGTCGTAATGTGACATGAGCCATGCCATGTCATAGAGAAGCTCACCATCCTGAAAATTTCGATAAACAATCAATTCCTGCTCGCGCATTTCGTATCTCCTATGAATAAGATGTCAATCATCCAACTCTAATAGTTCCCAAGTATCTTCATGTTGCGCGCCTCGTCCCTGAGTCCGCGCAGCGCATTCTTCACGGCGCTGTCCGCCAGATTACCCTCGAAATCGATAAAGAAACGGTATTCCCAATCCCTGTCCTCGATCGGACGGCTCTCGATCTTTGTCATGTTCAGATCATTGTAGATAAAGTGCGAAAGCATATGGTAGAGGGAGCCGCTCTCATGGGGCACCTCAAAGCAGATGCTGATCTTCCGCGCATCCTTTCTGAATATCTTCTGATTGGTGACAATGATGAAGCGTGTGGAATTGCTGCCGCAGTCGTTGATGCCTTTCTGCAGGATCTGCAGCCCGTAGATTTCTGCGGCAAAGGCTCCTGCGATCGCCGCCTGTGACTTGTCCTTCTCGTCCGCCACCTTCTTTGCGGCAAAGGCATTGTTCTGCATACCGATCTGCTGCCAGTCGTGCCCTGCCAGATATCTGGCGCTCTGGAGCAATGCCTGAGGATGCGCATAGACCGTTCTGATGTCTGAAAGCTCCGCGTCGGGCACCCCGAGCAGACAGTGCTCTATCTCGATAATCTGTTCACCTACAATATAATTTTCATACTCCTGCAGAAGATCATAGATTTCATTTACAATGCCGGCCGTGGAATTCTCAATCGGAAGAACCGCAAAGTCCGCGCTCCCCTCATCAATCGCGCTCATTGCCTCGCGGAAGCTGTCCACATGAACGCTCTGTATCTGATCGCCGAAAAATGTCAGCATCGCAGCCTGTGAATAGGCGCCCTCCGCCCCCTGAAAAACCACTCTTGCTTTGTTGGTTTCCAGCGCATCCACGCCGATGAACGGCAGCCTGCCGATGCTTCCGCTCTCTGCCAGCAGACGATACTGCAGCTTTCTGCTCATTGACATGATCTGTTCAAAAAGTTCGACAATCCCACGTCCGTTAAACTCATTGTGCGTGAGCGACTTCACCCTTGCGAGCTTTTCCATCTCTCTCTGTCTGTCGAACACTCTCTTCCCGGTGCTGATTTTATACTCTGCCACCTGCTTACAGACATCCATACGTTTCTCGTACAGTTCTACGATCCGGGAATCAATCTCGTCAATCTGATCTCTTAGCTCCAGTAAATCCATAGGTCTTCTCCTCTGCTGCTTTTTTAGGTCTATCTTATACCAAAACAAACTTGATAGCAAGTAAAAAGGGGTGTATAGTTATGGTAAATCTTATGTAAAATCAAAGGAGGAAACGGAATGAGCAAAACCTTCCGAAACGCCGTGCTTCTCACCGCATGTATTCTGCTTCTCGCCGGGTTGATCGTGTTTATTGTGCTCTCACAGCGCATCTACATGAACCCGCAGGGAACTGTCGGAAACACAGCCGGCAATCTCAACAACGAGGGTCTGTTCTGTGAGTATGACGGCAGGGTCTATTTTGCAAACACTGCAGACGGCGGCAGCCTCTATTCCATGAATACAGACGAGACGGATGTCAAAAAGCTGAACGAACTGAAGGTGCGCAATATTCTTGCGGGCGGCAGGTATCTTTATTTCTTTCAGACAGGTACGACCGCAAAAGCGACCATCGGCAATCTGCAGGGTCTGAGAACCTTTGACCGGTGCAAGCTGGACGGCAGCGAAGAAACCGCACTGACACAGGATACTGTGGTAACAGGGCAGTTGGTGGATAATTATCTGTATCTGCTGACGACCTCTTCCTCTGCCATTTCCTTTTATAAGCTCAAAATTGATAAATCTGATATGGTTCCGCTCGCAAATTATACCATCAATCCGGCATGTGCGGCGGATGGAATCATCTACTACAATGGCACGCAGGACGATCATTACCTCTACGCCCTGAACACAGCAAGCGACACCGTCTCCGAGCTGTGGCGCGGCAATCTCTGGTATCCTGTTCTCGACAACGGCTACATCTACTATCTGGACGTTGCCAACAACTACCGGCTCTGCCGCTACTCACTGTCCCTCGACGTAATCGAGGTGCTGACCGAGGATCGCGTTGACTGCTTTAACGTAGGTAACGGCTACATCTACTACCAGAAAAACGGCAGTTCGCCCCAGCTGCGCTGTATGTTTACCGACGGCTCAGGCAACAAGGCAATCGCCGAAGGGAATTACACACACATCAACATGACCTCGCGCTATGTCTACTTCCAGCTGTTCGGTGACGAGAACCTGACCTACCACTCCCTGCTTGGCAGTGACAGCTACGGAACCTTCATTCCCTGATTCCACAAAAAAAGTGCCGTTTCGCGGCACTTTTTTTATTCCTCAATATGATCCAGACCTTGACTCAGGATCGTGACGATATGTGCATCCGCCAGAGAGTAGAAAATCGTCTTTCCATCCCTGCGGTTCTTGACCAGATCCATCTGCTTCAATACGCGAAGCTGGTGAGAAATGGCAGACTGCGACATGCCGAGAACCATGGCAATATCATAGACACACATCTCCGTGCTGAGCAGGACATAAAGGATTTTCAGGCGCGTCGCATCCGCAAACACCTTAAAGAAATCCGCAAGATCCTGCAATTCCTCCTCCGGCGGCATTCTGTCCTCTATTTTTTTCAATGAAGCTTCATCAACGTTCAAATACGTATTCTCTTCCATGTTATACACCCTTCACCGGCACCTATTGTGGCAGCCAATGTTATTTTACACCAAATTCACCCGGTCTGCAAACGCTAAGCACAAAAAAATCCCTATCGCGTACGGCTGCTCTCAAAATACTCCAGCATTCCGTCCGTCATGATGATGCTGCCGTCCTTTCCGACGAACAATGCCTCCGCCCCGTAGTGCTCCGCGAGCGGTATGCCTCTCTCTGCGCCAAGGATAAAGCATGCCGTCGAAAGCGCATCACTCAGGAAACCATCGCGGCTTAAAATCGTCACTCCGGCAACACCGCTGTCCGCAGGGCAGCCCGTCGCAGGATCAATGATATGGTGGTATCTGACCCCATCTACCTCTACATAACGCTCGTAATCGCCGGAGGTCGATACACACCATTGTCCCTCCAGCTTCAACGTGCCGATGTTTGCGGCTGTATCCGCCGGATCGGTGACACCAACCCGCCAACAGCTTCCGTCCGGCTTCTGCCCATAGGTCAGAATACTTCCTCCCACGGAAATAATTGCGCCTGTTATATTTTCGTGTTCCTCGAAATAAGTCAGAATGCGATCCAGCGCAATTCCCTTTCCCACTGCGCCGAGGTCAATCTGCATTCCCTCCGGCAGAAATAACATCCGTTCTTGTTTCCGAAACTTATCTCCACCGCAGGTGGCCAATGCAGCCTGCAGTTCTTCATCTGTCGGCGGCATGAAAACAGCATCCTTTCCTTCCCCTGCCCAGCTGTCTATGTCCCACAGTTCGACGGCTGCTCCGATCGTCACGTCCAGCGCTCCGTCAGATTCTCTCCATACGTCAAGACATCTGTCCAGAAGCTGTGACATTTCCTCCGACACCTCAATTCCGGCATTCTCACCCGCCGCACTGTTTATCGCATAAAGCTCTGCCGTATCCAGCCGTCTGGAAAGCTCATCCTCCTCCAGCCGCCGCAGGATCTCCGAAATGTCCGAGACTGCCGCCTCCGCATTCTCCGTCGCATAGACACTCTGCTGTATGACCGTTCCCATGGCAGTGTCGATATTCTTCGCCTGTTCTGTCTTCGGGTCGCCGCAGCCGCCGCAGCATAATAAGAGAAGGACTCCCAGTGCCGTCACAAAATATTTCTTCATTTTACTCCTCGGATTTGCTATACTATTTTTATACCTTCATTTTGTGCAACGTCACTCGTAGAAGCAGGTAAACAATATGCGAAAAAAGATACAACCCCTACCCCTCTTCATCGGAGCGGCTCTCACCCTGCTGGCTATCATCAGTCTGCTGCTGATCCTGCTCCCGCAGAACCGTGCCGCAGGCTATACCGCCGATATTTATCAGTCCGGTGAGCTGCTTACAAGCATTGATCTCTCCGCCGTCTCACAGCCCTATATCTTCACTGTGACCGGAGAAAACGGCTGTACAAATGAAATTGAAGTCCGCCCGGATCAGATCGGCATTATCTCTGCCGACTGCCCTGACAAGCTCTGTGTCCATCAGGGCTTTATCAGCGACTCAAGACTCCCGATCACCTGTCTGCCGAACCGCCTTGTCATTCAGCTTCGCCCGACAGCCGGACAGGAATCTTCAATAACAGTCGATATTAATACCTATTGATCCCTTTTGCGTGTAATATTTATGAATACAGGATGGAAATCACACATGAATACAAAGAAACTGACAATGCTCTCCCTCTATGCCGCGCTCTCTCTTGCGATCTATGCCGCTGAAAACGCTCTGCCGCCTCTGCTACCGATTCCCGGAATGAAGCTGGGACTGGCTAACATCATTACTCTGATTGTCCTGAGACATGCCTCCCTGAAGGATACCTTTCTGGTACTGCTCACACGCATCCTGCTCTCCGCCCTGCTGTTCGGGCAATTCATCAGCCTTGCCTACAGTCTGGCGGGCGGGCTTGCAAGTATGCTCGTCATGGCGCTGACGATGAAGCTTCTCGCAAAGAAATATACCTTCCTGACCGGTGCCGTCGGTGGTCTGACCCACAACATCGGACAGCTTCTGGTAGCGCTCGCCCTCACAGCCACGCCTGGTGTCCTCGCCTATCTGCCATTTCTCATCCTGAGCGGCATTCTCACAGGACTTTTCACCGGCTTCGCCGCTTACTTTGCGGATCGCTTTCTGCTCTCTCACTTCTCCGGAGATGCCTCCAGCTTCTGAAGCATCTGCTGCATCGTCTCCCCGTACAGGGGATGTCTGAAATACGGCGCAATCATGCACATCGGGCGCAGGACAAAATCGCGGTTCTGCATATCGGAATGCGGTATGACCAGCGTCTCGCTCTCATATACCAGCTTATCATAAAACAGGATATCGAGATCCAGTGTCCTCGGTCCCCATCTCTGAATCCTCACACGGTCTGCCGCATTCTCTATTTCATGTAATGCCTCCAGCAACTCCTCCGGGGCAAGCAGTGTCTCCACCTCCAACGCTCCATTCAGAAAGCTGTCCTGTACGACACCTCCGTAGGGCTCTGTCTCAATAATATCCGAAACCTTTTTCAGGCGAATGAGCGGATGTGCCTTCAATGCCGCAATCGCTCCATTGATATACGCTTCCTTATCTCCCATGTTAGAGCCAATTGCAAGATATGCCCTGTGCCAGCCCCTATGCACCTTCACAGAGACATTCCGAAACTCAAGCGGGATCGGCGCTTCGGGCTTACATACCTCCAAATCAACAGCAGAAATCAAATCATATTTTAACAATATTGTCTCTGTCAGCTTTTCTGCCACCGTCTCAAGCAGCTTGCAGGTATTCTCCTTCATCCACCGTTCTATAAAGAGACTGACCTCTCCGTAGTCCGTGGACAGCTCCAGTTCATCCCGTCTTCCCGCTGCCCTTGTGTCCGTATATAGAACCGCATTGATCTGGAAAATCTGTCCGTTCTGTGTCTCCTCCGGGTAAACCCCATGATTGGCATAGATCTCCAGCCTGTCGATCCTTATCTCATCTCGTGCGCACTCATCATACATCAGCCTCTTCCTCCCCGCAGGATCGCCTCCGTCATCTTAATGGCGCGAACATTTTCGAGCACATCATGCACGCGGACAAACATGCAGCCCTTGAGCACGCCCACCACCGTCGTCACCAGTGTGCCCTCAATACGCTGATCAGCGGGCAGATCGAGAGTCAGTCCGATGACAGACTTCCGACTGCACCCCAACAGAAGCGGATAGCCAAACATATTCAGCTCCTCCAGACAATTAATGATCTCCAGATTCTGTTCATAGGATTTTGCGAACCCGACTCCGGGATCAATGATGATTCTTTCATCGGCAATCCCCGCCTTTTCCGCAAGGCGGATCGTCTCAGCGAGATCAGCCGCCACATCCTGCATAAAGTCCTGATAATCTGTATTCTTTCTGTTATGCATCAGACAGCACGGCAGTCCGCTCTTTGCAATAACAGCTGCCATTTTATCATCATACTTCAATCCCCAGATGTCATTGATCAGATCTGCGCCCGCCTGAATGCCTGCCTGTGCCACTGCCGACTTGTAGGTGTCAAGCGAGATTGGTACATCAAACCTCTCCTTGATGGCTTCGATCACGGGCACGACGCGGGAAATCTCCTCCTCGTCAGAGATCAGCGTATACCCGGGTCTGGTCGATTCCCCACCGACATCGATGATATCGGCTCCCTGCTCAACCATCTCCTCCACATGTCTCAATGCCTTATCCCTGTCATTCCACTTTCCTCCGTCCGAAAAGGAATCCGGTGTGACATTCAATATTCCCATTACATAAGTATGTCCCTGTGTCTGAAACTCCCTGTCTCCGATCTTCATGACTCTTCCTCCGCCTTCTGTTCTCTAATGAGCTTTTTTAGTAACGTATCTTGAGATTCTTTTTACTACCCTTCCAGTTGCATTCACTCTCCACCTCACATGCATAGCATGGTCTGCTCGCCTTATCCGCCCGGTACAGAATACCGCGCAGGTTCTGCTCCTGCATGACCTCAGCATTTCTGTGTTGAAGAATGGCATCAACAATAACACCCGTTTCTTCCTCAGTAAATCCACATTCTCTTAGAATTTCAGGTGCAATCTCAGCACTTGCCTGCTCATGCGGGATTCCTTCGTTATATTGCCTGAACTTCCCAATGTCATGCAGAAGTGCCGCCGCATAGATCATCTCCGTCGAAAAAGCCGAATGCTCCTCAAGTGCAATAATTCTCCCGATCCTCGCCACATCCAGAAAATGCACCATATCATGACGGCAGAAGCGTCGATCCGCTTCTGCCGCTCTGTTTTTCTCCAGGCACTCATTAAATAACGCATGTCCTAATATTTTATCTACCCTATACATTCCCATTCAGATCACCATCCATCCGCAGCATCTGGAAAAAACGGTTCTGCAGCTCCGTATTTTCCTCAAAGACACCTCTTATAGCAATGCTGACAGTTTTGCTTCCCGGCTTTCTCACGCCGCGCATTGTCATACACATATGTTCCGCCTCAAGAACAACCATCACGCCCTTTGGTGTCAGGTATTTCATGATGGCATCCGCGATCTGCCCTGTCATGCGTTCCTGAATCTGGAGCCTCTTCGCGTAGATCTCCACAGTTCTTGCCAGCTTGCTTAAACCCACGACCTTGCCGTCGGGAATATAAGCGACATGCGCTTTTCCGTAAAACGGCATCATATGATGTTCGCACATGGAATAGAACACAATGTCCTTCTCCAATACCATCTCGCTGCTGTCAACTGTGAACACCTTGGAGAGAGGAACCTCTCCATCCTCGTCCATCCCCGAAAAAATTTCCGTATACATGCGGGCAATCCTGTCCGGCGTCTCCAGAAGTCCTTCCCTGTTGACATCTTCACCAGCGCCCTCCAGCAAAAGTCTTACCGCTTCCCTGATTTTCTTCTGATCTACCATAGCTGCCTCGATTCTACCGGTAACCCACAATTTTCATCAGCCGTCCCAAAAAGGACAATGAGCCAAATGCAATGATCACATCATCCTTTCCGGCAAGCAGGCGGCTCATTTCAACCGCTTCCTCCAAGCTGTCCGCAGCCGTCACCTTAGGATGCACCGCAGCAACCTCCTGTGCCAGCGCATAAGCCGAAAACGCTCTCGGATTGTCCGGTGTTGCGACTGTGATGATCTGATCCGCATATTCATGGGTCAGTGCGATAATTTTTTCATGCTCCTTATCTTTCAACACTCCCATTATATAGATAATTCTCTTATTTGTAAAATAAAATTGAATGGATTCCGCAAGTCTCTTCGCTGCATCCTCATTATGCGCCCCGTCCACAATGAAATACGGCTTTCTGCCGACGACTGTGAAGCGTCCGTCCCATACTGTCTCCGCAAGTCCTTTGCGAAGCTGCTTCTCATTCCACCGGTAACCGCATTCCGAGAGAAGTCTCAGCGCCTCCACCGCCAGTGCGGCATTCTCGATCTGATATTTTCCGGCAAGCCTGATCTCCAGCCCTGTATAGCCTCCATAGCTGAATTTCTGACGCTCCAGCCCATACTTCACTGCGGTTATCTTCCCCGGCTCCACCACCGTCAGCCCGCAGCCCTGGCTGACAGCAGCATCCTCTATCACCCTCTGTGCTTCCTCCGGCTGGCGGATGCTCACCACGCGACAACCGGGCTTTAATATCCCTGCTTTCTGCGAGGCAATCTTTGCAAGCGTATCGCCGAGGAACTGCATATGATCCATGCTGATCGAGGTAAGCACGGCAAGAACGGTATTTTCGACAATATTGGTCGCATCCAACAGGCCACCCATCCCCGTCTCAAGCACGACGATGTCGCAGTTCTTTTCCTTGAAATAGAGAAATCCCAGCGCTGTCTCAACCTCAAACGGCGTAGGCTGGTTTTTTCCTTCCGCCACCATACCGTCGCAGACCGTCTTCACCTGTTCCATCAGTCTGCCGAGAGCTTCCTTCGTAATCGGTCTTCCACCTGTCTGTATCCGCTCTCTGTAATCAAAAATAACAGGTGATATATACCTTCCCACCCGATAGCCCGCGGTCTTCAATACACTTGCGATATAGGAGGACACCGAGCCTTTTCCGTTCGTTCCCGCTATATGCACAAATTTCAGTTCATTCTGCGGGTCACCAAGACGTCTGCAAAGCTCCCGTATGTTCTCCAGTCCGGGAACAATTCCCTGTCCGCTGATACTTTCTATGTAATTTAACGCATCACGTTCGTTCATCTTTTTATCCATTTCTGCGCATGTTTTCTGCGCATAACGAGTTTGTGTCAAAGGCACGGAGACACATATTTTTCAATTTCCTGTCAATACTTACAAACAGAAGCCACAAAACCCCCTGAAAGGATTTAACATGAAACACATTACTGTTTTTATAAAAAATTTCCTGAAGTGCGGTCTGACCGGCTGGTGCATGGAAATCATCTTCACCTCCATCGGCTCTCTGCGCAACCGCGACCTGACCCTGAGAGGCGTCACCTCTATCTGGATGTTTCCCATCTATGGATGTGCCGCCATCGTCCCCTTTATGAACCGTATCATCAGGAAACGACCGTTCTGGTTCCGTGGTCTGACCTATATGAGCATGATCTTTTCCACGGAATATCTCACCGGCAGGCTGCTCTCCAAATATAGACTCTGTCCGTGGGACTACGGAAAGAGCCGTTGGAATATTGATCGGGTCGTGCGGCTCGACTACGCCCCATACTGGTTCGGCGCAGGTCTGCTCTTTGAACGTCTCCTCGTTCCCTCCGCCCAGCGCAAGGCAGACAAAATTCCCCACCAGTAAATTGTTTTTTCAGCAAAAGTCTGCAGGCATCAACCTGCAGACTTCTCTATGCAATCGGCTGCCGGCCTCAATCCATGTCATCCGCAAAGCCGTCCGTGCCAATATCCACCATATTCACTGTACGCCTCTTCAGTCTCGCTTTCTCAGACTGATCGAGAATGAACTCCTTCACTTCCTTGGAGTGCTTGATATGCTGCAGAACCAGCTGGGGATGCGTCGTATCCCCGGTAAAGCAGGTGACAGTGCCGAGTCCTACAATCTTCTCAAGCAGGCTTGCGCTGTGCTGAACATCCTGCACCTTATACATATAGCAGTCATTCTCGACCGTTTTTAACAGCCCCTCGTCAACCGTTATGACGTCCTCCCTGATTGAGTATTTTGTAAATGTAAAGGGAAGTCCCAAAAATAACCACCGTTTTCTTTCCTTAAATTCCATGTCAGTTACCTTCCTTCATATGTTTTTTCTTTTTATTATAAAATATACCTCCCATATATGCAAAACCTTTTCATAAAATTTTAAAAAAATATTCATTGCAACTCCCTGTTTGAAGTGGTATCATGAGAAAAATGCTTACGGAGGTCACGTCTATGACAGCGAACGAATGTATTACCGGTCGGAGAAGTATCCGAAAATTCACGGAGCAGCCCGTGTCTCATGAACTGATCCAGAAGATCGTTGAGACAGCTTCCTTTGCTCCCAGCTGGAAAAACACACAGATCACCCGCTATATCGCAGTGGAGGGCGAGGCTAAGAAGGCTCTTGCAAAATGTACCTCCATCTATCCCGGAAACGGTGCTATCATGGAGCAGGCACCAATGGTCATCGCAGTGACGATCATCACCGGACGCAGCGGTTTTGAGAGAGACGGCTCCTTCTCCACTCCCAAGGGTACCGAATGGCAGATGTATGATGCCGGTGTTGCAAGCGAAGCCTTTTGCCTTGCAGCATATGAGCAGGGTCTCGGCACCGTAATCATGGGATTATTCGATGAAGCAGAAGCTGCAAAGGTTCTCAATCTCCCCGAGGGAAGAGAGCTAGCGGCTCTTATTCCTATTGGTTATCCCGCTGAAGCTCCCAATGCTCCCAAGAGGAAGACCGTGGAGGAACTGTTATCTTTTCAGTCATAAAGTATAGAGTCGAAGAGTTTTCTCTTCGGCTCTTATTTATGTGTGCGGCTCACCGGCTCCCATGCAGGTTCCGCCGCAGCAAAATAAATTTTTATCAGGAGGAAAACTATGAGACATTTAATGAGTCCTCTGGACTTCACAACGGACGAGCTTGACCGGCTCTTCGACCTTGCAAACGACATTGAACATAATCCATCCCGGTACGCCCATGCCTGTGACGGCAAGATCCTTGCGACCTGCTTCTATGAGCCGAGCACAAGAACCCGGCTGAGCTTTGAATCCGCAATGACCAGACTGGGAGGACGTGTCATCGGCTTCTCGGATGCTGCTTCCTCTTCCGCCTCCAAGGGCGAAAGCGTATCCGACACCATCCGCATCATCTCCTGCTACGCAGACATATGTGCCATGCGCCACCCCAAGGAGGGCGCTCCCATGGTTGCCAGCGAAAAGTCCGGCATTCCCGTAATTAACGCCGGAGACGGCGGACATCAGCATCCGACCCAGACCCTGACCGATCTTCTCACAATACGCACCCTTAAGGGCAGACTGAACAACTTTACAATCGGTCTCTGCGGCGACCTGAAATTCGGCCGTACCGTGCACTCCCTCATCAATGCTCTCGCCCGCTATGACGGAGTAAGTTTTCTCTTCATCTCGCCGGAGGAGCTAAAGGTTCCCGACTACATCACGGATATGCTTAAGGAACGCGGCATCAGCTATCGGGAAGTCATCCGTCTGGAGGATGTCATGCCCGAGCTTGATCTGCTCTATATGACCCGTGTACAGAAAGAACGTTTCTTCAACGAGGAAGACTACATCCGCCTGAAGGATTTCTACATTCTGGATACCGCAAAAATGTCCCTCGCAAAGGAGGACATGCTTGTTCTCCACCCGCTGCCCAGAGTCAACGAAATCTCCGTCGAGGTGGATGACGATCCCAGAGCCGCCTATTTCAAACAGGCACAGTTCGGCGTGTATGTGAGAATGGCTCTGATCCTGACCCTGCTGGGACTTGCCTGAGTCACATCTGGAACCTGTGCCTGTGCGCATAACGGCACAGCTCCTCTTCACCGGAATAATGCGCAGAAATGAGGTTAAAAATGCTTAACGTTGGAAAAATTGAAGAAGGCTTCGTTCTCGACCATATCAAGGCGGGAAAGAGTCTGGATATTTACGAGCACCTGCAGCTGGACAAGCTGGACTGCACCGTCGCCATTATCAAGAATGCAAGAAGCGACAAGATGGGAAAAAAGGATATTTTAAAGGTAGAGTGTGATATCGATATGCTGGATCTTGACGTTCTGGCATTCATCGACCACAACATCACCGTCAATGTCATCAAGAACGGCGAGATCGTCGAGAAGAAAGTTCTCGTTCTTCCGGCGCAGATCAAGAATGTTATCCGCTGCCGCAACCCGAGATGTATCACTTCCATCGAGCAGGGACTTCCCCACATCTTCTATCTGGCGGATCCTGAAAAGGAAGTATACCGTTGCAAGTACTGCGAAGAAAAATATACCGAGAACGCTAAGAAAAACTAAGACTAAAAAAGAAAGGTGCGCCTCACAAGGGGCGCACTGCCTTTCCTGTTCTCAATTGCCGCATTCCACGCTGATGCGGTTGAAAATTCCCATGATCTCCTCGGTATTGATTCCGTGTTTCTCCTCGCCCGCTTTGTCAAGGATCACATTTCCCTCGTGCATCATAATCAGTCTGCTTCCATATTCCACGGCATAGCGCAGATTGTGCGTCACCATGATTGTCGTCACCTGCTTCTCCCTGACAACCCGGTCGGTCAGCTCCATGATGATCTCCGCCGTCTTAGGATCGAGTGCCGCCGTGTGCTCAT
>USGM01000057.1 GCA_900554205.1 uncultured Lachnospiraceae bacterium
CTCCAGTGGCATCCGGCATTTTATGCGGGAGTGCAGCTCGAACTGGAGAAGGAGGCGGGAGAGCTCATCTTTGATAATGAGCATCAGCTGGGGACAAAGCCCAGAGAGATTGATGTGCTGATTATTAAGAAGACATCAGATTATCAGGTGCAGAAAAACATCGGCAGGATGTTCCGGCGGTACAACATCGTGGAGTATAAGAGTCCCGGAGACTATCTTAGCATCAATGATTTTTACATGGGCTGCGCCTATGTCTGCCTGTATAAGGTAGACACGGCAATGGAGGATGAACGCAAGATAGGAGAGATTACCCTGACCTTTGCGGCAGCAAAGTATCCGAGGAAGCTGATCGCGCATCTGTCGAAGGAGCGCGGGTACAGCGTGGAGGAAGCGGAGCAGGGGATATACTATGTGAGGGGAGCGTTCATCCCGATCCAGATCCTTGTCCTTTCAAGGCTGTCGGAAAAGGAGAACCTGTGGCTGCGGGTGCTGTCCAACGAATTGAAGGAAAAGGAGATTGCGGGACGTGCGCTGGCGGAATACAGAAAGCATCAGAATAACGGACTGTACAGCAGCGTGATTGACATCATGATTCGTGCGAACCGGAAGCGGTTTGTGAAGGAGGGAAGCGTAATGAGTGAAGAATTTGAAAGCCTGTTAAACGAGAAGCTTGCAATGCGGGAGGAGCGGGGGCGAAGCATCGGTCTCCGCGAGGGACGGATTGAAGGAAGACTTGAAGGAAAACTTGAAGGAAAACTTGAAGGAAAACTTGAGGGGAGACTTGAAGGACAACTCGAGGGAAAACGTACAACTGCCGTGAATCTACAGAAAATCAACATGCCCATTGAGCAGATCGCGCAGATTGTTGAGGAGAGCCTTGAGACAGTGGAGCAGTGGTTGGCGGGGGCATCATAAGGGAGAAAATGAAAACAGGGTGTAGTATCGGCTTTTGAAGGTTGAGCGGATACTACACCTTTTTATAATTTAATGATCTAATCGGAATCAATATAGCGGATGATATCTCCCGGTGTGCATTCCAGTACAAAACAGATCCGTGCAAGAACATCCGCGTCTATTTTTTCTACACTTCCTTTATACCATTTATCGACTACCTCGAATCGTGCATTGATAGCTCGCGCCAAGGCGTTCCGGCTAATTCCCCTGTCATCCATAATGGTTCTTATATCTATTATAATTTTACCGTATTGACTAATTGTATATATTTCGTTTTTCATTGATATACCCCATCTTTAATACTAGCTGAAAAGTAACTACTTGACGAACCTCATGATGATAGTTACTATATACATAGTAAAACATACAATTATCAAATAACCGGATAAGGAGATTGAGATATGAAAACGGCAGTTTGTGACGACGATGAGCTGTTCCTTGAACGGATTAAGAACATGCTCCAGACCTATCCAGAGGTCAGCGCTTGCGATACCTATAATGATATAAACGCACTGTTTGACAAAATCGACGTGGGAATGAGATATGACCTGGTCTTTATGGATGTTGAATGGAAGACGCAGAAGGAAGATGGGATTCAATATGCAGCCCGCCTTTCGGCACAATATCCGGATATGCAGATTATCTTTGTCACGGCTTATAATGACAGATTTTCACAGAAAATATTCTGGCAGCCAGTGAATCTATGCGGTTATCTTGTAAAACCGGTGTCCGAGGAAAATCTGTCAGTGCTGTTAAAAAAGGCGGAGAGCAACTGTCTGGCGAACAGAAGCAACACTCTGATCGTCCAATATAAAGGCACCGCGGAAAGGATATCCTGCAACAGTATTTTATACTTGGAGAGCAGAGCCCACCAGATATGGATCTATACACTGACGGGAACAATCATGGTCTATGAAAAACTGGATGAATATGAGAAGTGTTTAAAGGATGGTTTCCTTCGCGCGCATAAAAGTTATCTTGTCAATATGCAGTATATCAGGCGGATTGATCGAAAGGGTGTTATTTTGCAAAACGGTGTCATTCTGCCTGTCAGCAAGTCCCGTTTTCAGGGGGCAAGAGAGAGCTATTTTCACTTTATGAGAACGGAACTACAGACGATTTGAAACAGGTGGTACATATTTTGAAAAAAATACAGTTTATCAGAACCGGTTGGGGCTTTGGCTTTGTATTGCTCAGCCAGATATGGCTTGTAATTGCTACCAACGCAATCTCGGAAAAAATGTGGATGAGTATAGCGGTGTGTGCCGCGACGGATGGCTTTTATATATGGATCATATGGAGACAAAAAAGAATCCGCAAAATCCGATCGGAACTGCAAAAGACGGAAACTGCATGGAGGATTGAGCAGGAACATTATCAGCAGATTGAGACGAGAAGAGCGGAACTTGCAAAGATAAGGCGAGAGATAACAGATTATTTTTCTGTGATGGAAGAATATATGCAGGATGCAAAGTATGACAGAATGGATATCCTGCTTGACCGACTGGTGGAGTATGTTGCTGCCACAAAGGAATATATTTACTGCGGTGATCCTATCGTCAATGCGATCCTTTCGGAAAATGAGAAGAAATGCAGGGAGATGCACATTGAGCTTTCGTATGAATTCGGAATTCCCAGCCCATTGCAGATGAATCCCGTCGCTGTCTGCAGTATGTTTTCAAATCTGATGCGAAATGCGATAGCAGCGGCAGAGGAAAGCAGCAGGGAAACTTCGGGAGCATTTGTTGACATAAAGGCAATCACCAGAGGGGACTACCTTCATATTGTGGTAAAAAACAGTTATCTGTCAACGGCGAAAAAGAGGGACAGACGGGGATATGGCAGAGAAATTCTGCGTGAGCTTGCCGACAGGTACCATGGAGAAATGAAGACGGAGGCGGACGGAAAAATATATAAGGTCTATTTTACTGCAGAGAACAGAGAGGAACAACAAGATGTTTCATTTAGTTAATTACAGCCTGTGGATGATGATGCTTGCTGTTGACAGCATCATAACAGGTTATGCCTTTGAACCGAAGAGGAAGGATATGTCCAGATGGAAATGTATTGTGGGCATGATGATGTCAGAGTTTCCACCGATGATGTTCAAACTGATGGCAGGACAGAATGAAGTGTGGAGATTGGCAGGTCTGGGGATGATGGTGGGGGTTGTCCTCTGCTATATGCATTTTTTTATGGAGGGATACTTTTGGGAAAAGGCATTGTTTCGGCTGATGATCGTGGCATGTATGTTTGTCGCGGAGATCGTGGCGCAGTTGATTCTGTATCAGGATATGCGCACCCACCCGGACGAGCTTGTCTTTGGCACTCCGCTGATGACGGTGTTGAATGCCTGTATCTTTGTCATGGCATGCTTTTTCTGTGTGATCTGCCTGATAATAAAAAGAGGATGGAACGGCAGACCAACTTATCGCACGGGGGCTTTCTATGCATTCTGCCTTTTTCCCATCAGTCAGATTTTGTTGATGATTGAATTAAATACACGTCTTTATAAGGGAAGAACCTTTGAAACGCACTTTGCGGCGGGGGCAGTTCTTTTCATTGTGTTTGCGGATGTTTTTTTTATATATGTTCTGCTGAGACAACAGGAAATGTATGAATTGGAGGAAAGGCTGTGCAAGCTGGAGGAGGAATATGCGATCGAGCAGAATCATTACCGCGAAATAGAGAGCAGGAATGAAGAGCTTGCAAAGATCCGCCATGATCTGAATGAACATCTGATCATAATGAAAGAGCTTTTGCGTAGAGGAGAATATGAGCAGATGAGAAAAATGCTGAGTACGCTGAAGGAGAGTGTACAGGAAACGCCTGTGTCATTTTTGCTCCTTTTTGGTCTGTTTTTGGCGAAGTGGTTGTAGAGATGGATACAGATTGTACAATAGCATTGATATGCGGATGGCTGCATGTGAAAGAGCTGCAAAAGTGAAAAATATGAGAGGAACAGTATGAAAAAACAAATTTTGTATTTTAATTTTGAGGATAAAATATTTGAGTATCCGCTGCCGGCTTTAAATAACCGGAGACACAGCTTTGATCTGTCAGCATATACAGCATATCCCTGTGTCATCAGCTTTGAAGTATGGGATGACATCTGGTTTATTAAGAGGACGGACAATTACGAGGTGGCGGTTGATGGCTATGAGTATAATACCATACGGCTGGATACGGGGTTGCTGCTTCACGTCCGGTTAAAAAACCAGGATGAAATATTTACGGTCATGGTTCTGGATCAAAGTATGGAAATCACGGAATTCAGAAAGTACAGCATGGCAGGGAAAAGTGAGGTGACAATCGGTGCTGATCCGTCATCCGATATTTTTATTTCTGAGGAGTATGTGAGCCGTAAACATGCTGTCATAATCAGAAAGCCGGACGGTCTGTATATTAAGGATAGCAGTAAAAACGGCACCTTTCTGAACGGACAACGTCTGTTGAGCACAATGAAGCTCATGTGTTTTGATGAAATATACATATTAGGGGTAAAGCTTGTCTGTCTGGGAGACATCATTGCGGTGAATCATCTGGCATCCGTTTCTACTGCGCTGTCTGAGGTAGACACTGTGACGCAGTCGTTTTCAGTGAGCGATATCGTGGAGGAACAGACAGAGAATGACGGTTATTTTACAAGGGCGCCCCGCAATATGGAACCGCTTGTTGAGGCAGCGGTGGAAATTGAAGCACCGCCCTCGAATCAGAAGCAGAAGCAACAGCCGCTTTTGTTTATTCTCGGTCCTTCGGTAACGATGCCGTTGCCTATCATGCTGTCGGTTTTATTCAATATGTACAGCAATTCCGGTGGACCAGGGATTTCCATGTATTTCGGAACCTTGATTTCTGTGTTTGCATCGGCATTTGTCGGAGCAATGTGGGCACTCGCCCATCAGCAGTATAACAAAAAAGAAGCGCGGGAGACAGAGAAGCTCAGAGTTCAGGGATATAAAAAATACATCAGCCAAAATGAACAATTGCTGGAGGCAAGGCACAAATACAATAAGCAGCTTTTGGAACAGCAATATCTGAGCACGGCTGAGCTGTTGCGCATTCCGGAGGAAAATCGTGCTCTTTTGTGGAACAGAAATGTGAATCATAAAGATTTTCTGGTGATCAGGCTGGGAAAAGGACAGATCGAGTTTCCCGGTAAGATTGCGATTCCCAAGGAACGTTTTTCTCTTTCGGAGGACGAACTGGCGAGCCTGCCCTATGAACTGTATAACAAATTTCACTACATGCAGGATGCCGTTTCGACGATTAACCTGCGTGAAAATAAATTGATCGGTGTAGTGGGAAAGCCGGATGAGGTGATGCAGCTTGCACAGGTAATCGCCATACAGACCGCTGCGCTACATTGCTACACGGATGTCAAAATAGCGTTCCTGTACAATCAGCATGAACGTGAACAGGCAGAATGGATGAAATGGCTGCCGCATACTTTCTCGAGCGACAAAAAAGTCAGATATATGGCTGCGGATAATTATTCTTACCAGAATGTTCTGTTTGAACTTACAGGCGAGCTGCGCAACAGAGAGGAAAAGATGGAGAGCGACAGCGGCAATGCACAGCTCTTACCACATTTTATTGTATTCAGCACAGAAAAGGAGATTCTGGAAAAAGAAGCGATTTACTCCTATATGATTAATTCGCGGGATTACGGCTTCACCTTTGTCCTTCTCTACGGGGAAATGGACAGGCTTCCCAACGAATGTACCCGCATCATACAGTGTGACGACAGCTACACTGGAGTTTATGCATTGAATAAAAACAAAAACGCGACGAACGAGATTACCTTCGATATTGTTCGGACGTTCGAGGCGGAGGAGTTCGCAAGGAAGCTGAGCGGCATTTATGTGAATGAGAATTCCGGCGGCGAGATTCCGACCATGATTGATTTCATGGAAATGATGCAGATCGGCAGGGTGGAGCAGTGGGATCTGATCAAACATTACAAGGAAAACAGAGCATATGAGAGCATTCGGTCTCTGGTGGGACTGACGCACGGAAATAAACCGATGTATCTCGACATTCATGAAAAAAAGCACGGCCCGCACGGATTGGTTGCCGGTACGACAGGCTCGGGAAAAAGTGAGACCATCATGACCTTTATCCTGTCGCTGGCAATGAATTATCATCCCGACGAAGTTGCGTTCGTGCTGATTGACTATAAGGGTGGCGGAATGGCTGCTCCATTTATCGGAATGCCGCACACAGCGGGTACGATCACCAATATCGGGAACAGTGACGAGACGGAAAGCATTGACGAGAACCAGACAAGGAGAGCGCTCATCTCCATCAAAAGTGAGATCAGGCGCCGCCAGAAGATTTTTAATAAATATAAGGTAAACCATATTGATTCGTACATCCGGCTGTACAGAGATGAACAGGCGGAGGAGCCGGTGCCGCATCTTATCATTATTTCCGATGAGTTTGCGGAACTGAAAAAGGAGCAGCCGGAATTTATCAAGGAGCTGGTAAGTGCTGCCAGAGTGGGGAGAAGTCTCGGAATCCACCTGATTCTGGCGACGCAGAAGCCTGCGGGTGTGGTTGACGATGAGATATGGAGCAATTCGAGGTTTAAGATATGTCTGCGCGTTCAGGATAAGCAGGACAGCATCGGTATGCTGAAGAGACCGGAGGCTGCCGCCTTGACCGGGACCGGACGCGCGTATCTTCAGATAGGAAATGACGAGATCTTTGAACTGTTTCAGTCTGGCTATGCAGGGGCGGCATATGAGCCCAAGGAGGAGATTGAACTGTCACAGCACAACGAAGTTTCCATGATCGGTCTGGACGGCAGCCGCCTTGTGACTCCGAGGAAAAAGAAGAATCAGGGGGCATCCAGTCAGCTGGATGCATGTATCCATTACATTTCCCGAATGGCGGAGGAAAACAATATCCATCCTGCGAAGCCCCTTTGGATGCCACCGCTTCCGGAGATGCTTTATCTGGAAGAGGTGGAGGAGAAATACCCGCTGCCGGAGGATGGAATATGTGCGGTCTACGGACTGGTGGATCAACCTGAACTGCAAAAGCAGTATCCGGCAATCATTGACTTTATGTCAACCGCGAACCTGTTGATCCTGGGAAATATCGGAATGGGAAAGACGACACTGCTTCAGACGATTCTGTTTTCTCTGGCAACGAGGTACAGTGCGGAGGATGTCACGATCTATTGCATGGATTTCTCCAGCAGAACCTTTAAGATATTCAACCGGCTTCCTCACTGCGGAGGCGTTGCATTCCCGGAGGAGGACGAAGCAGTAGGCAGGATGATCAGCCTGATCTCTGAACTGATGGATGAGAGACGGCATACCTTTGAGGAGGCAGGAGTAGGAAGCTACCGCGAATACCGGACGATCAGCAGAATTCCTCTGATCCTGCTCTGTATTGATAACTATGCAATGTTCAAGGAACTGTATGACGAGGAACGGTTGACGCTGTTGCTCAGGGAAGGTTCGAAGTACGGCATTCAGGTTGTTGTGACGGCAAACGGCGTCAATGATCTGAACTATCGGATGCGGCAGAATTTTTCGGACACTATACCTCTGTATCTGGGTGAGAAGGGAAAATATCTCGATGCGTTCGGTGTGACTCCCGAGTTCCTGCCCGGCAATTATAAAGGGCGTGGACTGCTTTGTGCGGATGGCGTTGTGGAATTCCAGACAGCGCTGGCGGTACATGCTGAAAACGAAGTCGAACGCAACCGCATGATCGTTGAAAGGTTTAATCGGATGGCGGAAGAGGACGGAAACGTATCGGTAAAACGGGTCAGAACGATTCCAAAGGAAGAGAGCTACGAGAACTTTGCTTTGAAGCCGGAATTCGCAGACTGTATTCCGCTGGGATACAATGTGGACGATCTGGAACCCGAAAGGATTTCGTTCAAGGAGTTTTTCTGCTACACCGTCATCACAACAACGATAAAGTCCGTGCGCGCTTTCTCGGAGAACTTATTATATGCCTGCAAGCGTCTGAACATAGAGACGATTCAGGTTTCCGCAGAAAGACGCGCGGGAGAAGGGCAGGTGTATCTCGGAGAGTATGAAGCGATCGTAAAGTTTGAAATGAGTCTGAAACAGGAATTTGCGGCAAGAAGTCTGTTCGCAAAAGAACAATGCGCCGGACTGACAGAGGAAGAAAAGCTTGAAAAGATAACGGAGCATTTCGGAAGAAAGGTTGTTCTCATTGAAAATCTGGCGGATTTTGCGGAAAGCCTGTACGAAAATTACGGGGATGCGGAAAAGCCTGCTCCGCTGATGGAACTGCTGCTGAAAAAGGGTCAGGGACTTGGCATCTATTTCTTCTCATTTGTGGAGAATGGCAGACGGGGAGCCTATGCAGAACTTGCAGTGTACAGAATTTTCACGGAATACCGCACGGGAATCTGTTTTGGAGGAAAGCTGGATCAGCAGAGAGTGTTTGACTTTGATCTGCCGGAGCTGCCTTTGCGTAAACTGATGAAGCCTACCGATTACAATGTCGGCAGCTTTGTGGAGGATAATCAATTTAAGCAGATTTATATGCCGTTGAAGGGAGGGAAGGAAGTATGAAGTATGAATGGAACACGGACAATCTTGCCGCATTGGCAAAAGGCATGGATCAATCCAAGGAAACTGTAGACAAGCAGAGAGCGATTCTGGAGGATTGTATCAAGGTTAGTGAAGCAGCCTTTCAGGGAGATGCCGGGGAGGCATTTCTGAGAAACCTTCAGAGCGATCTGGAAAAAATGAAGGAACTCAGCTCGCTGCTGGATATACAGAGCAGGAAACTCAGAATGGTTGCGGAAAAATATTACGGGAGCTGTGAGGAAAGCCTGCAGGCAAAGGTTCAGGAACTGATGGCGACCCCGTAAGACAGGAAAGGAAGGACGAAAATGGCACAGAAAATTAAGCTGGATGAAGGCGCGGCAATGGAACTGATACAAAAGCTGGGTTCTGTTAGAAGTGCAATGGACACAGTGGAGAGCGGACTCTGGGCCGTCAAGACAGTGTCCCGGATGGGATGGAGCGGAAAGGCGCTCGAACAGTTTAAAGAAAACTGTCTTAAACTCCGACAGAAGGCGGCAGACCTCAATTCCTGTCTGGATAAGGATGTACAGGGACTTTATGATGCTGCGGGGATACTCAGGGAGACAGAGACAAAGAACGCAAGGCTGACACAGGATCTGAGCACAGACAATATTTTTGTGTAAAGGAGTAGAAGATGGCAAACATTGATTTGAATAGGGATGCACTGAATCAGTCCCGGGAGGAACTGGAGCAGGCGAAGACGATCATACATTTGCAGTGTAATACGTTGAATGAGGTTGCGGGCATTCTCGAGTCCGGCTGGCGGAGTCAGTCATCGGTGCAGCTTCAGGAACTGGTAAATGAAACGCAGTCTGAACTTCGCAAGGTGGGTGATGCGATGGGAGACTGCGCTGGCGAGCTGTATAAGCTGATGCTTAAGATGCAGTTTGCGGACAGACTTTCTGAAGTTGGCGCTATGGTCTTCGGTGGTGGCAATGGCGACAACGGCGGCGGTTCCAGATGACGGAGGATAAGTGATGGGTGATTTTCATGCAGAGGTAGTAGAACTTCAAAGGGCGCAGGCGCTTCTTAAGCTGGCGGAAAGAAAGCTCTCGGACTGGTCTCCGATTATTACAAGGGCGTATCACCGGCTCGATGGTCAGCAGAACGGTACGATTACAAATGTGCGTGGTGCGATTGTCGGCTGGGGCAGAATCTATGACGCACAGTGGGAGCGGATCAAGAAGATGATTTCTTTTATTGATACGGTCATGGCAGAGATGGAACAGGCGGAGGAGCAGGCGTATAAGGAGCTGGCGGATGCGGAGATCCGGGAGGACAAAAAGGAGAGCGGGAATACAAAGCCTGCGGCAGGGCAGCCGGATTCAGGTAGTACAGGAAGCACTGGTGCGACAACAAAGAAACGAGATATCGGGTTTTCCTTATATCAGAAAGGCGTTGGGTATTATGATGAGATTGTTGCAGACAAGTCTCGCGTCTGGAATTTGAATTTCGGTTTTAAGAGTAATGGGAAATGGGTTCAAAATTGTACATGGCATACCGCAAAGAAATTAAGTATGTTGGGAGTACAGACAATTAAGGAATTGGGGAATGGTTGCACATGGGTCGCAGGAATCCCGGAACGACCAGTAACAGCGAATGAATACGGGATAAAGAAATATGGTGGTAACGATTGGTATGAGCGTCTTATGGAGGAATATGACGGCGGCCCGGTGTACAATATTGTGCTGTCATTTGACTCAAATACAGGTACAAGCAGTGAGATTAGAGCCTGCGGGCATGTGATGATGATAGATGCTATCGTTGACGGTAAGGTTTATTACTCAGATACATGGCCCGAGAAAGCAGCATGTCTTACCATTCAGGAATTTAAGAACCAGTATAAAAGATATAATGGAAACTGCCTAGGAGCAGCGCATTTTTATAAATAACAGGAGAGCTTATGAGTGAGTTCAACTTTGAGACAAGCGAGATTTTAGGAATAAAAGCGCTGCTTGCACAGATTGATCGGCAGCTTGCAGCTCAGTCTGCCGTTATCACAAGAGCCTATAACCGGCTGGGAGGGCAGAAGGGGACGGAGGTCGCCGCTGTGCGGAACCGGATTGTGGCAGCGGGGAAGGAATATGATGCGCAGTGGATGCGGGTCAGGGAAATACATAGCTTTCTTGATTATGCAATGGAAATGATCGCTTCCGCGGAACAGGGCGCACTGAGCGAATTCCAGACAGTTCAGATAACCGTGGATGCATCAGGACTGACGGAGTCGGGCGATGAGACAGACGTATTGAAGGCGGCAGAGACTACCCATGTCGGATATGGGGATATTGTCAAGGAATATGTGGAGGGAAAGGTTCAGGCATATATCGATACCATATCCATTGACAACACATGGGCGGAGAATGCCCTGGGCTGGGGAAAATGGTTCTGGAAGGATCTGTACGGTGACTTTGATAGTTTGCAAAAAACAATAAAGGATGTTTATAGGGAATATAAGGGAAAGAAAATCGAATTGTTGCCAGAAGGTGTAAACAGTTTTTTTGACACATTGTCGGACTGCGAAATCCTTGTGGACACAGCAGAGGACATCAAGAAATATCTGACAACAGGAGACGGTTGGGGAGCCTGTACAGACATTGCAACAAGGTGGCTAGGGAAAATTGTAAAAGAAACTGATAAATGGCTGGATAAATCGAGAGGTGTTGAGTATACCGGAGTGGCAAAGGTCGGAAAAGGAGTTCTATTAAAAACCATTACGAAAATGCCTCAGAAGTGGCTGCACGGGCTACAGGATTATATTGAAAATGGAAACGGAACCGCAGGGAGCATTGTGGTCAATTCAACAGTGGGGGCGCTAGTTGATGCGGCAGCCGGAGCGGCAGAGCCGGCTTATAAAGTAGCCACAGCATTAGCTTATCCAATCGCAGATGCCGTTATGGAGAATGGCTTCGGCTATGACCTGTCGGGGGAGTATGAGCGGCTGACGGGGAAGACCGGACTGGAGGCTGTTTTCGAGGCACAGAAGGAACTCTGGGTCGACATCGTGTACGGAGGTGTAAAGAAACAGATGGCGCAGGGAGTGGATGGCTTTTATCAGGCGGTCAGCGAGGGCTGGAATAACTGGAAGTCGGGAATAAGAGTTATGTTTGGAGGTTGACGATGGAGTATTTGCCGATTGGATCGACAGTAACATTAAAGCGTGCAGAGGATATGTTATTTGTCATCATAGGACTTTATGTGGAAAACCCAAAGGGAGAGCACAGAGACTACATTGCCGTCAGACATCCGATGGGAGCGGTAGATAGTATGCATTTCTTTTTCTTTAATCAGGGTGACATAGAGAACGTTGTACAAAAAGGAGTTGCGGATGAAATGTATGAAAAGTATGTCGGCCTGCTCAATCTGACGGCAGACATACTTGAGAAGGAGTAAGTCGATGGACAAAATTTTATTGGAAATTTCCTGTCCGGCAACGTCGAAGAAATATGATTTCTGGGTTTCAAAGCAAATGAACATTGCCGGAGCCAAGAAAAAGATGATGTCGGAAATCAGAGAATACGAGAAAAACGATATGATTTTTAATGAGGAAGACCGGGTGATGCTGTTTTGTGAAAAGGGAATTGCTTTGCAGAATGAATCGGTTTCGCTGGAACAGAGCGGAGTGAGAAGCGGCGATTGCCTGATGCTGATCTAATACATAGGTGCATGATTGTCACAGTGCAGATGCTGTAACTGTGACGTGCAAATAAAAAAGAAAAGGAGATTTTGTTATGGCAAGTATGGAGATTACCCCGAGCATGATGAATCAGGTCGCAATGGACATCAGAACCAAGATTGATGAGTGGCGTTCCACGGTAAAGCAGATTTATCAGCTTCAGGCGGAGTTGGACGCTATGTGGGAGGGCAATGCAAGTGACGAGTTCAACAGACAGTTCCAGGAGGATCAGCCGAAGTTTGATAACCTGGCGAGAATGATGGACGAGTATCAGCAGGCGATCGTTACGATTGCTGACAATTATGTGCAGGGAGACACAGAGGCAAAGTCATTCATTTCAAGAAGGTAGGAGGAAGAGAACATGGCAGACTACAGATTAAAGGTATCTACGGAAGAGGTTAGAACAAAGGCGCAGCAGATCAGCGTGCAGAGAGGAAATCTGGAGAATTTGCTCTCTGAATTTAAGACGAAGGTTGCGTCTCTGGAAAACTGTTGGAAGAGTGATTCCGGAGTAGACTATGGTGTTCAGTTCCAGAATGTGTCAAAGAATGTGACCGGTGCGTTGGAGACACTCCAGAAGCATGTTAATAACCTTCTGGATGCGGCGAACAGCTATGAGCAACTCGAATCAACTCAGGTAAAGAAAGCACAGAACCTGTCTACGGACAACATTTTCTAAAATAAGTGCCGGAAGGATTACGATCTTTCCGGCACTCCTAAGGACTTTAGGATGGTGGGCGAAGTCTTTAGGAATACCGGAAAAGAGTAAGAGGATATGAAATGAACAGATGCTATAAATGTATGAAGGAATACGATGAAGACTTTGATATGTGTCCGTACTGCGGTTACGAAAAAAATGCCTCTGCGGATAAGCTCTATTTTCTTTCTCCGGGCGTGGTGCTGGCGGACCGCTATGAAATTGGCGTGTCGATCGGCAGCGGCGGCTTCGGTATTATGTATAAGGCATGGGACAGAGTGCTGGAGAAGGTGGTGGCCGTCAAGGAATATTATCCGATGGGGCTTGTAAACCGCTCACCGGGGCAGCAGCATCTCACCATTTATTCAGGTAATGGAAGAAAAGAATTTTTCCATGGAAAAACGAGATTCCTTGAAGAAGCAAAAAATATGGCAAAGTTTGACAATCACCCAAATATTGTCAGCGTCTTTGACTTTTTCGAGGAAAACAATACGGCGTACTTTGTCATGGAATTATTGCAGGGGATTGATTATAAGCAATATATCGCGGAACATGGGGGAACCGTTCCACTGGAATTTGCGGTTGAAATAACCAGAACTGTTTTAAAGGCGCTGGCGGAGGTGCACAGACATGGAATTGTACATCGGGACATCAGCCCGGATAATGTTTTCTTATGTCAGGATGGAAAAGTTAAGCTGATTGACTTCGGCACGGCACGCTTTTCTTCGACGGAGGAGGAACTGCGATCCGTTGAGGTGAAATGGGAGTTTGCACCGCCGGAACAATACCAGAAAAAGAGTAAGCAGGGACCGTGGACGGATGTATATGCGGTCGGAGCCATGTTTTATAAAGCGGTCACCGGAGTGGAGGTGCAGTCCTCGCAGGACAGAGTGGAGAACGATCAGCTGGTTCCGCCGATGCAGATCTGCAAGAATATGGATGTCAAGCTGAATAATATTATTCTGCGCGCAATGGCGCTGCAGCCGGAGCTGCGGTTCCAGACGGCAGAGGAATTTATTGCCGCGCTGGATTCTGACGGTAAGATCCGAAATGCAAAGGAGGAGTTGAGGCAGCGTAAGATACGGAGACTGGTTTCAATTGCAAGTATTGTCGTGTGCGTCGGTATTGGTGCCCTGATCTGTAGCAAAGTAATGAATCAGCGAAAGGAGGATGCTGCTGTGCTGGCGGATGCGGCGATTACTCTCTGGGTACCGGGAGACGACACCGAAAATCAGAGCGCTTTTGACAGCGCATTGACAGAGTTCAGAGAGGTATATCCGCAGATTTCGCTTGAGATTACCTATATCCCTGAGGAGGAGTATGCGTCAAGGCTGGCGGAGGCGCTGGCGGAGGACAAACTGCCGACACTGTTTGAAAGCTCCTCGATAGAGGTTACGGATGATAAGAAGCTGGCAGCGGTCTCAGGGGTATTTAAGTATCTGGACACAGGCAGATATCTGTTTCTGGATCAATATAAGAAATATTTTCCGTCCGAAAAGCAGATACCGTTGGCGTTTACTGCACCGACCATCTATCTGAACAATATTCTGAATGCAGACAAGGCAGTCGAAGAGTTAGTTGCAGACGGAGACTATCTGGTGCTGGCGGAAGACTTGCTGACCTTCCGCAATGTTTTCACGGAAGAGGAGCCGGTGACGGATTTTGCAAGACTGCCGGAGACATTTTCAGACGGGGAGGAAATGCAGAATTGCTGCATGGATACGGAGGCCTTTTTTGGAAATGAGACGACCTGCCTGATTGCCGATACCTCTGTGAGTAACCGGATTGAGCAGGTCATGGCGGGGTACTACAGCGTGGTGTTCCCGGAGGCGGATGATCTGGTGGGTAGATTTGAGGATTGTTACAGCATAAGCGCCGCCTCGTCACAGGATGAAAAGGCGGCAGCGGTTCAGGTACTCGTTTATCTGCTGTCAGAGACGGCACAGGACGCGAGGTATGTGCAGACCGGCGATTATCTGCCGCTGAATAAGGCAATGTACGAAACCTATATTGAGGTGAACACTGCTTTTGCTGAACTGCAAAATGAATTTTCTAAAATGCTGATGCCAGGCGAAAAACAGATAGAGGTTGACAGACTGTTGGAGGAAAAAATACAGGAGGATAAATAAATGCACAGATGTCTCGGTTGTATGGAGGAATATCAGGACGAATTTCATATGTGTCCCTTATGCGGGTATGAGGAGGGAACACCGCCGAAGGAGCCTTATCATATGCTGCCCGGTACGATATTGAGCGGCAAATATCTCGTGGGAAAGGTTCTGGGCTTTGGCGGTTTCGGTGTGACCTATATCGGGTATGACACGAAACTCGAGCGAAAGGTTGCAATCAAGGAATACCTGCCGGGCGAGTATTCGACGAGAATGCCCGGAACGACAGAGGTTCTGACGCACGACGAAGAAAAGTCAAAGCAGTTCCAGAAGGGGCTGAGCAAGTTTGTGGAGGAGGCTAAAATCCTTGCGAAAATGCAGGACTGCAACGGTGTTGTAAAAATCTATGACAGCTTCATGGAAAATTCTACTGCCTATATTGTGATGGAATATATGGAAGGAATGGAGCTTGCCGAGTATCTGAAGGAAAAGGGGCGGCTTTCTGTCGAGGAGGCAAAGGAGATTCTGCATCCGGTATTGATTGCCTTAAAGGAGATTCATGCGCAGGGAATTATGCACCGGGACATTGCGCCCAACAATATATACTTATTGAATGATGGCAGAGTGAAGCTGTATGATTTCGGCGCTTCCCGCTATGTCTCGTCCTCCCACAGTAAAAGTCTTTCTGTCATTGTGAAGCCCGGCTTCGCTCCGGCAGAGCAGTACAGCAGCCGTGGGGAACAGGGATCGTGGACAGATGTTTATTCGCTGGCGGCGACCTTCTATAACATGATTACGGGAATCGTGCCGGAGGATGCACTGGACCGTATTGAGAAGGAGGAACTTCAGAAGCCGTCAAAGCTTGGCGTAAATATTAAGAAGAGTGAAGAGAACGCGCTGATGAACGCGTTGAATATCAAGGCGGAGGATCGTACAAGGGATATAGAGACACTTGAGAAGGAATTGTATCATGATGACAAGGTGAAACTGCATTTTGTTCATCTGAAAAAGGCAGATGTGGGAAAGTGGCCCCTCTGGACAAAGCTGCTGGTGACGGCGGCGCTGCTCGCAGTGTCGGTGTTTGCGGGATTGCTAGTGACGGGGGTAATTGATTACTCTTACATAGTGCCTGAGTTTGTGGAGCTGCCGGAGGGAAAGACAAGAGTACCTAATCTTGTCAATCAGGATCTTACAACAGCAGAGACGCTTATGGCAGAGGCTAAGCTGATCGTACAGATCATAGATAAACAGAATTCGGAGTATATCCCGGAGGGAAAGGTTCTGACACAGAGTGTCAGCAAAGGAAAGATTGTTTCGGACAATGATATTGTGGAGATCGTGATCAGTGCCGGACGGGAGATTGTCTATATGTGCAATGTTGTCGGACTGACAAGGGATGAGGCGCTGGACAAGCTGTTTGAACTAGGACTTTCGGCAGATCTGCAGGAGGAATACAGTTCCTATGCCTCAGGGGTTGTAATGGCACAGAGCGTGGCTGCGGGAGGAGAATTGTTCAGAGGCGATCATGTTACGGTGACGGTATCAAAGGGAGTAGACGGTTACCTCGATGTGACGCAAGAGGTAGAGATTCCGGATATGACGGGGCTGACGATGGAGGCCGCGCTGAAGCTCGCGGAGACTTACGGCCTGTATGTTCATAACGGTGGAACAAGAGCCGGAACAGGTAAGGCGGGAACGGTAGCCGTGCAGAGTCCGGAGGCAGGAACGATGGCAAAGCAGGGGGATACAATTGAACTGATTATCTATGCAGAGCAGACATTGATCAGAATGCCAGACATACAGTACAAGGAAGAAGCAGAGGCAGTGAATACTTTGCAGACATTGGGATTGAAAGTAACTGTTGAGTATGAGGAAAGCAGCAGTGTTGCTAAGGGAAGGGTTATCAGACAGAGCGTAGGTGCGAAGGAAGAAGTTAAGGAAGGCACACAGGTGACGCTGACAGTCAGTCTCGGTACAAAAGAGATCAACGAAAGAGTAGAGGCATCCGGATCGCAGAACCAGCCGACTCCGACACCCGAGCCGACCAAGCAGCCCGAACAGACAAAACAGCCGGGACAGACGGGCCAGCCGACTCCGACACCCGAACCGACCAAGCAGCCTGAACAGACGAGCCAGCCGACACCAACACCGGAGCCGATCGTCTATACATGGTCTGACTGGGTAGAGACTTTGCCTGCGGATGTTGACAAGTCAAAGTGTGAGATTGAGACAAAACAGCAATATCGGTTCAGGGATAAGACAACGATGAGTTCCGCCAACGCCTCCGAGGATGGCTGGACGCTGTATGATACCACGACAACTAAGGGAGGATATGGCAACTGGAGCAGTTGGAGTGCTGAAAAACCCGCAGACAAGGCTGACCGGGAGATAGAAAGCAAGAAGCAGTATGCGTATTCGGATTATCAGACGAAGAAATCGAATCAGGCGGAAGAGAGTGGATGGAAACTAAAGGAGACCCTAACAAACTATGGAGAATATAGTGCCTCATGGAGTGAATATTCTCCGACAGAGTATAAAGAGTCTGATACCAGAATTGTTGATAAAAAGACACAGTATCGGTATCAGACAAGGCAGAAGGAATATACAGAAAGTACGAACAGTAGTCTGTCCGGCTATACAATGTATGACAAGTATGTAAGTTGGAGTGGCAACTGGACGGAAACTACTAATCCACAACAAAATAGTGCAACATATAAGAGTGAGTATTTGAGAACCGAGCCGGCAGTTACGCATCAAGAGGTGGATTATTATTCGTATTACAGATATTATTCACCGACAAATAATAATTATTCGGGACCTCAATACTATAATGGAGCAGCACCTGAAGACCTAACATGTTATGAAACGATTACATCGGCTACCCCATTAATCGCTAGGACAGTTACCCTGTCTTCTGGAGCACAGGTGATGGGATATAGAACAAATTGGAATACAGTATATAAAACATACTTTGGAGAAGAGGTTCACTATAAGACGGTAACAGATCGGGCAGCATATGATGTATATCGTGAAATGACGGGACACTATGTGTATAAATTTTGGAAATGGTCGGCATATGGTGCATTTTCTAATTGGAGTTTTGATTCTGTGACAGAGACGGAGGAGAGGCATACTGAGTCGCGATATGTATATGCCTACAAAGACAGGGCAAAGACATATACCTATGTTCTGGAGCGTTGGACGCCCTACAGTGCGTTCGGTGATACCTATATTGAAAAGAGTGCAACCAGACAGGTGAAGGAGCAGACTATATACAGGTATCATGATAAGCAGGACGTCGTTACTTACCATTACTATAAGTGGGGTGGCTGGTCTGAATGGAGAGACGAGAAGGTTGACAGCACTGAAACGCGAGAGGTCGATGCACCGCGCACCATGTACCGCTATAAGCAGAAATAACGGAGGATACGGTATGAAGATACAGTATGCATATACGACAGATGCCGGGAACAGAGAATGTAATGAAGACAGCGTGACCACAGTGGAGAATGAAAAGGGATATTGTTTCGTAGTGGCAGATGGGCTTGGCGGGCATGACAGGGGAGAAGTCGCATCGCAGACAGTCTGCGATGCGGCGGCAGAATATTTTGCTGTTGCGGATGTGCAGGATGTAGCCGGAATTTTTGAACATGCGCAGAAGCTTTTACTGCAAAGGCAGGAGAGCGAGCACGCAGTTGATGAAATGAAGACGACCATGAACATTGTTACCCTGACGAGAGCCGGGATTCAATGGGGACATATCGGTGACACCCGTACCTATTACTTCCGAAAAGGAAAGCTGGTTGCAAGGACAAAGGATCACAGTGTGCCGCAGATGATGGTGACGATGGGAGAGATTAAAGAAAAGGATATCCGTCATCATGAGGATCGCAACAGACTTTTGCGTGTCATGGGAACGGAATGGGATAAGCCACAGTATGTGATGGAAATACCGGTGGAGCTGGATAAGCATCAGGTATTTCTGCTCTGCACGGACGGCTTCTGGGAGCTGATAGAAGAAAAGGATATGAGGAAGACGCTGAAAAGGGCTGATACGCCGCAGAACTGGCTTGACAGAATGAATTCCATAGTAAAACAGAACGGTCAGGGGACGGATATGGATAATTATACGGCGTTGGCTGTGTGGATAGATTGAGGTTGGCAATATGTATTCTGTAAAAATCAATAACGGTATTTCTCTGAGTGCTGTGTCAATTCAGGGGAAGCGTGAGCAACAGCAGGATTTCTATATCTATCGGCAGCTTCGGGATCGCACGATTGCGATCGTGTGTGACGGGATGGGGGGCTTACAAGGTGGAAATATCGCCAGCAGAAAAGCGGCGGAAATACTGGTGAAGGATCTTGAAAATGTAGATCCCGGAAGGGATATGTACCGCTTTTTCAGATATGAGATGGAGAAACTGGATGATGCCATCTATAATCTTCGGAATGCTGACGGAAGCCGACTGGGCGGAGGAACAACGGTAGTGGCAATTCTGTTGATAGGGAGTCAGCTTTACTGGTTTTCGGTAGGTGACAGTAAGCTCTATTACGCAAGGCAGCAGGAACTGTACTGTGTTACGCGTGCTCATAATTATGCTCTGTGTCTGGAGGAAAAACGGCGGAAGCATGAAATATCAGACGAGGATTATAATCGGGAGGCGGTAAAGGGAGAACAGCTGATCAGCTATCTTGGCATGGGAATGACGGAGCTTTATGACGGAAATTACAGTCCGTTTCCTGTACAGCAGGGCGATCGTCTGCTGCTCTGTACGGATGGTCTGTATCGTTCTGTTCCGGCAGAGGAAATTGCATCAATTATGCGTCAGAGGGGCAGTACGGACAGAATCTGTAAAATGTTTGAAAATGCAATAACGGCAAAAAACAGAAGCAACCAGGACAATGCAACATGGATTGTCTTGCAGAAGGTAGGAGATTAAAGAAGATGAGTGATAACAGAGAGATGTGCCCAAACGGACATTTTTACGATAAGAGCAAGTATACGCAATGTCCTCACTGTGCGAAGGGAATGCCGCCAATCAAGCTGTCTGCATTTACAACACAGGCGGGCAGTCAGATGGAGGAAGAGGCGAAGAAAAAGACAGAGAAAAAGGGGTTATTCGCTGGCTGGAAGAGAGGAAAGGAAAAGGATACGGAGATACCGGTGAGTGCAGAGCCACCGGTAAAGCATTCCGGCAACACAGAATCATTGCGTATGCCTGAAGCCGAGGGACATGGTCTGACGCAAGGACTGCAGGCGTGGGAAAGCAAGGTGGAAATCAGGCGGGAGGAAGCAGCCTCCACGACGGCAAGACCGGAACAGGAAAGAGCGAAGGAAAGCACGACATGTCAGCCGGAAGTGCCCGAGTCCTCAGCGCAGGCAAGTCTGTCAAGCGCATTTGCAGCGGTGGCGGCACCAAGAGGAGAGGGGATTGATAAGGATAAGACAGTAGGCTTTTATTCAACACTTCAATCGAATGAGCCGGTTGTCGGGTATCTCATCTGTACAAAGGGGGAGGACTATGGCTGTGGATTTCCCTTGAAATCAGGGAATAATACAATCGGGCGCTCGCAGTCTATGGATGTGGTGATAATGGATCCAAAGGTGTCCAGAGAAAAACAGGCATTTGTTATGTATGAGCCACATAAGCGGCAGTTTTATGTGAAGCCCGGTGAAGGCTCAGGCCTCTGTTATTTTAACGAAGATGTTGTCCTCGCCCCGATGGAAATACATCAGTTCGATAGGATTGGGGTTGGAGATACGGAGCTTATGTTGATTCCGGTATGCTGTGAACAATTTTGCTGGGAGGAATAAAGATATATTAAGAGGCGCGGAGGTCAATAGATCTCTGTGTCTTTTTACTTGCATAAATAAATACTTTGTGATACTATACTTATATAAAGCATATTTCACCTATTGAAATTCAGAGTATTAGTCTATGATTCTTTCTTTTGATTTCAGAAATTCATGCTTTAAATCCAAACGCTGTAAGCAGGAGTTTCTGGAATGGGAACTTCCTGTAAAACGAAAAAAGGAGGTTCTATGGGGAAGGAAAGGAG
>USGM01000058.1 GCA_900554205.1 uncultured Lachnospiraceae bacterium
AGTTGGTAGAGCAGAGGACTGAAAATCCTCGTGTCACTGGTTCGATTCCGGTTCTAGGCATTTTTTATTGCATATTGTATTTGAAACGCAGCATCGGAGGCTATAATTTAAGCCTTTTGATGCTATTTTTTTGCGTGTAATCATGCTATAATAGCCGTATATGCGTAGAAAGAGATGAATGGAGTTTTTAGTGATATGGAAGAAAAGGAATTAAAGGATACCACAGAGAACACAGGGAAGTCAGGCAAAAAAGTAAAGTGGTTTATTCCCATTGCAGTAGTCTGTGTACTGATAGCAGGAGCTTATGTTGGAATTGCAATGTATTATAGATCACATTTTCTGCCGAATAGTTCAGTGAATGGGATCGAGAGCAGAAATATGGATGCACAGAGCGTGGCAACGCAGATTGCTACCCAGATCAGCCGTTATTCACTTGAAGTGATGGGAAGAGACTATAACACGGGGAAATCGGGTGCTGTTCTTGGAACGATCAGACCGGAAGAGATCGACTTATCTTATGTTGACTGTCTGGAGGCTGTGCAGGAGCTGCTTCAGGCGCAGAATGAGTGGCTTTGGCCCGCCGCCTATGCGGGAGAGCAAAAATCTTATTCGCTGGAACAGGGCGTAGAGTTTGACGAGGAACTGCTCAGAACGGTCGTGACGGGCTGGGACGCATGTCGGAAGGGAAATATGACGGCTCCGACAGACGCTTATATCAGCGAATACAATGACGAGAAAAAGGGTTATGAGATTATTCCCGAAACGCAGGGGAACGAACTCGACATCGACAGAGTAATCGAATGTATAGAAAGTGAAATTTATGCACAGAATACTACTGTGGATCTTGAACAGATGGAGTGCTACAAAGAGGCAAAAATAAAGCAGACGGATAAGAAGCTGACAGAGGCAGTCGACACGGTGAACACATGGCTCGGAACCGTGATTACATACGATTGGAACGACAACGAGGTTGTTCTGGATGTGGAGACGTTGAAAGATTGGATCACGATGGAACAGGGAAAGCCGGTTCTCGACAAAGAGGCTGTTGAAGCATTCGTGAAGCAACAGGCAAGGCAGTATGACACCTATGGCAAAAAGAAGAATTTTGTTACGGTGCATGGTGTGGAAATGACACTCGGCAGCCCGAATTACGGATGGAAGACGGATACGGAGACAGAGACAGCGGAGCTTATGGAGCTTATCTATCAGGGCAGTCAGGCAGAAAAGGAGCCGGCATACAGCATCCGTGCAAAGAAGAAAGGCAGCAATGACATCGGCGACTCGTATATCGAGGCAGATCTGACGCATCAGCATGTCTATGTACATAAGGATGGAGAGATCGTTTTTGAGACGGATTGCGTTTCCGGAAGAATGAATTCCACACCGGGCTGCGTCACCCCGCCTGGAATTTTCGGACTGACCTACAAGACGACCAATGCCGTACTGCGCGGAGCAGATTATGCGACTCCCGTAACCTACTGGATGCCGTTTTACGGAAATTACGGTATGCATGATGCAACATGGCGTTCCTATTTCGGTGGAACGATCTATCAGGAGCATGGCTCGCACGGATGTATCAATCTTCCGCTGGCATCCGCTGCAACGATCTATGAGTATGTTTCGACCGGCTTCCCGGTAATCTGCTATTACTACGAGAAGGATCCGTTGGAGACAGCCCCGGCAGAGGGACAGACGCTGACGGAGGAAGAGCTTTTGCAGGAGCACGAGCCGACCATAGACCAGAATCAGGAGAATGCTGAAACTGCAGGGCAGGAAGGACAATAATGGGGGAACACAGAGTCCGCTCAAGACGTCAGGCGGAGAGGTGGAAAAAGGAATTGAACCGCTACAGGCATTTTCAGCGCTTTATCAGAGAAAATGCGCCTGACATACTGGCTTCAAGAAATTTTCATAAGAACAAACAATTTATCCAGCATGGAAATATAACAGTCAGCGACCATGTACTGAGTGTGGCGCGCTGTAGTCTGGCGCTGACAGATATGTTTCATATTTCCTGTAATAAAAGGGAGCTGATCCGTGGGGCGCTTCTCCATGATTATTTCCTGTATGACTGGCATAAGCCGGACAAGGTGCATCCGCACAAGCTGCATGGCTTTTACCACCCGGGGACGGCACTCCGAAATGCGTCGCGGGAATATAAGCTGACTCCGCGGGAGCGTGATATTATAATAAAGCATATGTGGCCGCTCACCGTAGTGCCGCCGATGTGCAGAGAGGCATGGATTGTCACAACAGCGGATAAGTGGTGCTCGCTGCTGGAGACATTGCACATGCATAAGGGACACGGCGCAATTCTGCAGAAGTTGAGGAAGGACTAAGTTGGAACATTTACTGGAAAAACTCACACAGTATAGTGAAAGCGGGATTTATCCGTGCCATATGCCGGGACACAAACGTAAGGCGTGGGGGGAGCTGCCCGCCCAGCTTTACCGGCTCGACATTACGGAAATAGACGGATTTGACAATCTGCATCAGCCGGAGGGCATATTAAAGGAGCTGCAGGAACAGGCAGCAGCGTGTTGCGGCGCGGAGGAAAGCTATTATCTTGTCAACGGAAGCACGGGCGGCATCCTAAGCGCGGTCAGCGCGGCACTCCCGGCCAGTGGACATATCCTGATGGCGAGGAACTGCCACAAATCGGCATACCATGCAGCTTATCTCAGAAATTTACGCACATCTTATCTTTATCCGAAAATGCTGGAGGACTATGACATATTCGATATGGTCAGTCCGGAACAGATCGAAGAGGCGTTGGATAAGGAGCCGGATATTCAGGCAGTATTGCTTGTATCGCCAACCTACGAAGGAAGAATCAGCAACATCAGACATATTTCAGAAATCGTTCATGCAAGGGGCATTCCGCTGATCGTGGATGAGGCACACGGAGCACATCTGGGATGGAGCGATGCGGTTCATGAGAACAGTTGCAGGCAGGGTGCCGATCTGGTCATCCAGAGCGTACATAAAACGCTTCCGGCGTTGACCCAGACAGCATTGTTGCATGTGAATGGTACCATAGTGGACAGGGAGCGGCTGAGACGTTTTCTGCATATTTATCAGTCCAGCAGCCCATCTTATCTCTTAATGGCAAGTATTGACAATGCCTTGCAATATATGGAGCGGGACGGGAAAAAGGCACTCGATATATTTTGTTCGAGGTATGCCGCGATGTGTGAAAAGCTGGGAGCTTGCAAGGCATTGAAATTTCTTCCGGCGGATCGGCAGCGGCAGGATATTGGGAAATTACTGATCTCGGTGAAGAATACGGCTATCACGGGCAGGCAGTTATATGATATACTTTTAAAGAGATACCGGATTCAGACGGAGATGGCAGCGGAGACCTTTGTGCTCGCCATGTTTACGGTGAATGACGGTCAGGAAGGCTACGACAGAATGACAGCCGCACTGCTGGAGATTGACAGGGAATTAATTCAGATGCAGCAGGCGGAGATTGTTCCGGTTCCGGCGCAGGATCGGATTGTGCCGCCGGTCAGTGAAATGACCCTGACGGAGGCGTGGGACAGACCACGGGAGGAAGTCCGGCTTGAACAGAGCGTCGAGCGGGTCGTGGGAGAATTTATTAATTTATATCCACCCGGAGTTCCGCTGCTTGTGCCGGGGGAGAGGATGTCCGGGGAGCTGAACCGGAAAATTCATACATGGATCAGAAAAGGTATGGATGTACAAGGGGTGCGAAGCTGTCAGGACGGATACATGATTCAGGTATTAACGGAAACAGAGTATAAATAAAAGAAAGAGGGAAAGAAAAATGAGAAAAACAAAAATTATCTGCACCATCGGACCGGCAAGTGAATCGGAGGAGCGCCTTCGTGAATTGATGCTGGCGGGCATGAATGTGGCAAGGTTCAACTTTTCACATGGTACACATGAGGAGCAGAAGGCAAAATATGAACGTGTTTTAAAGGTTCGCAAGGAGCTTGGGCTGCCGGTTGCGACTATGCTGGATACAAAGGGACCGGAAATCCGTCTGCGGGATTTTGAGGGCGGTAAGGTAGAGCTTAGGGCGGGGGAGACTTTTACCCTGACGACAGAGGAAATTATGGGAACGGCACAGAGAGCGACCATTTCCTATAAGAACCTTAAAAATGATATTTCGGTGGGAACCACTCTTCTGATTGACGATGGACTGATCGAGCTGGAGGTGGAGAAAATCAGCGGAGAGGACATTATCTGCCGTGTCATCAACGGGGGCTTCGTATCGAATCATAAGGGTGTAAATGTACCGGGTGCGATCCTCTCCATGCCTTATATCAGCGACGCGGATATGGAGGATATTCTGTTCGGCATCAAGGAGGGCTATGAGCTTATCGCTGCATCCTTTGTGCGGAGCAAGGAAGACATTTACGAGCTCAGAAAGATTCTTCAGGAGCATGGAAGCGACATGAAGATTATTGCCAAGATTGAGAATATGCAGGGAATCGAGAATCTGGAGGAGATTCTGGAGGCTTCGGACGGCGTTATGGTTGCCCGCGGCGATATGGGCGTGGAGATTCCGATGGAGGAAGTGCCTGTGCTCCAGAAGAAGATGATCAAGATGGCGAATGCGCAGGGCAAGCACGTTATCACCGCGACACAGATGCTGGAATCCATGATTAATCATCCCAGACCGACGAGAGCGGAAGCGACGGATATTGCGAATGCAATCTACGACGGAACGACTGCAATCATGCTTTCGGGAGAGAGCGCTGCCGGAAAATATCCGGTAGAAGCAGTAAAAACTATGGCGAGAATCGCAGAATCTGCCGAAAAAGATATTGATTACCGTTCCAGAATGCGCAGAAACGACGAGGGCGATAAGAGCGAGATCACAAATGCGATTGCATATGCGACCTGTTCTGCGGCAATGGATCTGAATGCAGCAGCAATCATTACGGTTACGATGTCCGGTTACACGGCAGAGGCGATTTCCAGATTCAAGCCGAGCTGCCCGATTATCGGCTGTGCGGTTAATGAGCGTGTCTGCGACCAGCTGAATCTGCTCTGGGGTGTTAATCCGCTGTTAATCAAGAAAGAGGAGAGCTCAGAGGAACTGTTTGCCGATGCCGTGATCGCTGCAAAGGAAGCAGGCTATGTAAATACCGGAGATATCGTTGTTATTACGGCGGGAGTTCCGCTCGGTATCACAGGAACAACAAACATGATTCATGTAGTTGAGGTAGAATAATACCATGGGAAAGATCATATGCCTGATGGGAAAAAGCTCCACCGGGAAGGATACGATATTTAAAAGGCTGCTTGCGGATCAAACGCTTAGGCTTCAGACGATCGTATCCTATACGACAAGGCCGATCCGGGATGGGGAATGCGAGGGTGTCGAGTATTTCTTCACGGATGAGGCGGGCTTTGCGCGCTGGAAGGAGCAGGGACGGATCATCGAGGCGCGTGAATATCATACCTTTTATGGGCTGTGGCGCTATTTCACGGCAGATGACGGTCAGATCACCGAGACAGGCAATTATATCATGATCGGTACGCTCGAGGCGTACCGCAGCCTTAAGGAATACTTCGGGGCGGAGAGGATACTTCCGGTCATGATAGAGCTGGATGACGGGTTGCGATTACAGCGGGCATTGGACAGAGAGCGAAGACAGGAGAAACCGAAGTATGAGGAGATGTGCCGCAGATTTCTGGCGGACAGCACGGATTTCTCCGAGGAAAAGATAAGCGAAGCAGGCGTTAGCAGACGCTTTGTCAACGAGAATCTGGAGCAGTGTCTGGAGGAAATTAGGGAATACATAATGGAATCCGTGAACTGAGAGAGGAGGGCAGCATATGGACATTAAGGTCAATCAGGTCAGTCAGGCAATGCCTGTCGAACAGACGCAGAACACGCAGCCGACAGACGGCACCTTTAAGTTTATGCTTGCCAGTCATATCGAGGAGGCGGAGCTCCAGGCAAGGCTGCAGAACCTGATGGAAGAGATCACCATGGAGGGTGAGAAGCTGGCAAAACGGCGAGATGTGAAGGACATGAGACATTACCGCGGGCTGGTCAAGGAATTTCTGAATGAAGTGGTGACGCGGTCTCACTCCTTCTCACGCGAGAATTTTCTGGACAGAAGGGGAAGGCACAGGGTTTACGGTATCATCCGGCTTGTGGACGAGAATCTGGATCAGCTGGCGCAGGAGCTCATGAAGGACGAGAAGGATAATCTTGCGATACTGAATAAAATCGGTGAGATCAGAGGATTGCTGTTGGACATTTTTACCTGAGCAGGATTTACATAGGATTCGTGTGGAAAGTACACAGAAATGAGGGAGTATGGCTGACTTTCGGGACATTATAGGACAAGAGCAGATGAAGGAACACCTGCAGAATGCGGTCGGGGCGGGAAAGGTTTCCCATGCGTACATCATCAACGGTGAGAAATCCTCCGGCAAGGAGTTCATTGCGCGGATCTTTGCTATGACGCTGCAATGTGAAAAGAAGGGGACGGAGCCGTGTCAGGAATGTCATTCCTGCAAGCAGGCGCTGTCGGACAACCATCCCGATATTATTCATGTGACACATGAAAAGCCGAATACCATCAGTGTCGATGACATCCGTGCGCAGATCAATAACGATGTGGGCATCAAGCCCTACAGCGGTCCCTATAAGATTTATATTGTCAACGAGGCGGAGAAGATGACACCGCAGGCGCAGAACGCGATTCTGAAAACCCTGGAGGAACCGCCTGCCTATGCGGTTATTCTGCTGCTGACAACGAATGTAAATTCTCTTCTGCCGACCATTCTCAGCCGCTGCGTCATCCTGAATATGAAGCCGGTGGCAGATGAGCTTGTCAAGAAATATCTGATGGAGCAGCTTCATGTCCCGGATTATAAGGCGGAGGTCTGTGTCGCTTTTGCAAGGGGAAATATCGGCAAGGCGAAGGCGCTGGCATCAAGCGAGGACTTTGAAAATGTGAAGTCTGAGGCTTTGTCTTTGCTGAAATACATAAAGGACATGGAGCTGAACGAGATCATCGCGGCGATTAGGAAGATCACGGAATATAAGCTTGAGATCAACGATTACCTTGATATTTTTGCCATCTGGTACCGGGATGTCCTGCTTTTCAAGGCAACGAATGACGTCAATCACCTTGTCTTCCGGGAGGAGATACAGACGCTCCGCAGAACGGCGCAGCGCAGCAGCTATGAGGGGATCGAGACGATCATTGAAGCACTGGATACAGCGAAAAAGCGTCTGGATGCCAACGTGAACTTTGACCTTACCATGGAGCTTCTGATGCTGACAATACAGGAGAACGGGTAAACAGACAAGGATTAACAGTAGCATTTTTGGCGGGCTTATGTTAAAATAGCAGTTGTGGTGTCGCTTGTACACTACGGCTGCTATTTTGTTACTGCGAAGTTTTTTCGCATATTTTTGTAAGGCGCATGGCGCCGGTGAGGTGGATAGATGACGAAAGTAATTGGTGTAAGATTTCGGACAGCGGGAAAGATTTATTTCTTTGACCCTTTGAATTTTGAAATAAAGCGGGGAGACCATGTCATTGTCGAGACCGCGAGAGGAATCGAATTTGGAACGGTAATGACCGGTGTTACAGAGGTTGAGGACGAGAAGGTGATCCAGCCTCTTAAGCCTGTGATAAGGATTGCAAACGAAAGGGATATCGAGCAGGAGGCAAATAATAAGCTCAAGGAGAAGGATGCTTTCAAGATATGTCTCGAGAAGATCCGCAAGCATGAGCTGGAGATGAAGCTCATCGACGCGGAATATACCTTTGACAACAACAAGGTTCTCTTTTATTTTACAGCGGACGGACGTATCGATTTCAGAGAGCTGGTAAAGGATCTGGCGGGTGTATTCAAGACAAGAATCGAGCTGCGGCAGATCGGTGTCCGGGATGAAACAAAGATCGTCGGCGGAATCGGTATCTGCGGACGGCCTCTCTGCTGTCACAGCTATCTGGCGGATTTTGTGCCGGTGTCGATCAAGATGGCGAAGGAGCAGAATCTGTCCCTGAATCCGACAAAGATTTCCGGTGTGTGCGGCAGACTGATGTGCTGCCTGAAAAATGAGGAGGAGACTTACGAGGAATTAAACCGTAAGCTGCCCGGAATCGGAGATTATGTGACCACGGAGGACGGTCTGAAGGGCGAGGTGCAGAGCGTTAATGTTCTGCGTCAGCTTGTTAAGGTCGTTGTCGAAGAGGGTGACGAAAAGGAGATCAAGGAGTACCCGGTGGAGCAGCTTCAGTTCCGCCGCAGACATGGCAAGAAGGACAAGGTTGATCTGTCCAAGGAGGAAATGCAGGAGCTTGAGAAGCTCGAGGAAGAAGAACTGCAGGAGACTACTGAGGCGGCAGAGCAGCCGGAAGCCGGACAGCGTCAGAATAACCGGAACCGGGGACGTCAGGGCGGTGAGCAGCGCCAGAACCGCCAGAATAACGAGAGACGCTATGAGAACGGGGACGGCAATGCGCAGGGGAACCGTCAGGAGGGCGAGCAGCGCCGCGAGAACAGGAACCGTCAGAACGGTGAGCAGCGCCGCGACAACAGAAACCGCCAGAACGGTGAGCAGCGTCAGAACCGTCAGAATAACGAGAGACGCTATGAGAACGGCGACAGCAGTGCGCAGGGAAACCGCCCGAACCGCCAGAATAACGAGGGACGTTATGAGAACGGCGACGGCAATGCACAGGGGAACCGTCAGGAAGGCGAACAGCGCCGCGAGAACAGGAACCGCCAGAACTATCACAGAAACCGACACAATCGTCAGAGACCGGGAAATCAGGAAGGACAAGCAAGACACAATGACAATCAGTCTGAAGGATAATGAGAGAGTGGATGATCTGCAGCGGAACGGTTACCACATCATCCAGAATCCCGAGAAATTCTGTTTTGGCATGGATGCCGTCCTGCTTACCGGATTTGCGCACGCAGGGGAAAATGACCGGCTGCTGGATCTCGGAACGGGAACGGGCATCATTCCGCTTCTGATGGAGGCGAAATATCACTGCGCACATCTGACCGGGCTTGAAATCCAGCCGGAGAGCGCAGACATGGCAGCGAGGAGTGTTGCGCTGAATCGTCTGACAGACAAAATTGATATTGTAACAGGAGACATCAAGGAAGCAGACACATATTTCCCGTCTGCTTCCTTTGATTGTGTCACATGTAATCCGCCGTATATGATCGGGCAGCACGGCATTGCGAACCCGGATGCACCGAAGGCAATCGCCCGGCACGAGATCCTGTGTACCTTTGAGGATGTGGCGAGACAGACAGCAAAGCTGCTGAAGCCGGGTGGGCATTTCTTTCTGGTACACCGTCCGTTCCGGCTGGCAGAGCTGATGGGAACATTGATGCAGTATAAGCTGGAACCGAAGAGGATGCAGCTGGTGTATCCCTATGTGGACAAGGAGCCCAATATGGTTCTGCTGGAGGCGGTGCGGGGAGGAAAGCCACGCATGACGGTGGAGAAACCACTGATCGTATTTGAAAAGCCGGGTGTCTATATGCCGGAGATCAGGGGCTTATACGGATTTTAAAACAGGAGGTGACGTTAGTGTCAGGTACTTTGTTTTTATGTGCGACACCGATCGGGAACCTGCAGGACATGACACCGAGAGTGGTCGAGACGCTCCAGACGGTTGACGTTATCGCTGCGGAGGACACGAGGAACAGCATCAAGCTCTTAAACCATTTTGACATTCATACCCCGATGACCAGTTATCACGAGTATAACAAGGTTGAGAAAGCGAGACAGCTGATCTCGCAGCTACAGTCGGGACAGAATATTGCGTTGATTACGGATGCAGGAACTCCGGCAATATCCGATCCCGGAGAGGTACTCGTACAGATGTGCCATGAAAATAACATTCGTGTCACATCCCTGCCGGGACCCGCTGCATGTATTACAGCGCTGACACTCTCGGGCTTATCCACGAGACGGTTCTGCTTTGAAGGGTTTCTTCCGGCAGATAAGAAGGAAAAGAAGCAGATACTGGAGGAGCTGACGACGGAGAGCCGTACAATGATCCTGTACGAGGCGCCGCATCACCTGATCCGCACACTGGAGGAGCTGCATGACGCGCTCGGCGAGCGGCGGATCACGATATGCCGGGAGCTCACGAAAAAGTTTGAGACTGTGATGCCGACCACGCTGGAAAGTGCGCTGGCATTATATGAGAAAGAAGAGCCGAGAGGCGAATATGTGCTGGTGCTTGAGGGCAAGAGCCATGAGGAGAAGCGCCGCGAGGAGATCGCGTCATGGGAGAGCATGTCGATCGAAGAGCATATGGCTTACTACGAGGAGCAGGGAATGGATCACAAGACAGCGATGAAGCAGGTTGCCAAGGATCGCGGCGTCGGCAAGCGCGACATCTATGCACATCTGAACAAAGCCGCGGATGACGGGGAAGAATGAAGGGCGAATGGAGGCGAGAAGATGGCAGCATCGAATTGTGACGCATGTGTCAACTATGTGTACGACGAGGACTATGAGTGCTATTGCTGCTTGGTGAATCTGGATGAGGACGAGATGTACCGTTTCCTCTCGGGCACACAGCGCGAATGTCCCTATTTCCGGCTGGATGATGAATATGCCGTGGTGCGGCATCAGATTTAGAAGAACAGAGGTCAAAGTAACGAAGGATGAAATACGTTCGACAGATTGCAATAATTATGTCAGTTTCTTTTGTGGCGGAGCTTATGGAGTTTCTGATTCCACTGCCGATCGCTGCCAGCGTCTATGGGCTGGTGCTGATGCTGATCGGACTGGTGACAAAGCTTATTCCGATCGAGAAGGTTGAGGGTGCGGCGGATTTTCTCGTTGAGATCATGCCGGTATTGTTTGTACCGCCGACGGTCAGTCTCATCACGAATGTGGAGGCACTGGCGGATATGCTTGTACCCTTGTGCATTGCCTGTCTGGTGACGACGGTGTTTATCATGGTAGTCACAGGGCGTGTGGCGCAGGGCATCATGCGGCACGACAGGAAAAAGCAGGGTGAGCCTGGTTTACAGGAGGAGAGCCATGAATGAGATACTTACCGGATCGGTATTCTTTGGGGTGTGCCTGACGCTGATCTGTTATGAGATCGGCTTGTGGATTAAGAAAAAGACGAAGCTGTCGGTGGCGAATCCCCTGCTGATTGCCACAGTGCTGGTGATTGCAGTGCTTCTCGGCTTTCACATTGATTATGAAAACTATCAGAACGGCGCGAAATATATCCAGTTCCTTCTGACTCCGGCGACGGTCAGCCTTGCGGTTCCGCTCTATCGGCAGATGGAATTGTTGAAAAAGTACCCGAAGGCAATTTTCGGCGGCATCATAGCAGGCGTGCTGGCGGCGATGGGAAGCATCTATCTGCTGGCGGTCGCTTTTCAGCTCAGCCATGAGCAGTATGTCACCTTGCTTCCGAAGTCCATCACGACGGCGATTGGCATGGGTGTTTCGGAAAAGATGGGCGGAATGCCGGCACTGACGATTTCTGCGATCTGCATCACGGGGATTGTCGGGGCGATTCTGGCGGAGGTGGTGTGTAAGCTCTTTAAGATCGAGGAGCCTGTGGCGAAGGGGCTTGCAATCGGCACGAGTGCCCACGCGCTCGGAACCTCCAAGGCGATGGAGATGGGAGAGGTAGAGGGCGCCATGAGCAGCCTTTCCATCGTCGTGACAGGAATTTTGACAGTCTTCGCGGTATCCTTCTTTGCGAAGCTGATCTGAAAAGGGATGATAGGGAAGACACGGTCTGAAAGAGACTGTGTCTTTTTTGTCTGTGGAGGGAATAGAATAGGATAACAAACCTGTTTTGTGCCTGCGGATCAGGGGCTGCAGGTTACTGAAAGGCATGGGAATTTTATGTTAAACATGATCTGGGCGGTGATGATTCTTCTGGCGGTGGTCTATGCCGCGTTCACAGGCAGGATGAGCGACGTGACGAACGCGGCATTGAACAGTGCGGGAGAGGCGATTTCGCTTTGCCTGACGATGGCGGGCGTAGTTGCCCTCTGGATGGGGCTGATGGAAATTGCGAAGAAGGCGGGGCTGATTGAAAGACTGACAAAGGGCATTTCCCCGTTCCTGACCTTTCTCTTTCCGTGCATCCCCAAGAGTCACCCCGCCAGAGAATACATAGCGACGAATATTATCGCAAATGTGCTGGGTCTTGGCTGGGCGTGCACTCCTGCGGGGCTGAGGGCGATGGAGGAGCTGGCAAAGCTGGAGGGGGAGCGTGGGACACCCGGATACGGAGAGGGCGCAGCGGCGCAGCGCTCCGCCAGCAATGAGATGTGCAGCTTTCTGATCCTGAATATTTCTTCCCTACAGCTGATTCCGGTAAACATGATCGCTTATCGGAGCCAGTACGGCAGCGCGAAGCCGACGGCAATTATCGCACCTGCGATCGCGGCAACGCTTTTCAGCTCGGTCGTTGCCATCCTTTATTGTAAGCTGAAGGACAGGGGAGGGAAGAGAACATGAATGCGCTTGCACACATTTCTGACATTATCATTCCAATCCTGATCTTTTTCATTGTCGGATACGGCTATGTCTCGAAGGTCAAGGTTTACGAGTGCTTTCTGGACGGGGCAAAGGACGGTCTTAAGATCGTGCTGGATATTGTGCCGACGCTGATCGGTCTGCTTGTGGCGGTGGGAATGCTGCGGGCATCCGGCTTCTTCGATCTTCTGGGGAAGCTGCTCGGGCCTATGACAGAGAAGGTCGGGCTCCCTGCGCAGCTCATGCCGCTGCTGATCGTCAAGCTGTTCTCCTCCTCGGCAGCGACAGGGCTTGTCCTCGATATATTTAAGACCTCCGGCCCGGATTCCTACGCGGGTATGCTGACATCCATCCTGATGAGCTGCACGGAGACGGTTTTCTACACTATGAGTGTATACTTCCTTGCGGCAAAGGTCACAAAGACCCGCTACACGCTGATGGGCGCACTGCTGTCCACGCTCGCCGGGACAATCGCAAGCGTGGTGCTGACAATGATGATGATGTGAGTATTTCTGCCTTGCTTTTCTGGCAGGCTGACCGTATAATAATTCATTATGAATAATATATACGGAAATCTTTTGTGGATCATAGGTCTTATTGTGGTCGCCGCGGTTGCGGCGATCGCTGTTTTTATGCTGCTGCGGCGGAAAAAACGCCCCTCCGACATTGACCTGATGGAGGGACATGATTTTGAATATTATTGTGCCGAGCTTCTGAGACAGAGAGGCTTTCAGGAGGTTGAGGTCACGAAGGGGAGCGGTGATTACGGCATCGATATCCTTGCCGAGAAGGAGGGCGTAACCTATGCCATCCAGTGCAAGCGCTACACTGCCCCAGTCGGGGTCAAGGCGGTGCAGGAGGCGTATGCCGGACGCGATTATTATGACCGTATGGTGGGGGCAGTGCTGACGAACCAGTATTTTACCCAGCCGGCGGTAGAGGCGGCGAAGAAGCTGAAGATCCTGCTCTGGGACAGAGGGTATCTGGAGAGCATGATCGAGGAGCAGGAGACGGTGTGAGGAAGCGGCATGCAGTGGCAGGAATTTGAACAGACATTTCCCATTCAATTAAATACACAGCAAAAGGAAGCAGTACAGAGTGTGGACGGGCCGGTACTGCTTCTTGCTGTACCCGGATCGGGCAAGACCACCGTCCTTGTCACCAGACTCGGCTATATGGTCTATTGCAGGGGAATCCCGCCGGAAAACATTCTGACTGTCACCTACACGGTCGCGGCGACCGGCGATATGTCCAGACGCTGCGCAGCATATTTCGGAGAGAATCTGGCGCGGCGGCTCGAGTTTCGGACAATCAACGGCATCTGCGCGAGAATCCTGCAGTATTATGGAAAATGCACAGGAAAAACGCCCTTTGAGCTGGCAACTGACGAGAAGATCACAGCGGAAATATTGTCTGAAATTTACCGCCGCGTGCAGCGGGAGTATCCGACGGAGAGCGATCTGAAAAATGTCCGTACCCTGATTACTTACATTAAAAACATGGTGCTCGATCAGGAACAGATCCGGCAGCTGGACGAGGAGGCAGGCTTTGCCATCTCGGAGATGTACAGGGAATACTGCGCACGGCTGCGGGAAAGACATCTCATGGACTATGATGACCAGATGGTCTATGCCTATCAGATGCTTCGCAGGATCTCGGGGCTGCTGGCGTATTTTCAGGAAAAATATCCGTATATCTGTGTCGATGAGGCGCAGGATACCTCGAAGATCCAGCACGCAATTATCGCGTTGCTTGCATCGAAGACGGAGAACCTGTTCATGGTCGGAGATGAGGATCAGAGCATTTACGGCTTCCGCGCGGCATATCCCGAGGCGCTCCTGTCCTTTGAGGCGCAGCATCCGGGCGCAAAGGTTCTGCTGATGGAGGACAATTTCCGCTCCAACGCGCATATTGTCCGGGCGGCAGACCGCTTTATACAGAAAAATACCCTCCGCCACGAAAAACATATGCGACCGACAAGGGAGGAGGCGGCGGAAATCAGGGAGATCGCCCTGAAATCCCGGCGCGCACAGTATGCCTATCTCGCAAAGGTCGCGCTGAACAGCACGGTACAGACGGCGGTGCTGTACAGGGACAACGAATGCGCAATCCCGCTGATTGATCTGCTGGAACGGAACGCCATACCGTATCGGATGCGAAACGCGGAGCTGACCTTTTTCACGCATCGCACAGTACTGGATATTATCAATGTCATTAAGCTCGCCGCAGACCCGGAGGACACGGAAGCCTTTTTGCAGGTTTATTACAAGATCGGAACCTACCTCAGAAAGCAGGATGCCGTCCGCATTGCCGAGATCAGCAGGGAGCAGGGACTGCCTGTGCTCGATGTGGCGGCGCAATACAGTGGGCTGAACGCTCACACGGTCGGAAGCGTGAAGGCTGTGCGGACACATCTGAAAAATATGCTGCAGGAGTCCGGGGATAAGGCAGTCAGCCGGATCGTGCAGTTCATGGGCTACCGGGAATATCTCGAGAGAAGCGGCATGAACGACAGCAAGATCGAGATATTAAAGACTATCGGCAGCAAGGAAGATTCGCCGGTACATCTGGTGCAGCGGCTGGAGGAGCTGAAAGCCATTATCAGGGACAAGGAAGCAGCCCCGGAATGCAAGTTTACGCTCTCGACCATCCATGCGAGCAAGGGGCTGGAATATGATACCGTGTACCTGATGGATGTCGTGGACGGCATACTGCCGGAGACAGTGCCGAAGAACCTGAGGGCGGCATCCCGGGAGGAGCTGGAAATTTACGAAGAGGAGCGGAGGCTTTTTTATGTAGGAGCCACGAGGGCAAAGAGCCAGCTGTTTCTCTTTACCATGAATAAACAGGCAAGCTTTTGCAGTGAACTGCTGGGCAGACCGATCCGGCCCGGCAGGACGTTAAGCGCTCACCCGGAGATTTCGCACGGTGCTCCTCTCGGTGTTCCGTCGGGTGGGAGAATGTCGGGGACGAACTATTACCTAACGGGCGGCAGCAGTGCTTCCGAGGAGAAATATCGGAAGCTGTATGCACAGCTGGGAGCCGGACTGCTCGTCGTACATAAAAAGTTCGGGGAAGGCGTTGTTGTGGATATGGACGAAAACAACGTTAAGATTCGTTTCGGCGACATCGACCGGATATTGAATATCAGGATGGTGGCGGGAAGCGGACTGTTGAAGGTGCGGAAATAATAGTATTGACAGTGGTTCGGTTGACCGATATATTATAAAGTGAAGGGAGGAATTAAATGATAATAAATGATTTACTCCAAACAAAGAATATGTCGAAATATCGCTTGAGTAAAGAAAGCGGAGTTGCAATGACAACGATTATTGATATATGTAGTGGAAAGGCTGCGCTTGATAAATGTGCAGCCGGTACTTTATACAAGATTGCAAAGGCATTGGATGTTACCGTTGATTCCATTTTGGAGAAGAGTTATGAAAAATCGCCAGATTATAGATGTTCATTTGAAACGTTTAAAAGTAATACATGCCATCATGTAAAAGATATGGGCGACTTGGACTTTATTATAGAGACACTTAAAACGGATGAAATCAGAAAATTATATGACAGGCAATGGTATCGTGAAGCGTTGTATCTGCTGGCAATGGTTGACTATTTGTCCAGAATCAATCACCTTCCAAACTGCACTAATTATAATGACATCCGCAGGCAAAAGCTTGAAAATCCATGTTTTCCGGCAGGAATTCTGGTGTCCTGTGCAGCAACAGGAGATGAAAGCATAAAGGATGAGGCGATTGCCAGAGCAATACCGGAATTTATGAGATTTAACATTGTTGAGAGTGAGGTGCGCGATGTCTGCTGATAGGCATTTCACAAAAGAAAATTTGGATCATTATCTAAGGGAGCTTGCCAAAGAATTCAAAAAACAAAACGGAAATAAAATGCCGGCTGAAATAATACTAATCGGAGGGGCATCAATATTAATCAACTACGGCTTTCGGGAGATGACCTATGACATGGATGCCATCATCAATTCATCAAGTGCTATGCGGGATGCGATTAACATAGTCGGAGACAGGCTTGGACTTCCGACTGGCTGGTTAAATACAGATTTTGTGAGGACCGATTCGTACACTCCCAGATTGGCAAGATTTTCGAGGTATTATAAAACCTTTTTAAATATATTACAGGTCAGAACAATATCAGCGGAATATTTGGTTGCTATGAAACTAATGGCGGGAAGACAATACAAAAATGACCTGTCAGACGTTGTGGGGATTTTAATCGAGCAGGAAGCGAGAGGAGATGCTCTTTCGTTTGATGCGATAAGAAACGCCGTTATAGATTTGTATGATGAATATGAGCGTATTCCGGAAAATTCCCGCAGGTTCATTGAGGCAATTTATGTACAAGAGGATATGAAGGCTTTTTATAAGCAATGTCGTGAAATGGAACTAGAAAATAAGGATGTCCTTGTCGAATTTCAGGATGCCTATCCCGGTGTGTTGAACGGGGATAATCTGGCAGATATTCTGAGGGCGGCAAAGGCAAAAAAAGAAAGAGGCACGTGAGTGTAGATTGTAGTCAAAGACTGCTGTTATCTATCACTTTGCCTCTTTCAGTGTTCCTATGCCTTTTCAAACTCCGCTGCCACATCTTCTAACAGCTTGCGGATTGGCAGATGTTGCGGGCATGTTAGATATTTTCCTGTAACACTTGCTCTGTTTTCCTGAATCTCCTGCGGCGTTCCCTCTGCCACGATCCGCCCGCCGGCATCTCCGCCGCCCGGGCCCATGTCGATGACATAATCGGCGTTGCGGATTACGTCGAGATCATGCTCAATGACAATGACCGTCGCACCATTATCCAGAAGCGCCTGAAAGACGCCGAGCAGCACCTGCACATCCAGAGGATGCAGACCGATGGACGGCTCGTCGAAAATGAATACCGAATCCGTCTGTATCCTGCCGATTTCGCTCGCCAGCTTCAAGCGCTGCGCCTCGCCGCCGGAGAGGCTGGGTGTCTCTTCGCCGAGTGTGAGGTAGCCGAGGCCAAGCTGTCGGAGAATGCCCAGCTTCTGGCTGACGGCTTTCATATCCTTGCAGAAGTCGATAGCGGAGTTTACGTCCATGTCCATCAGCTCTGGCAGAGAGACGGACTGCCCGCTCTTGTTTTGAAGCTTTGCCTCGTATGCCATCCTTGCGTAGCGTGAGCCGCGGCAGTCCGGGCAGGGGATATTCACATCCGGCAGGAACTGCACATCGAGGCTCACGACGCCTGTGCCGTCGCAGCCGGGGCAGCGCAGGGAGCCGGTGTTGTAGGAGAAATCACTCGCCTTATATCCGTGCGCCTTGGCATCGGGCGACTTCGCGTAGAGCTTGCGCAGCTCGTCGTGTATTCCTGCATAAGTAGCCACGGTAGAGCGTACATTGATCCCAATAGGTGTTGCGTCAATGAGCTTGACATGCTGTATGCCATCTGCGTCAATGCCGCGGATATGCTCAGGCAGCGCTCTGCCGCCGATCTTTGCCTCCAGCGCGGGAACAAGACTTTCCAGCACCATTGTCGTCTTGCCGGAGCCGGATACGCCGGTGACAACGGTGAGACGTCCCTTTGGAATGGTTACCTCCAACGGCTTGACCGTGTGAATCTGGGAGGTGGAAAGGTGAATCGTTCCGTTTGCAAACAATTCTTCCCTTGCAACGCAGCTCCGCAGCTTCGTTTCGACCTTGCCGGAGAGGAACACTCCGATTTGAGAGGCAGGATTTTTTTCAATGGAAGGGATTGCTCCCTGAGCGATGATATGGCCGCCGTTGGCTCCTGCCTCCGGCCCCATCTCTATGATCCAGTCAGCCTCCTTCAGAATCTGCGTATCGTGATCCACAAGAATGACGGAGTTGCCGTCGGCTACCAGATCGTGCATTACACCGGTGAGACCGATGATGTTCGAGGGGTGCAGCCCGATGGACGGCTCGTCCAGCACATAGAGGACGCCGGTTGTGCGGTTGCGGACGGCGCGTGCCAGCTGCATCCGCTGACGTTCGCCGGTGGAGAGCGTGGCAGCGGAGCGATCTAATGTCAGATAGCCCAGCCCCAGATCCATGAGCCGCTTCGCAGTGCCTTCAAATGCCTCGCAGATGCTCGCCGCCATAGGGCGCATTTCTTCCGGCAGGCTTTCCGGTACGCCCTGTACCCACGCTACCAGCTCGGAGAGCGTCATGGTGCAGGCCTCGTCCAGTGAAATGCCCCGCTGCTTTGGCGCCCTTGCGGCAGCGGACAGGCGCGTGCCGTGACATTCCGGGCAGACATCCTCTTTTAAAAACTTCTCTACCCGCTTCATGCCCTTTTCGTCCTTGACCCTGGACAGGGCATTTTCCACGGTGTAAATAGCGTTATAGTAAGTAAAATCCAGTTCACCCGCCTGATTGGAGTTCTTGGCGTGGTAAAAGATGTGTTTTTTCTCTGCGGGACCGTGGAAAACAATGTCCTTTTCCCGTTCCGTCAGATCGCGGAAGGGCACGTCGGTGCGCACACCCATCTCACGGCAGACATCGGTCATCAGGGACCACATCAGACTGTTCCACGGAGCTACTGCGCCGTCGTCGATAGTGAGGGAATCATCCGGCACCAGCGACGCCATATCCACTGTGCGGACGCTGCCTGTGCCGCCGCATTTCTGACAGGCGCCCTGAGAGTTAAACGCCAGTTCCTCGGCGGATGGCGCATAAAAATGAGCATCGCACTCCGGGCACACCAGCTCCTTTCCGGCGGCAACCAGCAGGGAGGGCTTCAGGTAATGCCCGTTGGGGCAGCAATGATTCGCAAGGCGGGAGTACATGAGCCGCAGGCTGTTCAGAAGCTCCGTCCCAGTGCCGAAGGTGCTCCGGATGCCCGGCACACCGGGACGCTGGTGCAATGCCAGCGCGGCGGGGACATACAGCACCTCGTCCACGCATGCCTTGGACGCCTGCGTCATGCGGCGGCGCGTGTAGGTGGACAGTGCCTCCAGATAACGCCGCGACCCCTCGGCATACAGCACGCCCAGCGCCAGCGAGGATTTGCCGGAGCCGGACACGCCCGCGATCCCGACGATTTTGCCCAAGGGGATATCTACATCAATGTTTTTCAGATTGTGGACCTTCGCCCCACGGATAAGCATTTTATCTATCATTGTTTTTCTCCGGATACTTCGATTTCAATTAGTATAATAAACAGTATAATAAAACTGCCGGAGGGAATCAAGCGTTCCGGCAAAAAGAAAAACGCCGCGGCGCGAATACCGGGCCGCTGAGACAGGAATAACTGAAAAGGGCATGGCAGAATGCCATGCCCCTCAGCTTGTCAAAAAAGCCCTCCCGCAGGGAGTTCCGCCACCCGCAGGTGGCGGAATAAGGCTTTGATCCGTCATTTCCGACGACATGTGCGTCGGAAAGATTCTTTGCGCTCCGCAAGTGTGCGAGCAAAGCGAGTGCGCGCAGCGGAGTGTATCCAGCTCAAAAAAGGGGCATATTTCTATGCCCCTTTTTTGAAGTAAATTTTAGTGCATGTATTCCTTCACGGCCTTCTCGCAGAGCGCCTCGTCCGCGACGTAAGGCATGGTGATGTGGTCCTGCCCCTCGTACATCTTGTTGTACTCGGCGACCGTGGTCATGGCGTTTTCGTTGCGCGCCCAGCTGCGGCGGGCAACGCCGACCATGGTATCCCAGGGCATGGACATCTTCAGAATGGT
>USGM01000059.1 GCA_900554205.1 uncultured Lachnospiraceae bacterium
GACTTATGTGCCGCTGCGTGCGAAGCAAAGCGAAAGCGTGCCTGCGGTGGTCTGTGCATCTTGTGCAACGTCACTTGCCAAAACAAAAGTTTTGCAAACGCCTAATAATTTAAACGATACTGAAAGGAAAATAAGCTATGGAAAAAATGTCCTCTGTCAAAAAAATAGTCACCTGCGCTGTCTGCATGGCACTCTGCGTTGTGCTCCCCCTCGCGGTTCATGCCATCCCGAACAGCGGCGTTATGCTCTCCCCGATGCACATTCCCGTTCTGCTGTGCGGACTGGTCTGCGGCTGGCCGTATGGCTTTGCATGCGGGCTTCTCGGTCCGGTTCTGTCCTGCATGATCAGCGGAATGCCTCCTGCGGGTCCGGTTCTGTACGGAATGCTGATCGAATTATCCGTGTACGGCATTGTCTCCGGTCTGCTGCTTGGTCTGATAAAAACCGGAAAAACACTTGCCGATCTGTACCTCAGCCTGATCGGTGCGATGCTTGCCGGACGCATCATCGGCGGAATCGCCAAGGCGCTTTTCTTCTCTTCCGGCGCTTACACCCTGAAAATGTGGGCGACTGCCTATTTTGTCTCCAGTCTGCCTGGCATCCTTTTGCACCTGATCCTGCTGCCGGTTCTCTATCTGGCTTTGCAGAGGGCTCATTTAATTCCTGCCCGCTATGGCGAGAAGCGCTGACGGAATTCCGTCTCCGCTTCTCCCGATGCACCGCTTCTTACACAACAACAATCTTCGGAACACAATGATTCTGTGCCGCCATTCTCAGCTCCGTCACAAAGTCGGGAATATCTCTTTTCAGATATCCGCCCAATTCCTGCGGCATCTCCCATCCCCTTTCGATCACCGCATCGGCAGCTCGCTCCAGCAGCTCCTTGTACGCCTGTTCTGCCGCCTTGGCCTTTTCCCTCACCCGCTCACAGCCGAGCCGGTATGCCTGTCCGGCAGGCAGCTTTGCGAGAACCCCCTCTCCGAACTCCACCCTCTGCTGCTCCTTCAGATTGATTTCCCTCTCCTGTACCAGAAGCCTCGCATCCTCCTCCGACAATGTAAGCCCGAATGCCCCCTTGAACGGATTCGTCTGCAAAACCTTCTGAATCTGGTTTTCCTCCGACATCAGCTGCAGCCAGTCCTTTTCTTCCATATACACTTTCCCTCCTGCTCTGATTTTGTAAGCTGTTTTCCGATTATATCGCCGGAGTGGGAACAGTACCAGACTTGAAATTTTTACGATTTTGTGGTAATATAAGACTAGAGCAGAAAGAAATTTTTATTTCTTTCTGCTCCTTTTGTATCGATATTCTATTGAAAATCAAACAGACTCAGCTGATTCGACTCGGGAAGGTCTCCCAGCAGCCCCAGCTCCGCCATGAGGTCAACAATCGTCTTCGAGACCTTTGTGCGCTCCCGGAAATCATCTCTCGACAGGAACGGGCCGTCCTTCGCCGCCTCCACGATCGCATCCGCCGCCTTCTCGCCCAGACCGTCAATACTGCTCAGGGACGGCATCAGCTTATCCCCGACAATCTGGAAAGATCTGGATTTTGCCCGGAAAATATCTATCGGCTCAAACTGGAAGCCTCTCGCATACATCTCCTGTACCACACGCATATCACCGTAGGCAAGCTCCTCCTTGTTGGAGAGCGGCTGTGCCCCCGGCTCCTTGTTGGAGACAGCGTCCATCCTGCGCTTGTACTCCTTCATGATCGCCTCCATGTGCGCCTGTCCCTGACACATCTGCTCATAGGAAAACGCCTTGGCGCGGATGCTGAAGAACGCGCCGTAATATGCCAACGGGTAATGAATCTTACAGTACGCGATACGCCATGCCATCATGACGTAGGCAGCCGCATGCGCCTTCGGGAACATGTACTCGATCTTCTGACAGGATTCCAGATACCACTGCGGCACATCATGCGCGAGCATATCCTCTTTCCACGCCTCCCACAGCTTCGGGTCGATCTTTTTCTTTGCAACCGTTCCCTTACGCACAGCCTCCATAATCTTAAAGGACTTTTCCGGTTCCACGCCCTTATTGATCAGATAGGTCATAATATCATCTCGGGTACATACACAGGTGGAAATCGTAGCGATCCCCTCCCGGATCAGATCCTGCGCATTGCCCACCCACACGTTGGTTCCGTGAGACAGACCGGATATCCTGACAAGGTCGGAAAAGGTCTGCGGCTGTGCCTCGATAACCATGTTCATAGCGAAGTCCGTGCCGAACTCGGGGATGCCGAGACAGCCCAGCTTCGTCCCGCCGATCTGCTCCGGCGTTATGCCGAGCGCATCGGTATTCTGGAACAGACTCATGACATCCCTGCCGTCCAGCGGAATCGTCAGCGGGTCACGTCCTGTCAGATCCTGCAGCATACGGATCATCGTCGGATCATCGTGTCCGAGAATGTCCAGCTTCAGAAGGTTATGGTCGATCGAGTGATAGTCAAAGTGCGTCGTTATGGTGTCCGTCGTCATATCGTTCGCCGGGTGCTGCACGGGGGTAAAGGAATTGATGTCCTGCCCCAGCGGCAGAACGACGATACCGCCCGGATGCTGTCCGGTACTGCGGCGCACGCCGACACAGCCCATGACGATACGGTCAATCTCACTGTTGCGCTTGTGCTTTCCTCTCTCCTCATAGTAATTCTTCACATAGCCGAACGCCGTCTTATCCGCAAGCGTTGCAATCGTGCCCGCACGAAAGGTCTGCCCGGCGCCGAAGATAACCTCCGTATACTTATGTGCCTTCGACTGGTACTCGCCGGAGAAGTTCAGGTCGATATCCGGCTCCTTGTCTCCCTTGAATCCAAGGAAGGTCTCAAAGGGGATGTCAAAGCCCTCCTTGTGCAGCGGTTCACCGCAGACCGGACAGACCTTGTCCGGCATATCGATTCCGGCAGTTCCGGCATATGCCTTTACCTCGTCGCTGTCAAAGTCGGAATAATGGCATTTACTGCAATAATAGTGCGGGCTTAAGGGGTTGATCTCCGTGATTCCCGACATGGTTGCCACGAAGGAGCTTCCGACGGAGCCACGCGAGCCGACAAGGTAGCCGTCCTCCACGGACTTCCACACCAGCTTCTGCGCGATGATATACATTACGGCGAAACCGTTCTTGATAATGGAGTTCAACTCTCTCTGCAACCGCTCTTCGACGATCTTCGGCAGCTCCGGCCCATACAGCTCATGCGCCCTGTCATAGCAGATCTTTGTCAACGTCTTATCGCTGTCGGGAATGACTGGCGGACATTTATCCGGCCGCACGGGGGCAATCGTCTCACACATATCCGCGATCATATTCGTATTCTTCACCACGATCTCATATGCCTTGTCGCTGCCGAGATACGAGAACTCCTCCAGCATTTCCTCCGTTGTATGCAGGAACAGGGGTGCCTGATCGTCAGCGTCGTCAAAGCCCTTTCCCGCCATGATGATGCGCCTGTATATCTCATCCTCCGGGTCGAGGAAATGAACGTCACAGGTTGCAACGACAGGCTTGTGGAACTGCTCGCCGAGCTTGACGATCCGCCGGTTGACCTCCTGTATGTCCTCGATGGAATTAATGCTCCTGATCTTCTCCGAGGCGATCATGAACTTATTGTTCCCGCAGGGCTGTATCTCAAGGTAATCATAGAAATTTACCAGTCTGGCAATCTGCATATCGCTCTGTCCGTCCAGAAGCGCACGGTAAAGCTCTCCCGCCTCGCAGGCGCTGCCGAGGATCAGCCCCTCCCGATACTTCATCACAAGGCTCTTCGGTATCCTCGGATGACGGTTGAAATAGGTCAGATGAGACTGCGAAACCAGGCGGTACAGGTTGATTCTCCCGAGATCGTTCTTGGCAAGAATGATCGCGTGGTAGGACGGCAGCTTTCTGACCAGATCCACACTCGCCGCACCCATCGCATTCACCTGACTGAGTGTGACAATCTCCTGCTCCGCAAGCATCTTGATAAACTTGACGAAGATCCATGCCGTACACTCCGCGTCATCGACTGCGCGGTGATGATTTTCCAGAGAGATATTTAGGGTCTTCGCCACCGCATCCAGCGTATGCTTTGACTGGTTCGGCAGAAGCACCCTCGCAATGCCCACAGTGTCCACAAAGGTATAATCCGTCGGCAGTCCCTGTCTTCTGGAATTTTCGATGATGAAGCTCATATCAAAGTTCGCATTGTGCGCAACAAGGACACAGTCCCGACAGAACTCGAGAAATCTCGGCAGAACCTCCTCGATCAGCGGCGCATCCATCACCATGTCGTCCCGGATGCTCGTAAGCTTCTCTATCTCAAACGGAATCGGTACCTGCGGATTGACAAAGGTGGAAAATCTGTCCACGACCTCACCGCCGCAGACCTTCACCGCTCCAATCTCGATAATGCGGTTATTCACCGGGGAGAAGCCCGTTGTCTCAATATCAAAGACGACAAAATCATCCTCCAGCGTCTGCCCTCTGTCGCCGGTGACGATCTCCTTCAGGTCGTCCACCAGATACGCCTCGACGCCGTACAATACCTTAAAGAAATCCTGCTTGTCCGGGTTCGGATCGCCCGCCTCCGCGCGCTTTCCCTTTTCCTCCTTCCAGAGGTCGTCCCACACATGGTTCGCGTCGGTAAAGCTCTGGACAACACCGTGGTCTGTGATGGCAATCGCCCTGTGCCCCCATTTGTAGGCGCGCTTTACAATGTCCTTTGCCTCGGACACACCATCCATGTCGCTCATCTTTGTATGGCAGTGAAGCTCCACACGTTTATGCGGCGCTGTATCCATTCTCGTCGTCGTAAAATCCGAAATCTTCTTGATTCCCGCGATTGTGCCGATTGTCAGTTCATGGTCGAACTTATCCAGATTGACGACACCCTTGATCTTGACAAAGCTGCCGGGCTTCACTCCCTTTAACAGTTCATCCTTGAATTCCGTCTTCGTAAACAGCTTCACTCCGATGGTATCGGTGAAGTCCGTGACATCGAACATGACAATCGACTTCTCATTCTTGATGTCGCGGCTGTCCGCTTTCAGAACCTTTCCGCGGATAATGACCTCTCCCATCTCACCGATGATGTCCTCAATGCGAAGGATTCCCTCATCCTCAAAGTCCCTCCCGTAGATCACATCGGGATTATCGGACTGCTTCAGGGTCTTCGTATAATCTCCGCCCCTGCGGAACTCGCTCCTGCTCTTGCGGAACTCGCCGCCAAAGCTCTTGCCGCCGAACTGCTTTCCGCCCGCCGATGTCGTGCCGCCCTTGTTCTGTCGTCCGGCAGTGTCCGTCGCCGCAGGCTTCGCCTGAGAGCCTTCCGTCTGTCCGCCATTCTCCTGCGCCGCCTTCTGCTCGCTCTTTGCATGGATGACCCGCTTTGCGATCTCATCGACCTTCATCTGGATCTTCAGCGCATCATCCTCCGCAAATTTCCCTGTCACGGCTTCCCGGTACTCAATTCCGATACTGCAGCACAGTCCGCAGCGCTCTATGAAAATTTTCTCAAGGACACGCACCAGCTCTGCCTCTTTGCTGCGGTTAAGCACCGTATCCTCCACCGTCAGCGTCATCTTGTCCGCGCCGGAATACGCGATCTCCGCCGTTCGGAATGCTGTGTACTCAATATGGCTGTATTCCCGGAGTTCCTCAAGAATACTGTCCCTGTATTCCTTCATCAGATTTTCCGGTGTATACTGGGAGGAGAGCTCAAACCTCTCCTGAATGATGACTGAAAGCATCGCGCCCGGAAAAAGCTGCTTCCTGATCTCTTCCTCTGTCTTACGAATATCCGTCTTTAAGATGAGCCTTGTGCTGAACAGATAGATGCGCAGCACATCCTTTCGCTTTGAGGTTGAGACCCTGTCTACCACTGCCTGTTCCAATCTGTCACGCAGCGGCGATTCAATTTTCAATGTAGGAAATACCTCAAAAAAAGGCTTACTCATCTATTTTTCACCCGTCCAGTTATCTAACTCGTATTTCAATGCATTTAAAAGCTGATCCTCCGGCACCTTGCGGATAATCTCACCCTTTTTGATGAGCAGTCCCTCACCGCGTCCGCCGGCAATTCCCAGATCCGCCTCTCTCGCCTCACCGGGGCCGTTTACCGCACAGCCCATCACTGCCACCTTGATGTCCAGCGGGTAATCCTCCACCAGTGCCTCCACCTTCGATGCCAGCCCGATCAGATCAATCTGGGTTCTGCCGCAGGTAGGGCAGGACACCACCTCGACACCGCCCTTGCGCAATCCAAGCGTTCTTAAGATCAGCCGCGCCGACCGGATTTCCTCGACCGGGTCGCCGGTCAGGGAAACCCGGATCGTATCTCCGATTCCCTTGCTCAGAATCAGTCCAAGCCCGATTGCCGACTTGATGTTTCCGCTGCGCACGGTTCCCGCCTCAGTAATTCCCACATGCAGGGGATAGTCCGTTCTGTCCGCCAGAAGCTCATGCGCCCTGACGCACATGAGTACATCCGAGGATTTAATGCTGATTACGAGATTGCGGTAATCGAGCTCCTCGATCATGCGCACCTTGTCCAGCGCACTCTCCACAATGCCCTCCGCCGTCACGCCGCCGTACTTTTCAAGGAGCGGCTTCTCAAGGGAGCCGCTGTTCACTCCCACACGGATCGGAATTTCCCGCTCTCTCGCCGCGTCCACCACTGCTTTTACCTTCTCGGCGCTTCCGATATTTCCGGGGTTGATCCTGATCTTATCCGCGCCGTTCTCGATTGCGGCGATCGCCATCCGGTAATCAAAATGAATATCCGCCACAAGCGGAATATGAATCTGCTTCTTAATCTCGCGGAGCGCCTTTGCCGCCTCTTCTGTCGGAACCGTACAGCGGATAATCTCACAGCCCGCCTTCTCCAGCGCAAGAATCTGCGCTACCGTCGCCTCCACATCCTCTGTTTTCGTATTGGTCATCGACTGGATCAGAATAGGATTTCCACCGCCGATCTTACGATCTCCGATCCGTACGACCCTTGTATTGTCTCTATACATACATCCTCATTTCCGCACATGTCTGCGCCACTATGAATCGAACCACAATATATCTCATCATAGCCTCTATTCCCGAATTGTGCAAGGCATCAAAATTACCAAATCTTTATACCGTCAATTTCCGGCGCGGCAGAATTGTCCCGGGCTCACCTGCACTGCGAGCTTTTCCATACAGAGCCGGATCAGATAAACGTTAATCTGTTCATCCCTGTATTCTTGCGGCAGAGCGGCGCGGATACGATCCACGGATTTCGGCGTCAGCTCCAGCTGATGATAAATTTCCGCCAGCAGCGGATTTTCTGCCAGAAGCTGTCTGCTGCCCTCTGCCATAGCTGTCTCAAAGCCTTTATGCCTTCCCTGCTTCCTGCCCGGTTCACGCCGCTGCACCTTTTCCCGGACTGCCAGATCGCGTCTTCCGCAGATTCCCCGAAGCTCCTCCGCCAGCTCCTCCGGGTCGAGGAGCACCGCTGCCCCCAGCTTCACAAGCCTGTTGCAGCCACTGCTCAACGCATCCGTCACTCTCCCCGGCACCGCGTAGACCTCCTTCCCCTGCTCCAACGCCATGTCAACCGTAATTAAGGTTCCGCTCTTCTCCCTCGCCTCCACGACGACCACCGCATCCGCGAGTCCGCTGACAATCCGGTTTCTCGGCGGAAAATTCCGCGAAAGCGCAGGTGTCCCCGGCGGATATTCCGACAGAACTCCTCCCCTCTCCCGCAGCCTTTCATACAGTCTGCGGTTCCTCGCCGGGTAGCAGACATCCACACCGCTGCCGAGCACGGCGAAGGAGCTGCCTCCTGCATCCAGTGCCGCCGTCTGGCCGATGCCGTCAATTCCTCTCGCCATACCGCTGATGACCTGTATGCCATTCCTTCCCATACATTCCCCGAGACGTGCCGCGACATAGCTTCCATACTCCGAGCACTCCCTCGCGCCGATGATCGCCACCGAAGGAAGATTCTCCTCCGGCAGCCTACCCAGCACATAAAGCCTTTCCGGCGGATCGGGAATCTCCAGAAGCCGCGCCGGATAATCCCGCTCCCCCCTCTCCACAACATGTATTCCCGCCTCCCCCGGCGTTTTATTATCCATCTCCATAACTCCTCCTCTAGACCCAGTACTCTAATGTCGGTCTGAAAAACGACGCCTCCAGCAGATGTTCCCCTTTAATCTGCTCCTCCCCCGCGAGGTCAGCGATCGTCCGCGCCACCTTCAATATCCTGTGATAAGCCCTTGCGCTGAGCTGCAGGGAGTGATACAGCTGCTCCATATACTGCTGCTCCTCCTCGCCGAGCGAACAATACCTCTCTATGTTCGCCGCATCGATATCCGCATTGAACCTGCACCCTGTGCCGCGGAACCGCTCCGTCTGACGCTCGCGCGCCAGACGCACCCGCTCCCGGATCACCGCACTGGATTCTGCCTTCCGCCCGCCTCTCAGCCCCGCGAGCTCCACCGGCTGAAGCTCCACGCAGAGATCAATCCGGTCAAGGATCGGCCCTGAAATCTTTCCCATGTACCGCTTCACCTGCGGCTCCGTGCAGCGGCATCGGTTCCTGTCCGGATAAAAGCCGCATGGGCACGGATTCATTGCACATACCAGCATGAAATCGCTCGGATAGGTGACGTTTCCGCCGACCCTTGCAATATTGACCTTATGCTCCTCCAGTGGCTGCCGCAGGGAATCCAGCGCAACCCTCTGGAACTCCGGCAGCTCATCCAGAAAGAGGACGCCTCTGTGCGCCAGAGCGATCATCCCCGGCATAGGATTGGAACCACCGCCGACCAGCGCCGCCTGTGAAATCGTATGATGCGGGCTCCTGAAGGGTCTCTCGTCCACAAGTGCATTTCCCTCCTCCAGCAGTCCTGCGACGCTGAGAATGGACGTCACCTCAAGGCTTTCATCCCTTGTCAGCGGCGGCAGGATGCCCGGGATGCGCTTGGCAATCATCGATTTTCCGGCGCCCGGCGGTCCCACCATCAGCAGATTATGGAAACCCGCTGCCGCTATTTCCGCCGCGCGCCTTGCGGTCTCCTGCCCGCTGACCTGCTCGAAATCCGGCATTCCCTCACACATGCGCTTCTCATCGCCCCCCGCATTCTCCTCAGCGGCGGCTGGAAGAATCTCCTCCCGCTCAGCGGCATTACCCGCAAGGAAGCGCAGTACCTCACGGATATGTGCGGCTCCCCGCACACGGATTCCACTGATTGCGGCTCCTTCCTTCGCATTTGCAGACGGCACAATACACTCCCTGATTCCTCTCGCCGCAGCCTCCCTCACGATCGGCAGAACTCCCCGCACCTTCTTGATCTCTCCGTCAAGCCCGAGCTCTCCGAGGAAAAGAATCCCGTCAGCGGCGGCAGGCTCAAAATACTCCATGGCCCCCAGCAGTCCGACCGCGATCGGAAGGTCAAATGCCGTGCCCTCCTTCCTTCTGTCCGCGGGTGACAGATTGACCGTGATTCTCTTCGGCGGCAGGTCAATCCCGACATTTTTTAGCGCAACGATGACCCGTTCTCTGGATTCTCTCACCTCCCCTCCCAGTGAACCCACCATTGTAAACCCCGGCAGCCCTCTTGCGACATCCACCTCCACCGAGACAGGATAAGCGGACACTCCAAGCAGAGCGCCGGACAAAACTGTACTGTACATAAAATAAAGTACCTCCTTTGCATAATAAAATTATTTGAGTTGGAATATTTGAAATAATGTTGAAAATAGGAATAATGAATAAAAAGATTTCTCAGAAGCTCCTGCGGAAGCCGCGCCGTAATACGGCATCCACAGGATGCGTTTGATTCATGCTTAATGGAGCTTCATCTCCATGGTATCCGGGTCCTGAGCGAACTGGATCGCATTTTCGCGGGTGATCTTTCTCTCCTGATAAAGCTGGATGATCGCCTCGTCCATTGTAATCATACCAAGACGCCGGTTTGTCTGCATGACACTGGAAAGCTGATGGGATTTTCCTTCCCGGATCAGATTGCGCACCGCATGGTTCGCATGCATGACCTCAAATGCCGCCACACGTCCCTTGCCGTCCACCGTCGGAATCAGCTGTTGCGAGATTACCGCCTCCAGCACATTTGCAAACTGGACTCTGATCTGCTGCTGCTGATGCGGCGGGAATACATCGATGACACGGTCGACCGTGCTTGCCGCCCCGATCGTATGCAGTGTGGAGAGCACCAGATGCCCCGTCTCCGCCGCTGTAATTGCGACACTGATCGTCTCAAAGTCTCTCATCTCTCCCACAAGGATGACATCAGGATCTTCGCGCAGTGCAGCTCTCAGGGCATTCGCATAATTTTCACTGTCAAGCCCGATCTCCCTCTGGTTCACCATAGACATTTTGTGCTGATGGAGATACTCGATCGGGTCTTCCAGCGTGATCACATGGGCATCCCGGTTGTTGTTGATCTTGTCTATGATCGCCGCCAGTGTCGTTGACTTTCCGCTTCCCGTAGGCCCTGTGACCAGCACAAGCCCTCTCTTCCTCTGGTACAGGTCGATCACCGACTCCGGCACGCCCAGCTCCTCGGGTGTCGGAACCTTTGTGCCAACAAGACGGAAAGCAATCGCCACGCTTCCTCTCTGCTTGTAGGCATTGACACGGAAACGTCCGCAATTCGGTATGGAAAATGAAAAGTCGTACTCTCCCCGCTCCTCGAACTTTTCGCGCTGTGCCTCTGTCATGACACTGATCAGAATGTCCAGCGTATCCGCCGGCAGCATCTTGGAATAATTCATTGTAATGAGATCACCGTTGACCCGCATCTTGGGCGGGATTCCCACGGTCAAATGTACATCGCTCGCGCCGGCCTCCTTCGCCTCGCGCAGTATTTCTTCAATTATGGGCATTACTTTCCTCTTTTCTCTGATTCAGCATCTTATTTACAGTCTCCCGATCCATGATATACCGGTTATCCATTGTCTTCATAATATCTACGATGTAGAGACTCGCATTCCGCTCCAGCGCAAGATCAAGAATACTGTTATCCCTGAACATCAGCAGGGTCGGTCTCAGAATATCCTTCTCGTTCTCGATCAGTACCAACGCCTTCTCCCTCGTATTCAGCTCGACACTGACTCCGGGAACCAGAATATTGACCGATCGGATCAGCGCATCTACTACCTTCGGATCATAGACATCCGGGTACTTTTTAAATTCCAGTATCGCCTTGACCTCGGACTCCGCCTTTCCCTGAAAATCCATCGCCGTGAGCTCGTCATACCGGTTTGCCACTGCAAGCACCCTCGAGGCGATCAGAGTCCGCGTATCCGTTGCCTTATGCCCGTTTTCCAGATCGTTCTTGAGCTTTAATGCCTGCAGACAGATCTTCCGAATCCGCTCACCGTCCGGCAATGCCTCCTCCAGAATGCCAAGCCCCTCTGCCTGCTCCAGATAGATCTTCAGCCGATTCTCCTTTGTCGCCTCTTTCGCAAAGAGGATCTCCTTCGGAACCCTCAGCTTCCCAATATCGTGGAGCACCGCCGCCTGCACCGCCTGCAGACGTTCCTCCGGAAGCAGATCCATCGCGTTAGCAATCAGCGTACACAGAATCGCAACATTGAGGGAATGGCTGCACACATAGTCATCCCTGCTGCGCAGATTCTGGTAAAAATTGATTTTTCCCTCGTGTCCACTGTACTTTTTGATAATCAGTGACACAATACTCGGCAGACGCTCCGTCCTTCCCATAGCCAGAAGCCTCTGCAGCTCATCCTGCATGGCGAAGACCGTCATGATCTGGAAGCGCTCGAAATCAAGATCCTCCTCCGAAATCGGCGGAAGCGGCTCTGCCGGTTCCAGAATATAGACACCTAACAGCCCAAAGTTCCTGACACTCTCGATTGTCTGCGCCGTCAATTTTGAATTTCTCTCAAACAGGAGTACGCCTGATTTATTGTAAATAGGTCTCGCAAGCCGCATTCCTTTTTTGAGTTCTGCTGTCTCGATAAATTTCATTTGTACTCCCCCTTTTTGTCCCTCTTATATTATATACGCTACGGTTGTAAATGACAAATGGAAATTTCTTTGTTTTGCTTATTCCTGCCCGAATTTTTTCCGAAGCTTCTGCAATGCCTTCTTCTCGATCCTCGAGACATAGCTGCGGGAGATACCCATTTCCGCTCCGATCTCATTCTGCGTCGCCTCGCGCCTGCCGTTCAACCCGTAACGCATTGTCAGGATCTCCCGTTCCCTCGGTGTCAGCGCCTCCTCCATCAGAAGGAACAGCTTCCTGATATTCGCGGACAGCTCCATATTTTCCAGAATGTCCGGCTGCTGTTGCTCCATGACATCCATCAGATGTATTTCATTCCCTTCCTTATCCTGTCCGATCGGCTCAAAAAGCGAGACCTCCCTGGAGGTCTTGCGCTTTCCCCGGAGCAGCATCAGAAGTTCATTGTCAATACACCGACAGGCATAGGTCGCCAGTCTGCCCTTTCTGTCATCGAAAGTATCCACTGCCTTGATCAGCCCGATACAGCCGATCGAGATCAGGTCGTCCATATCCTCATCCGCATTTTGATACTTCTTGGCAACATGGGCAACCAGTCTCATATTGCGTTCGATCAGAATATCCTTTGCCCGCTTCGCCTGTTCCGCAGTACCCTCTCTCAGCAGCCGGACACACTCCGCTTCTTCTCCCTGAGTCAGTGGTTTTTGAAAGGTTTTCAAGACAGCCCCCCGCGGATTACTCTTAACAATAGTCTATGTAACCGGCATCCGCCCGGTGCCTGTCATACCGACAAAAACTGCGCAGTCACGCCAATGTACCCGCAGCTGTACGCAAAAGAGCTGCCCCGCAGGATTTCCCTGTAGAGCAGCTCTCTATGTTCACTCCCCTGAACGATAACAGACCTTGTTTCTTTAGTCTGCGTAAACCGTGGTATAGATCTCACCGCCTTCGCAGTCGAAGGTAACGGCATCGGAATATGCATAATTGCCCATTGCATCACGCATCTCGAAGACCATGGAATAGCTTCCGTCAAACAGCTGGGTCTCAGCGAAGGTGGTATCTGCCGTTACGGTAAAGGTATTTGCCTCGTAAGGCTCAAAGTCGTCGTCACCGGTAGCAGTAGCCATGTACCAGATCGTTGTAATCTCGTCACCCTCCTGCAGCAGACGCAGCTCCTTGTCAGCCATACCGTTGTCGTCAATTCCCTGTCTTGCGCCGATGATTCCCCACTGCTCTCCAGTGAAGTCATATACTACCTGAAGGTTGTACTCCTCACCGTTTAACAGCACCGGTACAGAATACAGGTTGTAATCATCGCCCTCGAAGCTGAGCTCCATGTAGACGAGGTTGCCGTCAATGCTGCCCCATACGCCGCGGAAATTGTCGGAGAACACACCGTTGTCCCAGTCAGCGTTCATGTCGTTATCTGTTCCCAGCAGCATCATCAGATCATTTTCTGTATCTACGTAGTAGAGAGAGAAGCCGATTCCTGCCAGAATATCGTTTGCATCGGGTCCCAGCGTCATATATGCGGTACCATTGTCATCCACATCCAGAGCTATGCCGTCCCAGCCCATTGTAAGAAGATTCTGAACCTCAGGCAGTTCTGTGAAGTCCAGATCTGCGATGTATTCCATACCGGAATCATCCAGTTCACCGGTAAGCTCATAGGAATAGAAGTACTTGAATGCCTCGCCGGCACCAAGACCTGCATAGCTGTTAAATTCATCAACGTCACCGTTGTAGGAATAATAGCAGGAGAGACCTGTCGCCTCTGTTCTGTACTGTCCGCCTACCTGATAGAGAACGCAGTCATTCAGTGCATCCAGCACGCTCTGGGAAGAAGCAAGCATTCCTGCGCTCTGGCGTGCCATATGTCCGAGGTCTACCATGTTGGTATAACCCTGCTCCTTTGTGTTACCGCCGTAGTTCTCACTCTGTGCAGCGACACGGCCGAACTGTGAGAAGAATGCAGGATCGGTACAAGCTGCTGCCAGCGCTTCCGCACCAAAGGATTCATAGGCCTCAAGCAGAGGACCTACCTTTGACAGATCTGTGAGGGAAAGCGTGGTGTTATCCTGCGTTCCGACCTCTTCACAGCCTGCATAGTAAGCATCACAGATCACCTTGCCCAGCTCGGCGCCGTCCATGGAGGTATCCTGCGCAAGAGCGCCTACCCACTGGGAATAATACCAGCCGTTTGCCGGCTCCGTCTCCTCGGATGCCACAAGATAATGTGCCAGATCGGAGAAGGTATTAGCCACATCCACTGTCGCCATAAGGCAGGTGTCAAAGCCTACCAGCTCCAGCGGCTGATTCTCTGCGGACGGCTCCCACACGCTTGAAAATGCTGCATACATCTCATCCAGCGTCAGAGAGTCAAAGTCATAGAGTTCGTCAAAGGATGCACCGGAAACAGAGCCGCCGCCGTGATTCCAGAATACAACAGCTGTCTTCTCTGCCGGATAATTTGTCTTTGCAAAGCTCAGGAAATCAGCCAGCGTCTGCGCCTCGCCCATGCTTGCGGAGGGCTGCTCGTCAACCAGCATCAGTCCCTCGCTGTTATACACCCATCTCTGCAGCTTGGAAGCGTCAACCACATCGTTCTGCCAGACGGATGATCCGCCTGTCTCAATAACCACATTCACATTTTCAGGAAGCTGTACTTCCATCAGCTCTCCCATATCGCCGGAAGCGAAGCCGCCGCCGGACTCCAGATCACTACCGCAGAGATACCAGTAAATTGCCCAGCTTCCTTCCCCTGCAGCCACATCCTGTGTTCCTGCTCCGTCGTCAGGCACGTCCGCTACAGACGACTCCTCAGACGAGGTCTCGACGTCATCGTTTACGACGGGATCTTCCTCGTACTCATCGCTACAGGCAGTCATCGAAAATACCATCGCAGCTGCCATAACCAGTGATAAAACTTTCTTTTTCATAATGTCCTCCCTTTTTCTTTCTATATTCCCAGCAATTGTTTTTTCTTTGCCGTGAACTCTTCTTCCGTCAGGATACCTGCATCCAACAGTTCCTTATACTTTTTGATCTCCGCAGCAGTATCGGTCACAGCCGCTGTCTGGGCAGTTGTCTGGGCTGCCGCCTGTGTCGCAGTGTTATCGCCCACCTTGATCTCGGGCGCACCCGGATTTAACAGCTGCATGAGATTCACTGCCAGAATGTGCAGATCCTCCACCTTATTGCGGTAGTCGCACAGATATCCTTCAACACTGGGACACTCTCTGTCAAAGGACGGCGCTCCCGTCTTCCAGCTGCACTCTTCCCAATATGGATGCTCCAGCGTCAGCTCCACGGAGAAATTCTGAACCGGTGCCTGCTCGTCAAAGGTGGGGGCATCAAAATGCGAATCATGATCGTCCTCCTCACCATTTCGATTGCGCAATCTGTCTATCCGCTCCAGCATCTCATGTTCCCGCAGTTCCATCATATAGCGGGTAATTCTCGGCTCCATAGCCCTCGCCCGATCCTCTGTATCGGTCTTAAAGCATTTCAGCGCTTCCCTGCTGCCCTCAAACAGTGTCGCACCATCCTCCAGAATCCTGAAGGACTTCAGATTCGCCGCCTCAAACACCAGAGAAGTGCTTGAATTCTTTAAGCGGAACAATCCCTGCGTGCTGTCCAGCAGAAGGTTTCCGCCGAAAAATCCGAAGTCATAGCGGTAGGTCTCCGAAAAGGCATCCCGCAGCTCCTGATTCTGGTCATAGAATGCAATATACTGTCTGAAATCGTCAAGTGACATTCCATTCTGTGCCCCATTCGGCAGATCAATCTTGCCCGCGCAATCCTTACAGATCGGCGTACCCTCAATCTTTGTCGGCAGAAGACGCGGTGTAGCGCCCCCGCAGATCGGGCAAGGCTTTTTGTCATTACTGAATAATCCCATCTTTTCTTCCTCCTGTTTTATTCACTTTTGTTTCCATTATCTTCTTTCTCTAATGCCTCCAGATATTCACGCTGCCTGAAGCCGAGCAGTCCGGCGATCAGACTTGTCGGAAACCTGCCAATGCTTTTGTTGAGCTTTCCAACGAAATCATCATAAATCAGACTGCTGGTATGTACCATCTTCTCATAGCATCTCACAGCGTCCATATACTTTCTGTAGTCCTCTGTCGCCTTCAGTCCGGAATTTCTGTCTGCCACAGCGGTCAGAAGTTCAAGCGCCTCCGCTATGATCTTCTCCTGTTCGAGTACCTCCTCCGGTGTTGACTTTGCAGTGATCTCACGTCTCCCGGCGACTGCAAGCTTTTCCAGCGTTTCCCGCTCCTGCGCCGCATGAACTCCTGTCAGTTCTATGAGCGGCATCAGCATATCAAAACACACATCCAGCTGCACACCGATCTGGTTCATGGCATTATTGATATTTTCATCCATTGCCGCCAGTTTCTGTCTCACAGAGATCATCCAGGCAGCCAACAGGACAAAGAGCAAAACAGCAATAACTACCTTCTCCATATGGCCCCCCTCTCCCTCTGTCCGTTCAGATCAACTGCATTTATTTTACATCATTTTCCATGAAGGGAAACACTTATGTCACGAATCGACCGAAAAATGCACCGAAAGAGCTCAGATCGAACAGCGCAGTGTGAATTTTCCAGCCTGTTCCGAAAAAGAATAGATGCCGCCGTAGCGCTCAACGATGGCACATATGCTGCCAACGCCCACCCCGTGTCCCGGCTGGTCTGTCACAGGCACCCCGTTTTCAAACCGGACTCCGCTCTCACAGGTATTTACAATCTGTAGAAAAAGCCTGCCCATCTTTTCATATGCATCGACCTCTACACCGCATTCCGCACCGTGCTCCTTTACTTTTGCACAGGCATTCAGGGCATTTTCGAGCGCGTTGGACAGCAGAACACACAGGTCGGTCTCCGCTACCTTCAGATTCTGCGGGATGTCCGCCCGGACCGCAATCGGAATGCCCCGTTCCTGCGCCCGCCCGGCGAACGCTGACAGGATCAGGTTTGCCGCCTCATTTTCACAATAGGCAACAACCTTTCCCGACTCGATCTCGGAACATACCTCATGGATATAGGTCTGCGCCTGCTCCAGCCTGCCGCTCTCAATGCAGGAGGAAAGATACTGCATGTGATGGCGCAGATCATGCCGGTAGGTGCTCGCTCTCTGCTGAGATTCCCGCAGGGAAGCGATCTCCCTCACCGCCTGGGAAACCTGAAGGTTTAAGCTGTTCTGGGTCTGTTCGAGCTGACTGCGCAGCTTCTTCTCCTCCGATGTCCTTAGCACAAAGATCAGATATGCCACACTGCACACAAACGGCATGAACTCCACGGCAACCGGCGCTCCTTCCGCCAGCAGATCCGTGTATATCCTCGTCAGATAGTCGAAGCCATAGCCGAGCGCCGGTATCAGACCGAAGCGGCACTGCACGGCAACAGTCTCCTGCCCGATCGACCGCACCGAGGGCGCAACAAAGTGCAATAGCAGTAAAAAGAGGGGAACGGTAATCACAATCTGCGCCACATATTGCGTCCTCAGATCACCGGAGCAGACCGCCACAACCAGAAGCGCCAGCCAACGTCTGAGCTGACAGCAGAGATACGCCGTGAGCGCAGCTATCGGCGACCAGAGGTACTTTCTGCTCAGCGCGCAAAGGACAAGAATCAGAGGAAGGTGCGTGATCAATGGATAGAGATAGGGAATGGCATTCCGATCAACCCACAGATAGATTGCCCCCTGAAACAGCAGGATCACCGCCATGCTCAATGCCATGAGTATCCGCTTCCGCCGTGTCCACAATATATCGCAAAAAGCAGCAGACAGTGCCATTCCAAACACTCCTACTGCAATGCCGTCCGCCAGATATAAACCGTTCATCATGATAATACAACCTGCTTTCTGCTGAAGGCATACTCCAGATACTGATTTTTGATCTCCGAGCATTTTCCGTGCGGGATCGGAATCTCCGTCCGGTCAGCCAGCGTGATCGCCCGTGTCGAGATCTGTTGTATGTACTCCATATTGATCAGATAAGACCTGTGCGGGCGCAGGAAGCACTCGTAAACCTCCAGCTGTGCGCACAGTTCATCCATGCTTCCGCTACTCTCATAGATCTTTCCTCCGTCCATGTGAAAAATCAGCGTCCGTCCGTTCACCTCGCAGTATACAAGCCTGTCGAGATCGATCTGCGTGATCCCGCTCTTGCATCTGAGGATCAGGCTGTTCTGCTGCGCCTTCTCGCACTCGGAGACCACTGAATCCATCAGCCTGAAAAAGCTTTCCCTGCTAATCGGCTTCAGCTGATAGAAGAACGCATTCACTGTATAGGACTGCACCGCAAATTCGGAGGAGGAGGTCAGAAAAATGATCTTTACGCTGCTGTCATATTTTCTGATCTCCTTTGCCGCACTGATCCCGTTCTGTCCGGGCATGATGACATCCAGAAATAAAATATCAAACCGCATACCGCGCTCAACCTCCGCCAACAGTTCCAGCGGACTTTTGAAGGCTGCATATCCGATCTCCTGATTCCGTTCCACACGATACTGATCCACAAGGGCGCTGACCTCGCCCAGCACCGACACGTCGTCGTCACAAAATGCCACTTTTATCATGCTATCACACTTTTCCTCTTCCGGTTGTCTGTCACGTCAGCAAAAACTGTGCCATGACATAATTGCTGATGTCAAGTCCCCTCTCTGTCAGGGCAAGCCTCCGGGCATTCCCATGCTCCTCTCCGCACTGCCATTCCAGCAGTCCGTCCCGAAGATTAGCCTGTATCACCCCACCGTAAATGTCCGCCAGCCTCTGACCGAAGCGGTCCTCAAAATCCCTCTCGGACACGCCCTCTGTCATCCGCAGTCCCAGAAACATAAATTCCTCCATCTGCTCCTGCGGGCTGAGCACCTGTAGCTCCTCCCGACAGCCCACCGGGTCTCTGAGATATGCTGTCAGACTGTCCCCGTTGCGGAAACGGCTCTCCCGAACCAACGATGCAGCGCCAATTCCGAAGCCCGCGTATTCGTCTCTGCGCCAGTACCCGCAATTATGTCTGCAGGCATGCCCGGGCTTTGCATAATTTGATATTTCATATCTTGAATACCCCGCCTCCGCGAGAATGCGCTTTGTCTCGCTGTACATCTGCCTGTCCGCATCCTCGTCCGGCAGGGTAAGCTCTCCCCGCTGTGACATATCCCAGAATGCCGTTCCCTCCTCCAGAATCAGACTGTAAGCCGAAATATGCGCCGGCTGGGGGCTAAGCGAAAGAATTTTTTCTAACGTCCTCCGGTAGCTCTCAAGGGTCTGTCCCGGCAACGTACTCATGACGTCGATATTGATATTCCGGTAGCCTGCCCCGACCGCCAGGCCGTAGGTGTCAAGGAACTGCTGCCAAGTGTGTATTCTGCCGATCGCCGCAAGCTCTCTGTCGTCCGCAGACTGCAGACCGATACTGAGACGGTTGATGCCCGCCGCGCGGTAGACTTCCAGCTTTTCCGCCGTAACCATCCCGGGATTGACCTCTATCGTGATCTCCGCATCCTCCGCCAGTGGATAATACTGCCGCACGGTGGAGAGCAGCGCTGCAATCTCCTCCGCCTTCACCGCAGAGGGCGTGCCCCCGCCGATGAAAACCGATGTGACGCTGTCGCAGCGGTACTCCTCCGCTCTTAGAGCCGTCTCCCGCCGCAGCGCCTCCATATAGGCAGCCTTTGTCTGCCCATCCGCCGGGGCTGACAGGAAATCACAGTAAAAGCATTTTCTGACACAGAAAGGGATATGAAAATACAGCTCCATCTTAGTTGTCATCCAGCTTGAGGACGCTCATGAATGCCTTCTGTGGGATGGAAACGCTGCCGACCTGACGCATACGCTTCTTACCCTCCTTCTGCTTCTCAAGCAGCTTCTTCTTACGGGTGATGTCGCCGCCGTAGC
>USGM01000060.1 GCA_900554205.1 uncultured Lachnospiraceae bacterium
GAACAACCCGCCGTTGTACAGGAAGTCCGGCAGCAGGAGATCACGGAGGTTCTGCCTATGCGGCGTGAGGCTGTGCCGATCCCGACGATTCCTCAGGTACTGCAGAGGAGGGCGGAGCCGATGCAGCAGCCCGTGCCGGGAGGTCAGTCCTTTAAGCAGAGGCGGAGACAGAAAAAAGAAGATCAAAGACTTAAGGAGCAGTACGGCGACCATGCGGATCATGTTTCTGCCGCTATTAAGCGGCAGCTGGACGGATTTACCGTGGAGAGGGAAGTCGAGCAGGCGAGAATGACCGCGCTCAGAGACGAGGCGGAGCGCAGGGATGTAAAGGTTGACGGAAAAGTCCTCGATGCCTTTATCACAGGCTATAAGACCAATGCGGAGGGAAATCCGCTGAATGAGCACGAGGCGGAGCGGAAGCAAAGGGATGAGACATTTCTGCAGGATTACTGCTCCGGTGATCTGCAGCGGCGTCTGCCGCATCTGGAGCGGATGAAGAATGAACTGCTCAATATCAGACTCAGCCCGGATATGCTGACGGAGGCATACATGGAAAGACATGCAGTAGAGCTGTATGATATTGTCACAAAGATGACCTACTTTGAGAATGTAGAGAGGGATCCGATCAATGCGCCCTTTTTTGAAAATCTGCCAGAAGTGGAGCGGAAACTGTTGAAATACCGTGTGGCGGACATCTGTGGGAGCTTTTCCAATTTGTGGATCTGTATGCTGGCATCCAAGGGACTCACAATCGCGGGGTCTAATGCACAATATACGAATGAAAAAGGTTTCCTTGATGCAATGATAAACGGAGAGCCGGTAATGCGGGAAATATTGAAAAATCAGCTCCGCGAGTTGGAACAGAAGGAAGAGGAATTGCGGCAGGAAGCGCTTATGGAGGCAAAGCAGCAGGGAATTTTGACCTTCAACGAAGCGGTTCAGAACAGTATGCCGGAGCCGGCGCTCGACAAAGAACTCGGATCGGAGGCAGAGTACCAGAGCCTCAAATCGCTGTTTCATGATGAAATCCATGAAGAGCTGCGTGCCGGGGAAAAGTTTCAGGTCAAAGGTCTGATTGAACTGTCAGACTATGAATTTGAAAAAAACGGGGAATCAAGCGCTCTGCAGGCATTCCAGATCCGGGAGAGCTCCAAGGAAGCCGCAAAGAGAGATAAAAAGCTCCGCGGCCAGTTTTTCCTTGATATTCCGAAGGACTATGTGCAGATGTTCCGGAACATGCAGGATGCTGGCGTAGATTTTGAGGCGATGAGTTCAAAGTTCTCCAGAGTATCCTGCGGCATGGGGGCCTATGTCAGCGGAGGAGGTATTGAACAGGTGCATGACAAAATGTTCGCCAATTTCCAGAAATACATAGAGGCTCCGCAGGGGCAGGACTATGTACGGAAAATGATCTCCATTCTTGAGAACGCGAAGGTATTTGAGGGAAAGCGGGAAAAATGTGTAAACTATATTTTGCAGTGCCTGCTGAACAGCTACGGCGCCAACTATGTCAATGTTTCGGCTGATGCGGACTATTACGGCGAGCACGCGGAGGCCGCAAAGAAAGTATGCATGGAGAGCTGCCGTAACCTGTTGAGCCTGCCCAGAATTGTACAGATGTCGGACGAAGAGAAGGCACAGCTTCCCCCGGCGATTGCGAGACTGGGAGAACAGTACAGACAGCTGATCGGCTCCTTTAACCAGCAGGCATAAAAAGTAGAAACAGTATTCAAAAAGTCGCTAAAATACAAACAATAACGTTTGGGTGTATTTTGGCGGCTTTTTCTTATGCTATAATTAGAATATACATTGAACCGGTGCAATGTAGGAATGAAACGGAATATGGGAGTAATGTTAAAGTGCAAAGATGGAGGTCGCTATGAAAAACAAGTTGACGAAATGGGTGGCTGTTGTCTCTGCTGCGGCAATGGCAGTTACAATGATGGGCTGCGGAGCTGAGGAGAACGAGAGCAGGCAGGCGGGGCAGGACTCCGTAAAAACAGAGCAGACGGATGCAAAGAACACAGAGCAGAGCGGTACGGACGAAGAGGTTACAGTTAAGTTCTGGCATACCTACGGTGACAGTGAGGAAGAGGTTTTCCTGAATACGGTTCTTCCGCTGTGGGAGCAGAAATATCCAAATATTAAGATTGAGGCGGTTCGACAGGACAGCAGTAACTATCATCAGATGGTTGTCACGGGCTTCGGCACGGGGGATGTTCCCGATGTGGCGCGTATCGATATTGTAAACACCGCTTCTTATGCAGCACAGGGAGGATTGGTTGCCCTGAGTGACAATGCTGACTTTGACGGCATCAAGGGAGACTATCTGGAAGGCCCTCTCTCCACAAACTTTTATCAGGGAAAATATTATGGTCTGCCTTTGGACACGAACTGTAAGGCAGCAGTTGTGAATATGAATACCATGCAGGAGCTTGGTCTGACAGAGATGCCTGAGAAATTTGAAGATTTCATTTCCGCGGCGCAGACAAGAGATTCCTACAGCATCAGTGTATCCGGTGTCGGCGACTGGGATCTGTTCCCTTATTTCTGGCTGCTGGGAGGAACCCTGACAAACGATGACTATACGAAGGCAAGCGGTTATCTTGACGGTGCGGAGAGTGTTGCTGCAATGAACAAGCTCATTGAGCTGCATGACAGCAAGGTACTCACAATCCGTGATGTGGATGGTACATCCGATGCGTGGGACGGAATCAGCACCGGGGAATACGCCATGTTCTTTGAAGGCCCTTGGTATTTCGGCTCCTATGAAGACAAGGCAAGCGAGAATATTTATCCTGAAGTAATACCCGGCTATAATGGAAAGTCTGCATCTGTTGTCGGCGGTGAGAACATTGTTGTTTTCTCGACAAGCAAGCACGCTGATGCGGCATACGAGTTTGCTAAGTTTATGACCTCAAAGGAGGTTCAGCTTGCCATGCTGGATGCGGGACAGCTGCCGGTTCGGAAGGATCTTGTAGAGGATGAGGCTGTAACAGGAAACCCTGTATGGTCTGTTTACATGAAGCAGATGGAGTCGGCAAGTGCGAGAATTCCGTCCCCGAATCATACTGCAATCGGTGAAATCTGGAGTGATGCGCTGACAAATATTTTTGTCAACGGAGCAGATGTTCAGGCGGAACTGACCAATGCGGCGGCATTGATTGATGAACAGCTTCAATAGGGTAAAAGAAGAGCGGTAAAAAGCAGGAGGAATTGTTATGGGTGCGTTGGGAAAGAGAGTGGGAAAAGGAATACGGAACTGGGGCAAGGCGGCGCCGTTTGTGCTGCCGGGTCTCATACTGGTTGCATTCTTCGTCATCTATCCCATGCTTTTCACTATCAGAATCTCTCTGTCAGAGTATCGGATCGTGCAGGGTGAAATTAACTTTGTCGGACTTCAGAATTATAAGAGCATTTTTGCAGATACTTCGGGGAGATTCTGGTATGCCCTTCGCAACAATGTACTGTATGCGGTTGTAACTACTCCGGCGATCATCATAAGCGGACTGGTTTTTGCATTTCTGATCAATAACCTCAGACGTGGGAAGACCTTATTCAAGGTGGGCTTTTATCTGCCGGTGATCACCTCATGGGTGATTGTCGGGCTGGTCTTTCAGTACATGTTTAACAGCAGCGACAGGGGGCTGATTAATTATCTGCTGGTCGATGTCTTTCATATTCTGGATGACTATGTGCCGTGGTTGTTGAGGGAATGGTCGGGAAACGCTGCGATATGGATCATGGGAATCTGGAAAAACGTCGGCTGGGCAATGATTATTTTCCTTGCGGCATTGCAGGGGATTCCGAAGGATCTTTATGAGGCGGCAATGCTGGACGGCGCAGACAAGTTCCATGAGTTTCTGAACATTACCGTTCCTATGGTAAAGCCCACAATTTATTATGTTCTGGTGAATATGATGATCGGTTCGTTTAATGTGTTTATTCAGGTAATGATGCTGACCGGAGGAAAACCGAACGGCAAGACGTCCGTATTGCAGTATCTGCTGTATGACAGGGCGTTTAACCAGTTTAATTTCGGAGAGGCTTCGGCAATCGGGCTGTTTACTGCGGTTACGGTTCTTTTTGTGACGGTGGTACTCAACAAGACATTCCGGTTAGAAGAGGAAGAACAGGAGTAGAAGAATATGAAGATCAGAAAATTCATTTCACAGGGAATTATGTGGATCGTGCTCATTGCTGCATTGTTTATTTTTTCGATTCCTTTTCTTTTTATGATTACCAACACCTTTGAGGAGTTCAGCTATGTGCTGCCCTCTCCGCCCAGACTGTTTCCCGAGAAGATCAATTTCGCGGCGTACAGGCATATTCTGCAGCTTCCGGCCTTCCTGACAGCAGTGAAAAACAGCTTATTCAATACCGTCGTGACGACAGTGATCTCGATTTTTGTCTCGACACTGTCCGCCTATGGGTTTGCAAAGATCGAGTTCCCGGGGCGGGAAAAAATATTTAAGATCTATCTCTTTTCACTGATGATGCCGGGCTTTTTGAACATTATACCGCAGTTTATTATCCTGAAAAATATACCGCTTGGATGGCTTCATATAGAAAACGGACTGATCGGCACAAGAGCGGGGCTTATTTTGATCTATGTCGCTACCAATGTCTGTGGACACACCTTTTTCCTGAGAAACTTTTTCAAATCACTTCCCAATTCTCTATCGGAATCCGTGATTATGGATGGCGGAGGATATGGGACGATATTTTTTAAGATTATGCTGCCTCTGTCGAAACCGGCAATCGGAACCATGGCAATTTTCGCCATTCAGGGATTCTGGGAGGAATATTTCTCGGCAAAGGTGCTGGTCGGCAGTAATGAAAAGATGATTACGCTGCCGCTGCTGTTACAGAGACTGAACGGTCAATATGCGACCAGATGGGAGTGGGTGTTTGCCGCGTCGGTCATGACGCTGATACCGATCATCATTCTGTTCATTTTCTTTCAGAGGAAGATGGTTATAGGAGAACTTTCATCGGGAGCGGTCAAGGAGTAGGAGGAATATCAATTCGTATGAAGAATTCATATATAGAGTGCTATCCGGATGCTGCACAATACAAGGAAGACCAGGCTGTTTCGATTGTGATCGATGCGACACCGGGAAAGCAGCCGCATTCATTGCAGATCAGGGTGAGCAGTATTGACGGATACATACAGGAAAAATATGTGGAAACAGAGGGAAAACAAGTTGTTGTACTGGAAAAATTCCCGAGGGGAATGTACGGAGTAGACCTGTTTGAAGACGGAAAGGCTGTGGCGCATACTGCCTTCGACGTGACTGGGGAAACAGAGAGGGTTGTGCGGTATGGTTTCCTGACGGACTTCGGGACAGAGGAGACGACGGACGAAGACATAGAGTTTATAAATAAAATGCATCTGACGGCAATCCAGTTTTATGACTGGATGTACCGCCACGACGATCTGGTTTATGACGGTGAAGAATATGACAATCCCCTTGGCATCTCCATTTCCAATCATGTGCTCAGACATAAAATAGATCTCTGCAAAAAACATCATATCAGACCGTTTGCCTATGGGGCGGTCTATGCGGCAAGCAAGGGCTTTTATGAAAAACACAGGGAATGGGCGATGTACACACAGGAGAAGGAGCCGATTACCTTCGCTGACTGGCTGGTATTTATGAATATTAACCGGGAGTGCGGGTGGAGCGGACATATTCTCGAACAATTTGCAAGAGCCGTAAAGACTCTGGGGTTTCAGGGAATCCATATGGATACCTACGGATATCCGAAGAAGGCATGGACGCTGGATGGGGAACCGATTAATTTGGAGAAGGATTTTCCCGAGCTGATTAATGCGTCTGCCGGGGTGGTTCAGCGGGAAGACCCGGAAGCGGGAGTTATTTTTAATGCCGTGAATGACTGGCCGGTGGAAAGTGTGGCAGGTTCCGCGCAGGACAGCATCTACATTGAGGTGTGGCCGCCACATGACACATATCTTGATCTGATGCAGTTGATCAGCAAGGCAAGAAGTCTGTCAGGGGGAAAACAGGTCATTCTGGCTGCCTATATGCATCCGTTTGCAGAGAAGAACAATCCGGAGAGTGCGGAAAAGTCATTTTTGCTCACTTTCGCTGTCATCCATGCTTCCGGCGGCTATCAGCTCGTACTGGGAGAAAACAAGGGAATCCTCTGCGACAGCTATTACAATAAGTATGCCACGCTCCGGGATGAATTTCTTCCGAAAGTAAAGGCATACAGCGATTTTGTCGTGCGCTATGGGGAACTTTTATTTGCGAAGGCGATTACGGACATTTCGATGACGGCAACCGGCGGGATCAATGAGGATATTCTTTTTTCCTCGGAACAGACCGGGTTTTCTGTAAAACCGGAAGCGGATAAGGTCTGGACGAAGGCGGGGATAACGGATCACAGGATCATTTTGCATCTTATTAATCTGAAGGGCGAAAATTCGCTGTGGAATGTAGAAAAGACGAATGCTATAATTGCGATTGAAGATATCGGAATCCGCGTGCTGCTTGACCGGAGGATCAGAAATGTCTTTTGGGCAAGTCCCGATACAGATGGAGGAATGCCTAAAAGTCTGGATTATTCAGTTGAGATGGGGGCACAGGGAAAGTATCTTTGTCTGAAGAACCAGAGAGTTGAAGTATGGAGTACCATCTGGATTGATTTTGAATAGGAGTCGTTGCCTATGTTCTATTATGACGCAGAGGAGCTGCCCAAAGTCCGGCTGATCGGAAAAGTAAAATATCAGCAGCCATGGAAACACTTTTATCGCTGCATAGACGAATACCTGGTTTATGTGATCCGGGACGGAAATATGTTCTTGTGCGAGGATGGGGTCAGGTATCATCTGAAAAAGAATGATTTTCTGATTCTGGAACCGGGTAGGAGCCATGAGGGCTATGAGGCGGCTGCCTGCGACTATTATTATATTCACCTGAAAACCAAAGGCATAAGCAGGGTGGAACAGGAAAGAGAGAATGGGTTTATCGAAGAGATGCTCGAGAAGAGAAAGAAATCCCTGCTCAGCTATAATCTGGATGAGGGGGATGTGATCGATTCCATTGCCTGTCTGCCCAAATTTTTTCATATTCCTGACAGCATGGACTACAGAGCGCTTTTCAGGGAGGCGATTGATACCTATAATCGCAGAGAGGAGCATTATAAGCGGATCGCATCCGCGGATGTCCACCGTTTCCTGCTCACGATCTGTCACGAATATCTTCTTTATCAGGGAAAGATTGACAATTCGGTGCATGTGCGGAAATCGGAGTATCAGGCGGAACAGATCATGAGCTGGATTAACAGCCATTACTCTTCGCGGATTTCCAGTAAAACGCTGGAGGAGATGTTTGAAGTCAATTTTGATTATATCAACCGGGTCTTTTCGGAGATGACCGGGCAGACAATCTTCAGTTACCTGAATATGCTTCGGATCAATCAGGCAAAGGAACTGATCCGGACGACAAATCTCTCCTTCACGGAGATTGCCTATCTTGTCGGGATAGAGGATAAGTATTATTTTTCCAGAGTATTCAAGAGGATGGTCGGGATGACACCGACGGAGTATTATAACAGCTTACACGACACACAGAGGATTAAAAGAAGGTAAGCGGATTTGAGCGGGGTAAGATTATGAAATATATTCCTACAGGAAATGAATATGTCACTTTGGACAGAATCGGTGAGGAGCATGCCGGAATAGAAGCAATTTCTGTCCTGCACATGGGTTATAAAGGGATCCTGGAAATTGCGGGAGGAAAAGAGAAAGGTCTGATGCGTCCTTACTGTGTCTGCAACGGAGAGGCGGTGGAGATCAGCAACCCGGTTTGGGAGAGAAAACACAACTGGCTTCCGTCCTTTCGGTTTGAGAACGAAAGCCTGCTGCTGGAGGGAGTTATTTTTGCTCCGCCCGGAGAACGGGGATTTTTCTATTCTCTGACCTTATCGAATAAGAAGACGGAGCAGCTGGACATTGCTCTTGGTCTGGAGGGCAGCATTCACGGGCTGCATCATATCATGAATGAATCCAGATGCATGAAGGTGACAAAGGAGGTAAAGAGCAGCAACTGGAATCACAGTGTCGTTTTCAGCTTTGTCGGGGAAACTGATATTTTGTCGCTGGCTCCGATCTTTGACAAAGAAAAGGAGACAATCGTCGAGGAAGTTTCGGAGAATGGATCGGATATTGCGTATCGTTTCTATAAAATGCAGAGTCTTGCCGCCGGAGAAAAGATAAGCTTTGACGGAATCTGGGGACTGGGCTATGAGGAGGTCTCGGCATCTACCTCGGCAAAGGAATTATTGCGGCACGGGATTGAATGGGAATATGGGCAGACGGTGCGAAGGCTGGAACAGCTCTGCAATTCCAGAGGAAAAGGGCAGATGCTTTCCGAAGAAATTCAGAAGATTTCGGATACGAATGCTCTGTTTTGTTACTACTATGCATCGGGAAGGACGATCGACACGGAGGAGGCGGTAATGGTTACGTCGCGCAGCGACAGATATTATGTCAGCGCTGCCTTCTGGGACAGGGATGCGATGCTCTGGGCATTTCCCTGTATTCTGGAGATGGATGCGGTGTATGCGCGGGAACTTTTGTTATATGTGTTCGGAAGACAGAGGCGCAACATCGGTATGCACAGCAGATATATCGACGGGACTCTTCTGGAGCCGGGATTCGAGCTGGATGAACTGGCGGCACCTGTATACGCATTGACAAACTACTGTATGGAGACCGGTGACAGAGAGATTCTGCGGCATCCGTATGTGGAGGAAGGGATCCGGCTCGTACTGAAAAGGCTGGAACAGTACAAACATCCCCAGACAGAGCTCTATGAAACCTTTTTGCTTCCCTCGGACGACGAGACGGAATATTTCTATGTGACGTATGACAATGCACTGCTGAGCGTTACGCTTGAGAGGCTTGGGAAGGTCATACAGGAGGAAGGGCTGGATGCGGAAGCGGCGCTGCTGCTCCAAAAGGCGGACAGTATCCGGCGGGCGGTGCTGGAGCACTGCGTGGTCGAGAACGATGGGAAAAAAGTTTATGCATGGGCGGTTGACTTAAAGGGAAAGTCAAAAATCTATGATGAGCCGCCCGGAAGCCTGCAGCTATTGGCTTACTATGGATTTGTTGACCGGAAGGATGAGACCTATCGTAACACGGTCAGCCTGATCCGCAGCAGACAATATGAGTTTTCCTTTGAGGGCTGCTATATTGACGAAATTGGCTGTGCCCATGCAGCACATCCATGGATTCTGAGCCTTGCAAACAGTCTGCTGTGCGGCGACAGGCAACACGCGCTCATGCTGCTGGAGAGAATGTCCATGGATAACGGGATAGCGTGCGAGAGTGTATATGAGAATGACGGAACCTGTGCGACAGGCGCAGCATTCGGAACCTGTGCCGGTTTTCTGGCATATGCAATCAACTACGAAAAATAGAGTTTTCAGACAGCACCGGGGTGGTTCGCTCCGGTGCTGTGCTGTTATCTGCACTGAACAGAAAATAAAGATATGGATAGACGTTAAATAAATGTTGTGATAGAATTATCTGGAAAAACGTGGAATCAGAAAAAGAGGGGAAAACGTGAAGATAAAATGTGATTGGTGTGAACAGTGGATCAACGATTATGATCAGACATGCCCGAATTGCGGCGGTGTGAACCAGCATTACACGAGACAGGCGAACGATGTACCGAAGACGATAGAGGAGCTGAAGGCATGGGCAGCGGAGAAGAAGCTGCCGCTCAGTGAGATGCGCACGTTTATCGGCGAGGACTATCGAGGCGCAAAGGCATTCGGCATCTATAAGGACGAGGAGACAGGAAAGTTCATCGTATATAAGAATAAGGCGGACGGAACCCGCGCTGTGCGCTATGAGGGCACGGACGAGGCGTATGCGGTCAACGAGCTCTATATGAAGATGAAGGAGCGGGTCGCAGAGCAGAAGGCACATCAGAGCACGTCTTCCGCGCCGAAGAGAAGCAACACGCCGAACACAGGGGGAAAATACCCCAAGAAGAAAAGCTCAATCGGGAAAACCCTGTTCTGGCTGTTCTGTTTTATGTGTATTGCACCGGCGGTCGGTACGATGATACTTGCCTTTGTCCTCGACTCGAATACCCCGGGCAGAGGTTATTACGATTATAACGGTACACCTTATTATTATAGCAACGACTGGTATGAATGGTCGGGCGACAGCTGGATCGAGGCGCCGTATTCTTCGTGGATGGATCACGATTATGCCGATTATTATGACTCCTATGGCTATGACAGCGGGGCGGATTATGATAACTTTGCAGATTCCCCGTACTACAGCACCGAAAGTGACACGAGCTGGGATAACGGAAGCGACTGGAACGACAGCTGGGATGATGACTGGGGCAATGATGACAGCTGGAATGACAGCTGGGACGACTGGGATTCTGACTGGTGATAAGGAAAAGAAATGAAGATGGGAGCAGTATTTCGTAAAAGAAGTGCTGTTCCTTTTTTGAATCCGTTTTATGGGACACAAAGAGTGTTAAGATCAAAGAGAATCGGACTTAAAATAAAAATGAAATTTGGAAACAGAAAAAAGTGGAAAGGAAATGATCAAATGGCAGATGAAGGGATGACAAATGATAGGGCATTGATCGCGCATCGGAATGAGGATGGTGAGATTCAGCCGTTGACCTCACATCTTGTGGGTACTGCGAGGTATGCGAGGGACTTCGCCGCGGAATTTGGCTGCGGGGATGCAGGGGAATTTTGCGGTCTGCTGCACGACATCGGCAAGAGCTCAGAGGCTTCCCAGAAGAGAATGTATGACCCGGAGCATCATCCAAGGGTGGATCACTCGACAGCGGGAGCGAAGGAGGCACTAAATATTAATCAGGAAAATCTTCCCGCTGCGGTGGCGATTGCCGCCCATCACAGCGGACTGATGGATGTTGGAAGTCCCAGGGTGGCGGAGGAGGGAACCTTCTTCGGACGAATGAAGAGCAATATACCTGACTACAGTTGCTGGAAGACGGATGTGTACCCCGGACTCCGGCTGAAGGAGGAGAAGGTGACTCCCGCTTTTTCGGATGTATTCGGCATCGGATTCTTTACGAGAATGCTCTATTCCTGTCTGGTGGATGCGGATTATCTGGATACGGAGGGCTTTATGCGCCGGAACATACAGAGAGGCGGCTACTGCACAAAGGAAGAACTGGCGGAAAAGTTCCAAAGCCATATTGCAAAGTGGACAGAAAAAGCCGAGGACCTCAGAAAGGTGCAGAGCGAAGGGGTGGAGATCAGTGAAGCGGACAGGCTCTGTATTTCGCGGACGGATATTTTGCAGGAGTGCATGGAGAAGGGAAAGGAGCTTCCGAGAGGATTATATACCTTAACGGTGCCGACCGGTGGGGGAAAGACGACGGCGTCGATGGGGTTTGCACTTAACCATATCTGCAGCCGGGAGATGAAGCGGATTATTTATGTCATTCCCTATACGTCCATAATCGACCAGAATGCGGAAGTGTTTGAAGGCATTCTCGGGAATGAGAATGTGGTAGAGCATCATTCCGGGGTGCTGTACGACCTGACAGAAGGAGAGGATGGGGAAATCCAGCGGCGAAAGGCACTTGCTACGGAAAACTGGGACGCGCCGGTCATCGTGACGACTGCCGTGCAGTTCTTTGAATCCCTGTTTGGCATTAGGAGCTCTGTCTGCAGAAAGCTTCATAATCTCGCAAACAGCGTTATCATTTTTGACGAGGCGCAGACCCTGCCGATACCCTATCTGAAGCCTTGCGTGGCGGCGATGGCGGAGCTTGTGAAGAACTATCGCTCGACGGTAGTCCTTTGTACGGCAACGCAGCCGGCGCTCGGAGAAATGTTCCAGAAATACCTTCCGCAGACGGAAATGCAGGAAATCTGTGGTCACACGCAGGACTTATTTGCGCAATTTGAGCGTGTGACGCTGGAAAACAGGGGCGTGCTGTCGATGGCGGAGCTTGAGGGACTGCTTCGGGGACAGAGGCAGGTGCTCTGTGTTGTCAATACGAGAAGAACTGCGCAGAAGCTGTATCAGGATTTGAAGGGAGAGGGTGTGTACTGTCTGACGACACTTTTATGTCCTGTGACACGAAAGAGGAAAATTGCGGAAATCAGGAAAAGACTCTCGGAGGGTAAAGAATGCGTGGTGATTGCAACGTCACTGATCGAAGCTGGTGTGAATCTGGACTTTTATCAGGTTTACCGTCAGGAGGCAGGGTTGGACTCACTGATTCAGGCAGCGGGCAGATGTAACCGGAATGGAGAGCGGACTGCCGGAGAAAGCATGGTGTATTCGTTCCGGCTGGAAGGGGAGGAAAACAGATTCCAGGCGCAGAGTGTTGCGGCGATGCGGGAGACCTGGCGCAGATACGAAAAGGTAAATTCACCGGAGGCAATAACTTTTTATTTCAGCTATCTCCGCAGCCTGCTCGGGGAGGAGAATCTGGATCAGAAGGGCATTATGAAAGCACTGGACGGAAAGAGCAATCTGCTCCCGTTTAAAACAGTGGCAGAGCGCTTTAAACTCATAGAAAATTCCATGCGCACGGTATATATTCCGGTGGACGGTACCAAAGACCTGCTGAAACAGGTAGCAGAGGGGACTGCCGACAGAAATACCTTCCGCAGACTGGGGCAATATGCGGTCAATGTTTATGAACAGCATTTCGCGGCACTTTGGGAGCACGGCTGTCTGGAGGAGATCAGCAGAAATGTATTTGTACTCAGGGACATGAACCAGTATAACGAGGATACCGGGTTGCAGATGGAGGTGGAGATGGGCTTCGGATATATGGCATAGTACACGTTCGGGCGACAGAAGCCTGTCGCCCGGAAACATGTTACACTGCTATATAATTTTTCAATCCACACCCGAAAGTGACATATATGAGTTTATATGATGTGGCACGAAAAATCAAGGATAATCAGGAGCGGCTTCAGAGCGTGGCGTGGGGCTATAATTATAAAAATTGGGATGATAAATTTTTGTTGACATTTTTGATTGATGGATATATTATAGTGTCAGTAAGAACAACTTTACATTATACATAATGAACAATAGAAATTGGGCAGAGATGTATAGAAAATTGCGCAATTTAAAATTTATAAGTAACAGTTGTACAGAATGCACATGACCACAAGCAGTGCACTCTGGAGCCGCTGGCACTTAGCTGGCGTACTTTGACAGCTTATGTGCCGCTGCGAGCGGAAGGTAGCGAAAGCGTGCCTGCGGTGGTCAGTGCATTTTGTGCAACGTCACTTGTGAATAGGAGGAGTTTTGCAACCATCTAAATATTTGGAAAGGAGAGAGAAAACTTGGCAATCAAGGTAGAAGTATGGGGAGACTATGCATGCTTTTCCAGACCCGAAATGAAGACGGAGCGAGTCAGCTATGACATGATGACACCGTCTGCGGCGCGGGGACTTCTGGAAGCCGTGTACTGGCATCCCGGCTTAAAATGGATCATTGACAAAATCTATCTCATGAAGCCGATCCTGCTGACAAGACGGCAGCCGGAAGAATGCGGTATCCGGATGACGAGCATCAAACGAAATGAGATAAAGTCTAAGGTGTCTGCAAACAATGTGCGGTCTGTGATGACAGGCGGAAAAGGGGAGCTTTATCTGGATACCTCGTATGAACGCAACCAGAGGACATCACTGATTCTGCAGGATGTGCATTATGTGATAGAAGCGCATTTTGAAATAGGTGCAGACGCTCATGAGGAAGATAATGCAGGAAAGTTTCAGGATATCATGAGACGCAGACTGAAAAGAGGACAATGCTATTACCAGCCCTATTTTGGAACCAGGGAATTTCCCGCGCATTTCAGGGAATGGGAGGGCGGTTCCATTGAGACCATCCCGCTGACAAAGGATCTCGGCTATATGCTCTATGATCTCGATTACAGTGAGAAGGAGAATATCCGACCCATGTTTTTCCGGGCACAGCTGACGGATGGTGTACTGGATTTAAGGAATTGTGAGGTGATTATGTGATCCTACAGGCATTAGTGAAGCATTATGAAGACCTGCTGGCAACGGGAGATATTCCGACTCCGGGGTGGGAGAATGGCAAGATCTCTTTCGCGCTGAATCTGGATGCGGAGGGGAAGGTCATTGACTTTATCCCGATGAAAATTGCCAAAGAGACCAAGAAAAAGACCGCCTATGTTCCCCGGACGATGGAGGTGCCGCAGACAGTTAAGAGATCCGCGGATATTAAGGCGAATTTTCTCTGTGATAATTCCACTTATGTTTTCGGAATTGACGATAAAGGAAAGCCGGACAGAACCCGTCTGTGTTTTGAGGCATTCCGTGAACTTCATTTGCAGGTATTGGGGGATGCGTCATCGGCTCCGGCAATGGCGGTGAAACGTTTTGTGCAGGAGTGGAAGCCGGAGAATGCGGGAAGTGCAGATTACATCGAACAAAACCGGAAGGAACTGATGGCGGGGGCAAATATCCTGTTTTTTTATGAGGGAAAGCCCGTCACGGAGGATGCGGATGTCAGAAGCTGCTGGCGGAAGTATTTCGACGGCGCGGGTGATGCGCAGGACGAAATCTGCATGGTAACAGGGAAGAGAGGAAGGCTTGCAACCCTGCATCCCAGCATTAAGGGCGTGTATGGAGCACAGGCAATGGGAACTTCTCTGGTCTCCTTCAACGCACCGGCATTCTGTTCTTATGGAAAGGAACAGGGGAAAAATGCACCGGTGAGCGAATATGCAGCCAATGCCTATGGCGCAGCGCTGAATCATCTGCTGAACGACAGGGAACATGTGCGAACCATAGGGGACACAACAGTGGTCTGCTGGGCAGATGGCGGTGAGCCGGCTTATCAGGAGGTCAGCATTTGTGCCCTGTTCGGAATACAGGAGGAAGACAGTATCACAGAGGGCGAGCTGACGGCGATACTGAAAGCTGCAGTCTCCGGGAAAGCGGTAGAATGGAAGGGAGAGCTTCTCGACAGGGACAGACATTTCTATGTTCTTGGGGTGGCTCCCAATGCAGCGAGACTGTCGGTAAGATTTTTCTGGCAGGATTCCTTTGGCAATATGCTGCGGAACATCGGAGAGCATTACCGGCGATTGGAAATCATACGACCGTTAAAAGATCCAAGGGAAAATCTCTCTCCATGGTCATTACTGCAGGAGACGGTCAACCAGAAGTCGAAGGACAAGACACCTTCACCGCAGATGGCGGCAGATACATTAAAAGCAATTCTGTCGGGTGGGCGTTATCCGGCAACGCTGCTCAATGGTGTGACACTGCGTATTCGCGCTGATCATAATGTGACCAGAGGACGAGCAGCAATTATCAAGGCGTACTATTTAAGAAATAAAAATAAACAATGCTCAGAAGAAGAGGGGGTATTAGAAGTGGGACTGAATGAAAAGAGTAAAAATGTACCGTACAATCTGGGAAGGCTGTTTGCTGTGCTGGAGCATATTCAGCAGGAGGCAAATCCGGGAATCAATGCAACGATCAAGGACAAATATTTTAACTCGGCGGCAGCGACACCGGCACATATCTTTCCGCTGCTGATCAATCTGGCACAGAAGCATCTGAAAAAACTGAAAGATGAGGGCAGCAAAATCACTTTTAATCGAAGAACGCAGGAGATTCTGGAGGCATTGGGGGAGGAATTTCCCGCGAGACTGACTTTGCCGGAGCAGGGGTCGTTCCAGCTTGGCTATTATCATCAGACACAGAAGCGTTATCAGAAAAAGGAGGAAAAATAAGATGGGAGAGGTAATTCGTAACAGATATGATTTTGTAATTTTATTCGACGTGGAGAACGGAAACCCGAACGGTGATCCGGATGCAGGAAATATGCCGAGAATCGACCCGGAGAGCGGCTATGGACTGGTGACAGATGTCTGCCTGAAAAGAAAGATCCGCAATTATGTGGAGACTGTCAAGGAAGATGCGAAGGGATACCGCATTTATGTGAAGGAGAATGTGCCGTTGAACTGTAGTGACAGAGAAGCTTATGATTCCCTTGGCATTGATCCGGCAAAAGTCAAGGCAATGAAGAAGGATGATCCCGAGCTGGATAAGAAGGTGCGCGATTTCATGTGCGGCAATTTCTTTGACATCAGAACCTTCGGAGCGGTGATGACGACCTTCGTTAAAGACAATCTGAACTGCGGGCAGGTGCGCGGCCCTGTGCAGCTTAGCTTTGCACGTTCCGTAGATCCTATCATTGCGCAGGAGGTTACCATCACGAGAGTGGCGATTACTACCGAGGAGGACGCGATGAAGAAAGGGACGGAAATGGGAAGAAAGTATATTGTTCCCTACGGATTATATCGTGCCGAAGGGTATGTGTCGGCTAATCTGGCAAGAAAGGTGACCGGTTTCTCGGAGGACGACCTGCAGCTGCTCTGGGAGGCGATTCTGAATATGTTTGAGAATGATCACTCTGCAGCGAGAGGAAAGATGGCGGTTCGCAAGCTGATTATCTTTAAGCATGACAGTGAGCTTGGCTGTGCTCCTTCGTATAAGCTCTTTGAGGGAGTTAAAGTGCAGAAGAAAGAGGAGGTGGATGTACCCAGAAGCTTCGATGACTATGTTATAGAAATAGAAGAGGCGCTGCCGGAGGGGGTTACCTGTATCTGTAAGGAGTAGGGGAAATGGAATACGCAGAAGAGGACTTTCTGATGCTGTCAGGTATTCAGCACTTTGCTTTTTGCAGACGGCAATGGGCACTGATCCATATTGAACAGCAGTGGGAAGAAAATGTGAGGACGTTTGAGGGAGCGGTGATGCATGAGAATGCACACAATCCGCTTCTGAAGCAGAAAAGAGGAGATGTTCTGACTGTCCGGGCAATGCGGGTCTTTTCCAGAACGCTGGGAATCAGCGGAGAGTGTGACATAGTGGAATTTCACGCTGATTCCCGGGGTGTTCCCCTGCATGGCAGAGAGGGAACGTATCTGCCGATACCGGTAGAGTATAAGCGAGGTGCACCCAAGAAGCATGACGCAGATGAGCTGCAGATGGCGGCGCAGGCAATGTGTCTTGAGGAAATGCTTCTGACACGGGTTGAGACAGGGTATTTGTATTACGGAGAAACCAAGCACAGAGAAGAGGTTGCAATCTCGGAAGAACTCAGGGAAAAGGTCAGAAAAAGCTTTGCTGAAATGCATCAGTATTACGAGCGAGGTTACACGCCGAGGGCAAAAAGGGAAAAGCATTGCAGCCAATGTTCTCTGCAAAATATCTGTATGCCGGAGCTGAGTAAAAGCGGTGATGCGCAAAATTATGTTGACAGCATGGTAACAGGCACGGCGCTGTCTTGAAGGATGAAGGCAGAAGCCATGCGCGGAAATGGGGATAAACGTGAAAAAACTGCTGAATACACTATATGTCACATCCGAAGAGGTCTATCTGGGGTTGGATGGAGAAAATGTGATTGTCAAAAGGGACGATGAAATTACAATGAGGCTTCCGATTCATAATCTGGAGGCTATTGTTGCATTTAATTATGTCGGGGCGAGCCCTGCATTAATCAGAAAATGTAATCAAAGCAATGTCTCACTCTCTTTCTTTCAGGGTGACAATTACTGTGGACGGTTTGTCGGGCAGGAAAATGGGAATGTGCTCTTGCGAAAGAAGCAATATCATCTTTCCGATGTGCCGGAGGAATGTCTTGCTATTTCCAGAAATATGATTTTAGGAAAGATATATAATGAAAGATATGTGTTAAACAGGGCAATTCGGGATCATGCAATGCAAATAGATACAGAAAAGGTAGAACATGCGTCGGAGCTGTTGCAGAACATGATAAATGCAGTCAGGGAATGCAATGATATGGAGCAGCTGAGGGGCTTTGAAGGAGAGGCGGCGACATGTTACTTCCGGGTGTTTGATGAATTGATTTTGCAAAACAAGGGAGAGTTTCGTTTTGACGGACGAAGCCGCCGTCCGCCGCGCGACCGTGTAAACGCAATGCTTTCTTTTGCCTATTCTCTTCTGGCAAATGAGTGTGCCGGAGCGGCGTATTCGGTCGGATTGGATCCTTATGTCGGCTTTATGCATCGGGACAGACCCGGCAGAAAGTCGCTGGCGCTTGATCTCATGGAGGAGCTTCGCAGCCCGGTGGCAGATCGGTTTGCCCTGACCTTGATCAATAAGAGACAGATAGATGCGAAGAATTTTGAAGTGATGGAGAATGGGGCGGTCATCATGAAGGATGATGCGCGAAAGACATTTATTCAGGCGTGGCAGGAGACCAAGCGGGAGCAGATTATGCATCCGTTTCTGAAAGAAAAAATATCGGCTGGACTTCTGCCGTATGTACAGGCTATGCTGTTAGCCCGGTATCTCCGTGGCGATTTGAATGCATATCCTCCTTATTTTAAGAGGTGACGGAATGCTCGTATTGATTACATATGATGTGAACACGCAGACTGCACAGGGTGTCCGCCGTTTAAACAAAGTGGCAAAGGTTTGTACAAACTACGGACAGCGGGTGCAGAATTCTGTGTTTGAGTGCATAGTGGATAGCACGCAGCTGGCAATGGTTAAGAAGCAGATCATGGACATTATTGACATTGAGCAGGACAGTGTCAGATATTATGTACTGGGTGAGAAATACAAAAACCGCGTGGAGCATGTGGGGAAAAACCGTGGAGTCGATATGACAGGAATCCTCATATGCTAGATACGCGAATCGTAAGTGAACATTAAAACCGTGCCGGATTCGCACACGGAATGCTTGTATTTCCATGTATTAGAATTTGTAAAAGTGATTGAGCCAATTGACAGAACCCAATGTTTTGGATATTGTGCTTATGTTTGGAGCGAAAATGGGTGATTTGTTGTCTGTTTTCGCTGTCGCTCCCCACGCGGGAGCGCGGATTGAAATTTGACGTTCAGAATTATGGGGTTGTGGCAGATATAGTCGCTCCCCACGCGGGAGCGCGGATTGAAATTGACTGGGAAGAGGATATTGCTCTTAGACCTTTTCGTCGCTCCCCACGCGGGAGCGCGGATTGAAATTACAGTGTCTGTAGAAGCGTTATAAGTGCCAACGCAGTCGCTCCCCACGCGGGAGCGCGGATTGAAATAAGGGTGGTCCGGCTTCCTTTGATCCGAATAATAGTCGCTCCCCACGCGGGAGCGCGGATTGAAATAAAGCGAGGATTTACCTCCTTACTTATCACCGTCATGTCGCTCCCCACGCGGGAGCGCGGATTGAAATCAATCGTTCGGTCAGTTGGTTTATGTACCCTAAAGGGTCGCTCCCCACGCGGGAGCGCGGATTGAAATATCGGTGGTACTCTTATTCCGGCAATCAGTGCCATGTCGCTCCCCACGCGGGAGCGCGGATTGAAATCGGTATGATGGCTCAGTTGCTTTGTGCTGTAATGGTCGCTCCCCACGCGGGAGCG
>USGM01000061.1 GCA_900554205.1 uncultured Lachnospiraceae bacterium
TATCAAGGAAGGGGATGCCGTGATCCTGTATTCCAAGCTGAAGGACAATGACTGACCGGCTCACAGTACCTTTGAACCGTTTACGGTAAGCCGGAAATTCGCTCCGAGCATTTCTGCCGCTCCCTTGCACATCATCATTCGTCCCAGAAAGATTTCAAAATACTCATACATGCTGCATATTTTCGGGTCAATCTGCAGATTCAGCGTTATGACCCTTTTATCTGAATGCGCTCCTCTATGTTCAAATCCGTCTTCTTCAGAATATCATTTGCTAACAACGCGCCGTATTCCGCATGATGGCTTCTGTTGACGGCATTTCCGATGTCATGCATGAACCCGGCAATCCTGACAAGCTCGCGCTCCTTCTCGGAATATCCCAGCTTTTCCAGAATATAGGCGGCTCTCTCCGCTACCAGTCCGGAATGCGCCTCCGAATGATCTGTATATCCCATGGCACCCAGATTGTCATTGCCCTTCTTGATAAATGCCAGAATCTCTTTATTCTGCTTCAGTTCCTCATAAGTCATTCTTCCCACCTGCCCACTTTCGTTTTTACTGAAATAGTAACGGAACCGGGAGGGGGCTGCTACCATGGGAAGGTAAAATGTGGGTAAAATCTGTAATGGGGTAGTTTTATGCTCTCTGTTTCGGTACAAACTCAATCTTAAGAGCCATTCCCATACCATCTGCTAATCTTTTAAGCAAATTGACAGACGGATTCCTTGTTCCATTCTCGAGCTTGCTAATATCAGCCTGATTAATACCAGTGCGTTCAGCCAGCTCCTTCTGTGTCATATTCTGAGAAGTACGAGCATCTACGATAGCCCTTATGACATCCATCTCTGGCTGGATTGCTTCATATTCCTTTTTAAATTCGTCATCCTGTAACTGCTTAGAAAGCATATCATCAAATGTTCTCATCCTTCATCACCCTTTCTATAAAATCTTTTCTTCTATCCTTGGCAATCTGTATCTCTTCTTTGGGCGTTTTCTGAGTCTTTTTCACAAAGCCGTTTGTCAGTATTATATGTCAATTATCCATTTAAAATGTGAATACAGGCTATTTCTATAAAGATGTGTAGTAGAAACCAATAAACGGCCTATTTATAGGCTTTGTGAAAACATCCAAAGATATTAGCAAGGCAGCCAAGGCGATATGTCTCAGTCGCAATACTTACAAGTCATTCTGCCATCTATCAGTTTGTATTGTTTTACTTAGAAGGTAGGGGGCAAATTTAAGAAAATGTCCCCGTTAACAATTTAAATATACTAATTACAAAACATAATTCCTGTCAGTTTTTGTCTCATTAACTGCTAATCTCTTAATCAACTCATATAGATTGTCCATATCAAGATTCTCGTTTGAATACTTTACACTAATAACCAATTCTTTCTTTTTAGTATTCTTGCTCCATTGAATCTTATCGTAGGGAATTACAGCTTTTCCTTTACCTTTAATAACTGGCATTAGTCCTTCCGTAGTGAACAATAAATCCATATCTCCATTTGTGCGATCATCCATTACTGCCAACGTTCTCGTTCTAAAATTTTTGTACTTCTTTCCATAGAAATATCTATTCATTCTTGGATCTTCCTGTGTATAGAACTCTATCTCGGCCACATTTATTACAATTCCCTTGATGCTGTCACGAATCGCATCAATCATTGCTCTGTTTTTCTGTATTCTTTCATTCTGTTTAATTGCTGTATCCCCAATCAAATCTGGAGTGAAGTAAACAGCAAGTGAATCATTATAGAAAGCAGGTCAAGGATCTGGACATCTCACGTCAGGAGCTGATCGTGATGATCCGCCGCAAAAACCGCACAATCATCCCTAACGGTCAGACGTATATCAAGGAAGGGGATGCCGTGATCCTGTATTCCAAGCTGAAGGACAATGACTGAGCATCTCTGCCGCTCCCTTACACATCATCATTCGTCCCGGAAAGATTTCAAAAATGCCGCTACCATAGGAATATAAAATATAAGTAAATTCCGCGGTGGATTATTCCACAAGCCGGTTCCAGAATTTCAGTGCAAGCGTAAAAATATAGGCTCCCCGGCAGGTTCTGATATCCACGCCGGTCTGCTCATTCAGTCTGGTGATACGGTATTTGACTGTATTTTTATGCAGGAACAGCCTTTCCCCGATAGCGATCAGGGAACCATTTTCCTCCAGGTAGATCCTCGCAAACTCCAGTTCCTTCGCCGCCGTATCGTCTATTGTGCCAAAGAGCCGCGTCAGGTACCTGCGGCAGGTCTTCTTGGGAATATCCTGTATAACAAAATCAAAGTCAAACTCATCGTACCACGTCAGCAATTCCCCTCTGCGGGTTGCGATCTCCAGCGCCGCCAGAGCCCGTTCATAATTCTCATGGAGATGAAACGATGCCGGTGTATCCGCAACACCCATATGAATCGTACATCCGTATTTTTCCGTCAGTTCCTGCGCCGCCCGCTGAAAGGTCGGCAAAAGCATTTCTACTTTTTCTTCCTTTATGATGCAGATCATTTTTGTCGCTGTGCGGAAGGCGCTGCCGGACAGTCTGCTTCGCAGAAGCTGGCGGATATAGCGGGAAATCAATGTGTAGGTGTCATCCTCCGGCTGCCTCTCAAAATCCACGGATAATACGGCAATTCTCACTGTGCCGGAGACATCAATCGCCAGAGCCTCCGCCATTCTCCTGAACTCCGCCTCATTTTTCATTTCCAGTTCCCCCAGAATCCACTCATCATAAAAACGATCCCGTGCCTTTTGTTCAATCACCGTCCGCTCTCTGATCCTGCTGTCAAGCAAAAGAATTTCTGTCATTCTCTTTATGATCTGACCATACTTAAGCACTTCCGAAACCTTTCCTGTAATACCTATCGTTCCTACCAGCTCATTTTCAAACATGATCGGCAGGTTTACGCCGTTTTTTGCCCCGGCATACTGCACGTCATCCTCCACGACCAGAAGAGGCAACTGCTCCGCAATTAACTTTCTCGCACCGTCGTGAAGCTGTCCCTCTCTCTCCGGGTCACTGCTTGCAATGATAACGCCCTCTGTGTTCATGATGTTAATGTTCTGTCCGATCGTCTCCGCAAGCTGCGTCACAATCTCCCTCGCCGTCAGTGTCTCTATCGTCATAATGTCCCCTCCGTTATTTCCAACATATCACAACCATGCGGCTGCCGCAACCCAGAGGACAGTTTTTTGTGCGGATTATTGGCTTTTGAGACATATGTTTTTATTTTCTCATCCTTTATAATAAAAGTATTAAAACGAAAGGAGATAACCACCATGCAGAAGGTAATTGTGATTCCGGACAGCTTTAAGGGCAGCATGTCCTCACCGGAGGTTGCCGACATTCTCGCGGCAGCTGCGATGAAATATGTGAAATGTGATGTGATTAAGATTCCCATTGCCGACGGCGGGGAGGGAAGTGTTGACTGCATTCTGCGAGCAAAGGGCGGGACACGCAAGCTGGCAAAAGTCCACTCCCCTGAGGGTGCCCTCATTGAGGCTGCCTTCGGTATCATTGACGATCATACCGCTGTCATAGAAATTGCCGAAAGCAGCGGACTGACGAAGCAGACAGGCTTTCATGCGCTGGAAGCCAGCACTTACGGTTTCGGTGAACTCATAAGGGCTGCGCTGGAGATCGGCTGCCGGAATTTCTTTCTCTGTCTCGGCGGAAGTGCAACGACAGACTGTGGCTGCGGGATGGCGGCTGCTCTTGGCGTCAATTTCTACAATGCGGATAAGGAGACCTTCATTCCCACAGGAGGCACAATGTCCAAAGTGGAAAAAATTGATCTGTCGCATCTGGATCAACGCGTCAGACAGTCAACCTTTACCGTGATGAGCGATGTAATCAATCCTCTTTACGGTCCTATGGGTGCCGCCTATGTCTTCGCGCCGCAGAAGGGTGCAACTGACGAAGAGGTGAAAATTCTGGATGCAGGTCTTGTCCACATCGCCGGTGTGATAGAGCGCGACTGTCATGTGGACTCCCACATGAATGCAGCGGGTGCGGCAGGAGGAACCGGCTACGGCTGCGCGGCATTCCTCGGTGCGAAAATCGTCAGCGGCATCGACGGACTGCTGAGTCTCTGCCGGTTTGATACCCTGCTGCAGGATTGTGGTCTCATCGTGACCGGAGAAGGCTGTCTGGATAGCCAAAGCCTTATGGGGAAGGTGTTAAGCGGCATCCGGCAGCATTCCGGTGACATCCGCATCGTCTCATTCTGCGGCATCTGTAAGGCTCGCGCGGACGAGCTTGCCGACCGGAATATTTCCGCCGTGGAGATCGGACGCGGCATTCCTTTGGCAGAATCCATGAGCAACGGCCGCCACTATCTCAGCCTTGCAGCGAATGCCTATTTCAAAATATTGTCTTTACCTTCTTGAGCACATGGTTTGAGCATAGGAGGTTCGCCCACGTGTCAGCGGGTCGAATCCTCCTCAAATGTAATTTGCCATTTTTCAGCGTACTTTTCCGCCGCAGAGCCTTTCTCTCCGTAGATGACCAGATTAGAATTGCCGCTCATAAAGATACCGTCACCAATCTTCGTGACACTGGCGGGAATATAAATCTTTTTCAGAGAGTAGCTGTTGAAAAATGCCTTATCTCCGATCTCCTCGACACCGTCCGGGATGACGATCTCCTGAAGACTGTTGCAGGAAGAAAATGCCCTTTCCCCTATCACGCGCAAGGTGCTCGGCAGGGAGACATCTGTGATATTCAGATATCCGGTGAATGCCATCGGTGTGATGCTCGTGATTCCTTCCTCTATGATGACTGTAGTGGGATCCCCCCGGAAAACATCGTAGGTCCACGGTGCAACCTCATTTCTGCCGCTATACTCCGGCATATCTCCCTCGCCGGATACTGTGAACACACCATTCTCAAAGTGCATGGAAACCGTATCTGTCAGCTGCCATGTTGTGCCTGAATTTGTCTCATGCACACCCTGTTCCGTATCCGTTTCGTTAGAGATGGCCGGTGTCTGATTACTCTCCGGCTTATCTGAAGCAGGCGCCGACATTTTCTTGTAGACATAATCAGGCAAGCCCCGGAAAGCATAGGTCTGCCAATCCGCATCATCCGGCACATCGACATAGATCATACCGTCTTCCTCCAGATAAAAGAACGCGATTCTTCTGTCAATAGGGTTTCCTGCAAGGTCTGTCAGGGTCAGCACTTCCAGATCCTTTCCGGTGAAATGAAGCTCCTGACCGTCCAGAGTCCAGTATCCCTCGTACTCAACGATTGTGTCAGCGTAGTCTTCCGTGATCTGTGTTGTCTCAGAGCCGATCTGCTTTACATACAGTGTAGCACCTTCGCCCCCATCCGGCTCCCACTTTTCATATTCATACATATTTCCCAGTGCGGCGATTGTACCGGGTTCCTCTGCCGTCGTTACGGTAGGTGTACTTCCGTATCCCTCGACCTTCACAATGATATCTGTCTTTGTGTCAACCGGAAAATACGAGCTGTTGGCATCCGGTCTGTTCGTCTCATAATAATTTAATGTTGTTCCCGGCGTATAGACATCTCCTCCTACGATAGAGGAAATCCTGATCTTTCCCGGCAGATTCAGCCTGACCGTGACCATCTGGGCATCATGAAATTTATTCTGCAAGGCAGCGCTGTCAAAGCGGTACTCATCATCACTGACCTTCGTCGCGGTCAATGTCGGCCCGTCATACTGGTACGCAAATTCATAAGGCTCAGGCACCTCCACGCCGTACATCTTGATAAACTCCGAATAATCATCCTCCATTTTCCATGCATCTTCCAGCTCCGCTGTCGTCGTGTCTACCAGCCGGATGATAAAACCTTCCGCTGTGCTCACATTCAGGCTCCACGTATCCGTAGTAAAATTATGCAGGTATTGCATATTCAGCGTTTCCGGTTCCATACCGGCAAAGCTGTCATTGTATGCTATCGCCAGTTCCACACCCTCCGGCAGATGATCGATTTTCTCTTTGATCAGCACACACTTCAGAGAATCCCCCTGTGCCTTCAGATCGTCAACGGAAAACCGGTACTCCGTGTCCGAAACCTTATAGGGATATACCGCCTCTGCATCCTCTGTCCAGTAATCTCCAAAATACAGCCCCAGATACTCGGACAGATCATCTGCAAGCGTCAGCCTCTGAATCACCTCTTCCGCTCCTGCCGGCACATCAGGCTGTCCCGGCTCCTGCGGTTGGGCAAAATGGATGACTGCTGCCGTGCCGATACCTGCAACAGCAACCGCTCCCGCGATCATAAGCGCTTTCGCCGCAGTTCCCATGGATGCTGCTTTCGCTCCAAGGCCTGCTGCCTTGGCGGCCTCTCCTCCCGCCGCTGCTGCTTCTCCCGCTGCAATGACGCCGCCCTGCAAACCGACATTGGAGCAGGCACCGTTGTAAATATTCTGTGCCGCCTGCACGGTCAGTTTTGTCTTGTCTGCCATTGTCCTGATTGCATACCACAGAACCGGAAGTCCGATCACATGCAGTCTGTAGCCCTCCTTTTTCTCCTTTTCCTCCACTCTGGATTTGATATATTTCCGTGCGTAGTTGAGACGGCTCTTAATGGTATTTTCAGAGCACTCCAACATTTCCGCAATCTGTTCCACCTTCATGCCATCGAAGTAGTAAGCAACAACCGCCACCTTCTGCAATTCAGGCAGTTCCTCAATGATTCCCCTGACAATATCAGCGGTTGCCTTCTGATCCGCCGTCAGCTCCGGCATCGTAGAGAGATCATTGTTTTCAAGCTCATCGAGCATTCCCTCTGCCTCCTCTCCGAGCAGAATATCTTTTCTTTTTCTGTTTAGTCTCTTTGCCTGATTACAGGTAATTGCAAACAGCCACGCATACAAAGCCTCCGGAGTCTGCAGCGTATGTATATTCCTGTATGCCTCCACGAAGACAATCTGCGTGAGATCCTGCGCGTCTTCCTCTGTATGCACCAGCTGCTTCGCCCTGAAATACACCCTATTGTAGGTTGCCGAATAGACCGCATTAAAGCCCTTTTCATCTCCCTTTTTCATCTGTTCAATTGCTTGTCTGATCTTATCTTCCATGATTTTTCTCCTCCGTAATTCTGTCTTCACATCTGCATCCCTCCATTTTCTGCTCTATATATTAAGTACCCTCTACACTCCTTTGGGTTTTAAATTTATTAAAAAAATTTTTTTTTATGAATAAGGGGGGATTGTTTGTGTCGAATGATAAGAAAATCGGCAATGCTGCCGTTGATAATGTTATTAATTCTGAATTTACAATCCACACGGGAGACGGGTATATCTCCCGCGCGGATACCTGTATAATTATTCCTTTTTCCCTCTTCTGGTAAGGATGTTGGCATAGGCTGCCATGCCAATTCCCGCAGCAAAAAGGACAGCTGTCAGAATAATTCCCCATACGGTGAAGCACAGCTGGCTCAGATAACCGAAGCCGGGCGTCTTTGCAGCAACTCTGCCGGCAACCTGATCCATGTCCACGGTGTCGCCACCCTCCAGCGTCACCTTGCCATCCTGAACGGCTTCAACATAATACACATCAACGTCTCTGTCTCCATCCATGTTATCAACAGCAACAATGTTTCCTGCATTGTATTCGCTCGAAGCCTTCGCATATACCAGCGTGCCGGAAGGATTCATATTTCCCGAATAATCCTCCGAAACCGTATAGGTATGATATCCGAATACCAGCGGGCATATCACAGGTGCAATAATCAGCAGTCCGACAATGAGCAGGGCATACGCCGCTATTGTAAGAATTCTGATAGACTTTTTTCCATCCTGTACCTTCTTTTCTTTCATAACTTCTGTCTCCTCCTTTTACAAGTGCAAAACACATCTAAACATTTTATAGCATCTGTACTGAATTTACAACCGTACTAAGGTTACAGAGCCTCACTTTTCCAACACTGCCAGAAAGTCTTCCCTGTCCAGCGAAAGCGCTGTCTCCTCCTGTCTGCGCAGAGCTTCCTTCCTCTTTTCCGGCGATTCCAAAGCCAGCTTTACAGTGGCGATCAGATTGCCGATCCGCCCGCTCTCGAAGATATGCTCCTTCGCTATGTAATTCCGGTTGTGAACATACTCTTTCACTCCGAAAATCAGCATACAATTCAGGAACGCCTTATGTACCGCATCCACAATTTCAGCCTCGTGGTTATTGTCAAAATAGTAATCGCATCTGGCGAACAGCTTATTTAGCACCGACAGCTTTACTCCCGGATAGAGAGACACATTTTCGTACTTTTCAAAATCATGCAGCCTCTGTGACATCTCGGTCAGCGCCGCGATATGGAAATGCAACTCCGGCAGTGCCTCCACAAGCTCCGTCAGTCTCTCGATCTGATCCGAGTTTGTACAGATCAGCGCCTCCCGGTTCCCCTGATTTTCCCGCGCAAAGCTGTACACATAGCCCAGTTCCTTTACCATTTCCTCTGAAGCGCCCAGCTTTATCAGCTTCTCATATGCCTCATGCTTCTGCACGTAGATGAGCTTCGTTCTGGGTGCGCCGTGGTTCAGGATCATCTGCATATTGCCCGGGATTCCGTCATAGATCTCCTCCTCCCAGAACAGTATATCTCTCTGACCGTTGTCCGGCAGATCGAGTGAAGCAAAGAAGGGATACGACAGCGAATTGAAGAAGAGACTCTGCCGCTCCAGCCCAGACACCCGCAGAAAGAACCTGATAAATTCCCGCTTGCCGTGCAAGATTCTGTCCTTCCCGTCCATGGTTACAATAATATCGGAGGTAATGAAGTTCTCGACAATGACCTCCTTCCCCTCCGCGGAGAAGAAATTACGGGACACCTTTTCCCCTTTTTTATTAAAGGTCGTCCGGCAGTACAATGCCCCGTATTTATTATAGTGCTCGCAAAGACGCACGGTGCCATTCTCATCTATCCAGTCCACAAGCTTGATCAGTCTCTTGTTGGCAGGCTCCGCATAATAGATTCTCGCCCGCTCTCTATTGTAATTCATTACCTTTCCGCTGGCATTAGTGCTCTCTATCTCCCAGAAATCAGGGATTTGCAGCTCATTAAAGTAAAGCGGCCGTCCCGCTGTTTTGGCAGCCCGGCTGAAATCGCCAAGGAAATATCCGTATACAGAAATCAGGCCCTCCGGCAGAAATCCGTCATCTTCAATGACGGCAGCGCTGACCTCAATTCCGGCATTCTGAAAGGATTCATACAGATTTCTGCTCTCCGTGGAGTAAGTGTCAAACAAAAGAACTATCCCACCTGATTGATTAAGCTGTTCCATCTCTTCTCCACCTCGCTCGTCAAATAAACTTCAGCCTTTTCATAGGAATGCCGGCTGAACGCCTCAAGATCATCCTCCGTAAAGAGCTTTATCAGCTTCTCCGCCAGCAGGTCAATCTTCTCCTTTTTATCCATTTCGTCTGTCACGGGAATCCGGTAGCCGTTCTGTCCCTCGTCAATGAAGTTCTGGTTGCCATATCTCACGTCAAAGCCGATGATGGGAAGTCCGGAGCCAATTGCCTCCATCAGCGTCAGTCCAAAGCCCTCGCTCTGCGAGGCGGACATATAGACCTCATATTCCTTGTACACCTCATCCAGCTTCTGCTGTCCCATCAGGCGGACATACTCTCCACAGTCAAGCCTTTTGATCAGATTCCGAAGTGTTTCCTCTGTCGTTCCCTTTCCATAAATATCCAGAGAGACATCGGGAATCGCTTCCCTCGCCTTCACGACCGCTTCCACAAGCCAGTCACAGTGCTTCTCCGTCGCAAGCCGGGATGCCGTGATCACGGAGTGCTTTTTCCTGCCTTTCTCCGGGAACTTAAGCTCATCCAGACTTCCCACCGGAATGGTTACAACATTGGGTTCCACACCCTTGTATTTCCGGAACTGCTCTCTTACCAGCCGGTTCTGCGCATCCGTGGCCGTGATGTAGAAATCCACCTTCCGGTGCTGCGCAAAGGAAAACTCATAATAGTTATTCCAGAGGATGTTGTTCTCGTCCGTGCCGCTCTCGCTGAAATGGTCGGCATGAATCACAATGCCGATTCTGGCATCATTGCAGTTGCGCATGATTGCCGAACCGATGCCGGTGGTTCTGTCTATAATTGCAACATCCGATGAAGTCAGCTGCATTTTTTCCACCATGTACCCCACCAGCTCCTCCTTCGAGCAGAGTACCCTGTCCGGAAATTTATAGAACACCTGCCCATCGTCATTCATCTCCTCATAGGCGACGGAGCCATCCTCGTTATAGAAGCGGCGGTGGTACATGTGCGCCTTGTTGTCATAGGGCGCGTAGAACTCCGAATACAGCTTACAGTAGGTATAATAATCCTTCCTGATCAGGCAATCCCTGGACACGATCTCGACTCTGTGCACCAGATCGCTGGTCTCATCCACCATATATACCGTGTAATAGATATTATTCGGGAAATAGTATTTGCATACCTTCCCGTTTCTCGAAAAGCTGTCGTGTTGTTCCGCAAAGGTCTTCTCCAGATTCGCCAGCGTAAACGTGACCGGGGCAATCTTCGTATCGGTAAAATAGGTGTACAGCCAGATGATCTCCTCATCCGCAAAACCGATATTCTTCGTCATATGTTCAATGTTCTCACTGGGAAACATATCCATAAAGACAAATCTTGCCTCCGCACCGATCCGCCGCAGCATATTGGCTCTGTAGCTCTGCGCATACTCCACGCCGCTGCTCGCCCATCCGATTCCCAGATTAAAATTATATACCATGTCTTTTCTCTCCTAAGGATATACAATCGATAAGTTCATTTTCCGGTCAAGCCCCACATCGCTCAGCAGGATATTCCTTATCATCTTCCGCTTCGCCGTGTGCTCTATCTTGCCGTATAGCTCAAACGCCTCATCATGGTACTCAAACAATACATTCCGCTGTGCGGATGCCCGCCCGGAAACCGCCGACTGCAGCTGTTCCAGATAGTCAATCAGTTCGACCCATTCATCATCAATCGCCTTCAGCGTAGCCTCCCTGACGAACTGCTCATAGCTCTCCTCATCCCCGATCCTGTCCCGCTGGGCAGTCAGCCCGCTCTGCACCCTGCTTATCAGATAAGCTTTCACAGCCTTTCTGTCCGAGATATCGATGGTCATATATTGTTCATCCAGCGTGTAGGAGATATTGTCCAGCAAAAACCGGTTTAAGACGGGCCATGTCAGCTCCTCCTGCTCATTCAGGAACCGGTCAATATTGCCCTCCGCGATCTCAATGACCCTGCTGTCCTCGATCCGCTCACCGTCCAGCAGATTATTCCGGGTCGCATAGATAAAGTCCCGCTGTCTCTGGAGCACCTTGTCGTACGATACCGAATGGTTCCGGGACTGCTGCCCGCTCTCCTCGCTGAAGCTCTGACTGGAATTAATGATTTTCTTCAGCCTGAACCGGGAGATCTTTTTCTTTCCGGCAATGATCTTTTCCAGCTTTTCGTTGCCCTCCGCTCCCACAATATCGTCCTCCAGACTTGCAAAGTAACGGCTGACGCCGGGATCCCCCTGCCGTCCCGCCCGTCCTCTTGCCTGCCTTTCCGACCGCACATTGGGCATCCTGCCCACACCGATTACCGTAAGTCCGCCAAGCTCCTTCACGCCCTCTCCGAGCTTGATGTCCGTTCCTCTGCCCGCCATTGTCGTGGCAACCGTCACTGCTCCCAGCTGTCCGGCTCCCTTGATAATCTCCGCCTCCCAGAATGCATTATTAGCATTTAGCACATTGTGCGGAATATTTTCCGTCATGAGCAGTCTGGAAAAAACTTCTGTGTCCGTGGCGGTATTCAGGATAATCAGCACGGGCTGTTCCCGCCTGTGCGCCTCGATTGTCATTTTGACTGCTGCCATGAACTCTTCCCGGGCGGTGACAAAATATCTGTCGCGCAGATCCACTCTCTTTAACGGTCTGTTTGGCGGGATCACAACCACCTTCTTATGGTAAGTGTCGAACAGCTCATCCGCGTTATTGACAAGCGTTCCGCTCATTCCCGCGAATTTCTCAAACATCATGAAAAGGTTCTGGAACGTCACAGAAGCAACCGTCCGGTATTCCTGTGTGATCTCCACCTCTTCCTTCGCCTCGATCGCCTGATGCATTCCGCCGCGCAGCTTCACACCGGGCATCAGTCTGCCCGTCGCCGCATCAAAGAGCATGACCTCACGCTTTTCATCGTTCGTCACCATGTAATCCTTGTTTTTCTCAAGCAATACGTTGGCTCTGAGCGCGAGAGTGACATGCCTGTTGATCTCAAAGAAATCCCTTCCATAATAATTATCAATGCCAAAGAATTTTTCCGCGTACCGGACGCCCTTCTCCGTAAGCCAGACTGCGCCGTCTTCCTCTATATAATCGATGTCCTCCACCAAAGAGCTGACAAAGAAATTGCACACGCTGTACAGGTTGGACTGTACCCTGGGCACCCCCGACACGACAAGGGGCATGATCGCCGCATCCAGAAGAATGGCATCCGCCTCATCGATAATGGCATAATACATGTCATGGATAAAGCGCTCCTTCGCGTTCTTAATCAGATTGTTAAACAGGTAATCAAAGCCCAACGTGCCGTTCGGCATATAGATAATATTGGCGGAGTACATCTCCTTGCGGGCATCATTCTCCTGCTTCTCCGCCCCCTCCTTCGGAGGATGCGATACAGTCATCCCTAAAAATTCATACACCGGGCGAAGCTCCTCCGCATCACGGATTGCCAGATAATCATTGGAGGTGACCAGTATACAGGGTCTGCCCGTCAGGGCATTCAGATACAGGGGCATGGTTGCCGCCAGCGTTTTTCCCTCGCCGGTGTTCATCTCCGCCAGATGTCCCTGATGCAGGGCAATTCCCGCCATGATCTGCACGTCATAGGGATGCTTCCCCAATATCCTTTCATCCGCTGTGATGACTACGGCAAAAGCCTCCGGAAGCAGCTGATCCAGAGACTCTCCGTTCCGGTATCGTGCCCTGAACTGATCCGTAAGCGCCGCCAGCTCCTCATCTCCCAGATTTTTTATTTTTTCTTCGCAAAGTTTTACCTTTTTTAGAAGCCCTCTTAAGCTTCTCAATTCTCTCCTGTTCCGCATCAAACTCTTCCTGACTGACCTCTTTCAAAATGATCGAATGAAATACAAACCTGTGAATCCCGCCGTTAATCAGTTCTATTCTATAGCTGTGTGTCTGGATGGACGGCTTAAAATAATTATCCCTGCCCCTGAGAATGACACTCTCCGCTTTCTCATCATATCTGTCAAAGAAAATGATGCGGAGCATGATGTCCTCCTCGCTGCCCTCTTCAAAGTCCATATCGACCGAGATATGATAAGCGCCCTCGCCATCAATGATCGGCAGGGAGGGTTCTATCTTGTCTCCCTGAAAATTCGTTCTCGAATACCAGCTGTTGATTACCGTCCCCGGCGGCATCAGAGGATTTTCGTAGGAAACATCCTGCCTGCTTATAAACCTTATCTTCGAGCCGTATGTATAAGTCTTGGAGGTGTATTCATTCCAGTACACCACCCACCTGTCGTCTACCATAGCTTTTCCCTTCCGTTATGTCTCTCTCTGAAAATCTTCCCGGAATACCCGATGATACTGGCTCTTAAACCACTGGATGATCTGATCCGTATTATCTGTGTGGTGACCGTGAATGCCCTTGCCATACACCGAGGCGCCGGCGGAATTTAAGTGCATCAGAATATCGGTGTAGCTATCCGGGTCATAATCATCCTCATATAAATAGGAAATGATAAATTTGGTATCGCCCCAGTCTGTGCGGTCAAATTTTTCCCAGAATCTGTCGTTCAGCTTCTGAATACTGTTCTCTGACAAATCGCCATAGTTCGTCAGGAGGACATCCAGAGAGGTCGGAAAGCCGCCCACCCTCTCAAGCGTTTCATTCTTTGCCACATTTCCCATGCTTGTCAGCGGCTTCCCCAGAATGAAAGCGTGCGGGCAAATATCGCAGCCATAGTACAGCGAGCCGAAGGTTCCCATGGAGACACCGGATATGATGACCTGATTTCTGTCGAACCCGATTTTGTCCATGTAGCCTTTCATCACGCGCAGCATGAGCTGTTCATATTCTTCATCCCCGAGGTAAAATGCTCCGCCCTCCAGTCTGGGATCTGTGACAAGCACAAACGGACAGCCCATTTTCCGCATCATAAAATAGCCCTCGAAGCCCTCCTGTCCCCTGTAGCCCGAAAAATAGAAGCTGAGCGGAGGCTTCAAGTCTCCCGGGTCATAGTAACAGAAGATCTCTTCGCCCTTTGACGTGGCAAATCTCTCACCGCCGGGAAGAAAGTAGCCAAAATCCTTCCGGGAATGCCGGTCGTGCAGGGAAATGATTTTCAGGGTTCCGGTTCCTTTTGCCTGTACCGATACAAACAGGGGCCCGTACGTCGAACCATTTTCAATCCGCACCACATCCCTTAATTGCTCCCCCGAGAACTCCCATATCCGCTGAAAATCCTTTGTCGCGCCCGGGCAAAACTGGTAGACCACCAGCTTTACTTCCACGGTTCCGGTTACCGCATACTCGAGATACAGATCCAGACACTGCCCCTCAAACAGCGGAATATTGTTTTTCCAATAAGCCGCCTGCCTGAATGTTTCCCCAAATTCCCCGGTCAGCATAAGGTCATAGCTGCCGCTGTACTCCACCTCTCCCCGGAAGCCCGTATTCACCACCAGAAAGCTTCGTGTAAATTTCTCCCCGTAAGGGGTGGTAAAGAACGACGGCGCTGCCTCCCTCAGAAAAGCATCCACATCCCCCGTATACAGTCTTTTGCCACATTTACAGGCATTCAGCTTCTCCGTATAACCGGACAGCGTTACATTCTCCGTCAGGAAAACACAATACGCCTTTACGCAGGATAATAGCAGCCTTAAATCCGCATCACTGCGGACATCCGAGTCAACGATCAGCAGATCATAACCGCCCTTTATTTCTGTCTTTTGCTCTTCAAAATAGTCCAGCTCTATGTGCTCAGGAAGAGTGTATTGCTTTCTCCAGTCCTTTTCGCCATATTGTAATACCCGTATTTTATTCAAAGGAATCCAGCACTCCCTTCCACGCTTCGATCAGATTCTTTGTGGTATAGACCTGCCCCATCTCATAGCATCCCACCAACGCCTCATTCCAGTTATCCAGACTGTCCAGATAGTAAGCCAGGGCAACTCCCGTCTCGTCAAGACTCTTCATCACATACCCGTTTCGCAGATGCTGCAGGTACTGATCCTGACAGACTGCAATTCTCGGAACGCCTTTGCTGATCGCCGTGACAAAAAGGAATACATCTGTCGTATTTCTCATATCAAGTATCACGCGCTGTTCATGGATGCATTTGCTGATGGAACGCTCATCGACCGCCTGCTGAAAGAAGAAGCGAGGCTCTACCGCTTCCTCCTCCATCGCATCCACCCCGTTTTCGCCCAAAGCAATCTGCGTCTGTTCGGAAATCCATCTGCGGTCGAATCCATACTTCATTAACAGGTTTTCTGTCCGCTGCATGATCTGCTCCCGGAAGCCGTAATCCGCATTCCTTGTAAAGAACTGCACTCTTGCCTTTTCATTCTTTTGCAGATATCCGGCGACATCCAATATCAACCTTTCAAACGTCTGCTCCGCGACACCGTCAACCGGAACCAGAATATTCTGCACCTTCATCTGTTGGCTGATACCGAAGTCCACGCGGGTATCATAGGGAGAAATATCAAAGACAGCATCACGGCTCATCCCCAGCTTCTGCCGGAGAGTCTCCGCCGTATCTTTGGCATCCGTGATCAGATAATCCGAGCCTTGCAGTTCCTCCCGGTACGCCAACAGATCGGCATCCGTAAAACGGTTTTCAAAGAAGGTCATGATTACCTGTCTGTTTTTCAGCAGCTCCGTAAGCATATGCATATGCAGCCTGTGCGCCGCGACAATAAAAATATCCTGCACCTTACAGGAATCCATATTGGCATAAAAAACTTCCCGGATCACATCCCGGATGTTCGCGTATTCCAGTGCGGAAAACATGACCTCCTTCATCCTGCCGCCCACGACAACCGTAAATTCAGGCGTCCTCGGATTAATCGCAATCTTTCCGTCCGGCAGACTCTCCCGCATTTTCCAGATACCATCCTCCATCAGATAATCCTTGTGGTGCGGCTTTCCGTTTTCATATACGGTAGTCGCCGACAGGAAGCCTCTGTCGTCATACTCATTGACGCGGCAGATCTGCTCCCCTTCATATAAGATTACCGAAATCGGATTACCATTTTCCCCAAACTCGACCTCTGCATAGCGCTTCCCGTTTAAAAAGGCGTTTATCGTAAAGGGTGAGTAGATAAATTCCACGCCCTCCGGCCACTTCAGGCTGTGGTAGGACAGCGTAGCAATTTTCTTTCTCTTTATCTGCTGGATGCAGTCAAAGCAGGACCAGTAATTCGCGCGGAACAGTCCCTGCCGGTGCAGGAAATGCCGGAAATTCGGCGCATGACTCAGAAGCAGGATTTCATAGGGCGCCATCCTGTTTCTGTGGATCAGCTGTATCTGCTTAATGGTCTCATCAAACTCAGAGCGTGCCTTTTTCCTATACCAATACTCCTCATTTTCCTTCCATTTATCTCCATCGTACCAAGCCGGAACAAAATAAAGCATAGCTGTACTCCTTCTAAATCAACGGTCTGTATTCTTCCATGTGCCTGTAGACAACCGCCTCCCGGTAGAGCGTGATCCATAATCCGGTCAGCATCATAATGGAACAGGGCAGCATTGCCAGCGAAGGGTCCAGCTTTACCGCAGTAAATTGCAGAGACAGCGGTACACCCATGCATACAGCAAGCACAAGGGAACTGAAAAGGGACAGCCGAAGGACTGTTCTGATCAGATATCTCTTTGTCGGCTTCCCGGCATAGATGTCCAGAATGGAGTCACCGGATTTCAGCAGGCCTTCCGCCATTTTCGAGGGATTCAGCATGAGAAAGGAAAAGCCTATCACCAGCAGGGACTGAACGATCAGGTAAGTCACCACGCCAACCGGTCTCGTCAGGATCATGTTATCGCTCAGATAGATCAGGCTGCGGTGATCGGGGTAAAATTCCGCCAATAGCTTCACAATCAGCTGTGGCAGCATAAAAAAGACCGACGTAAACATGATCGGCATTACCCCCACCGGATTCAATTTGTAGGAAATGTAATTTTTGTCCGCATGGATATTATGTATGGACACCCGCTGTACCGGTATTCTCTTTTCCGATGTCTCCAGCAGCATCATGACAGGGATTCCGATTAGTCCGAGACAGATGGGCAATACCAGCTCGGAAAAGTCATGTCCGGCGAGCATGGAAAAGATACCGTCCGTAATGTTCACCAGAAAGATGCCCATTCTGCCGCCTATGCCGTATTTCTGGTTCCTGTCGCAAAGCCACAGAATGAGAAGCATTCCGGCAAGCATCTGGACAATCACGGCAAGCCGTGCCAAAGGAACCATATTTCCCGGAACAATATAGGTATATTCCCTCGATTTCTGGTAAGCCTGAATCAGCGCAATCACCATCGTGATCTCATAGGTAACGATATTCATCTTCTTCTGGGAAATGCGATTGGTTTTATCGATGGATTTTATGGCGACATAGACGATCATCAGCATAGAGCCCCACATATACGGCCATACTCCGAGGATAAACAGAGAACAGTTCTTCAAATCACCAGTCACATTCTGTACAAAAATTGACTGAGCATCGATCTGGACGTCATGAAGGGCTTTAAGGTCAATTCCATACAGGGCGATTGAGCGCCCTATCAGGTAGATTACCAGAATCATGACGGTATACAATATTTTATAAACAAGGATTCTCTCTTTCTTCTCTTTGTCCATTCTCATTTACTCCAAAAAAATAGTGACCATCAACCAGTGACGGTCACTATCATTATACAACAATCTCTTTTCTCTTTCCACTAAAGATTAAGACTCTTTCGATTCGTCCTTATCCTTCGCAGTGCCTTTTCTTCTCTGGTGATCGTATACACCCTTTCCGGTGATCGCTGTAGCTGCCGCTGCAATCCACCACCACCAGTTTCTGATTCCATCCTTTCCGATGCCTGCTGCCAAAGGAGTCTCCTCATCCAGAATTTCAACTACAGGGGTTTCTTCATTCCGAATTTCAACTCCAGGTACTTCCTCCTCCGTGTTTACAGCAAGAGGTACTTCTTCCTCCTCGATGTCAACCACGGGCTCCTGAGGCGCTACCGGAGTTACCGGAGTTGTCGGTGCTCCTGTACCTGCAACCGGTGCTGCCACCACTGCTGCGGCAGGGGTTTCGTCGTCGCCGTCTGTTGTGTCATCCGAAATTGCTTCCGAAGTGGGGCTTGTCGAGGTGCTGCCTGTGCTTGCCGATTCACTTGCACTGGTTGATGCGCTGGTACTTGCGGATTCGCTCGCACTTACGCTTGCAGACTCACTTGCGCTTACGCTTGCCGACTCACTTGCACTTACACTTGCGGACTCGCTTGCACTTACGCTTGCAGATTCGCTTGCGCTGACGCTTGCAGACTCGCTTGCACTTACGCTTGCAGATTCACTTGCACTTACACTTGCGGACTCGCTTGCACTTACGCTTGCCGACTCACTTGCACTTACGCTTGCAGACTCGCTTGCACTTACGCTTGCGGACTCACTTGCACTTACGCTTGCGGATTCGCTTGCACTTACGCTTGCGGACTCACTTGCACTGACGCTTGCCGACTCGCTCGCACTCACGCTTGCAGATTCACTTGCGCTCACGCTTGCGGACTCGCTCGCACTTACGCTAGCAGATTCACTTGCGCTCACGCTTGCAGACTCACTTGCACTTACGCTTGCGGACTCACTTGCACTTACACTTGCAGATTCGCTTGCACTTACGCTTGCAGATTCGCTTGCACTTACGCTTGCAGACTCGCTCGCGCTGACGCTCGCAGATTCACTTGCACTTACGCTTGCGGACTCACTTGCACTTACACTTGCGGACTCACTCGCACTTACGCTTGCGGACTCACTCGCGCTGACGCTAGCAGACTCACTTGCACTTACGCTTGCGGACTCACTTGCACTTACACTTGCGGACTCACTCG
>USGM01000062.1 GCA_900554205.1 uncultured Lachnospiraceae bacterium
GTAGAGCACTCGGCTGTTAACCGAGTTGTTGTAGGTTCGAGCCCTACTCGGGGAGCTGTGGGAGTCGAAGGACTCCCCTTTTTGTTTATACGGGATTTGCGCCAAGGTGCACCCGACGCAGAACCGTTACGGAAAAAGTGTGCACAGAAACGAGGATTAAAATGGGCGTACTATCAAATCTGGAACCGCAGAGCGTGTTCCGTTATTTTGAGGAAATTACAAAGATACCGCACGGTTCGGGAAATGTGGAGCAGATCAGCAATTTCCTTGCAGCGTTTGCAGAGGAAAGAGGACTGTTCCATATACAGGATGCTTGGAAGAATGTCATTATTGTGAAGGAGGCAACACCGGGGTACGAGAAGGAGCCTGCGGTGATTCTTCAGGGGCACATGGATATGGTTGCCGTGAAGAAGCCTGACTGCGATATTGATATGAAGAGGGATGGGCTTCGTGTGGCAGTGGACGGCGACAAAATCTACGCAGAGGGAACCAGTCTCGGTGGAGATGACGGCATTGCGGTCGCTTATGCGCTGGCGCTTCTGGCTTCGGATTCCATCAGCCATCCGAAGCTGGAGGTAATTATTACGGTTGATGAAGAGGTCGGAATGGACGGCGCAAGAGAGATAGACCTTTCCATGCTGACAGGAAACCGTATGGTGAATCTTGATTCAGAGGATGAGGGAATCTTTCTGACCAGCTGTGCCGGAGGTGCGAGGGTGAAGTGTGATCTGAAGCTGGAGACACAGAGGCTCGAAGGGCTTACCTACGAAGTTACCGTGGGTGGCCTGCTCGGCGGACATTCCGGTGGCGAGATTGACAAGGAGAGAGGTAATTCCAACTGCCTGTTCGGTCGCCTGTTAAGACGGCTGTGTGAGAAGATGCCGGTAGGGCTGGCAGAGCTTAAGGGTGGACTGGCGGACAACGCCATTCCGAGGGAGACAGTCGGATTGTTGGTTATTGACAAGACCGACAGCGAGAAATTTGCCTCAGTTCTGGATACGGTTGAAAAGGAAATTCAGTCGGAGTTGTCCTCCAAGGATCCGGATGTATTTATCAAGGCGACGGAAAAGGAGTCCGCAGCCATGGAATGTACAACGGCGGAAAGTACAAGGAAGGCGGCGAACTTTCTCAGTGCGGTTCCCAACGGCGTTCAGGCGATGAGTGCAGACATGCCGGGGCTGGTGGAAACGTCTCTGAATCTCGGGATTCTGGAGTATGCAGGCGGAGAACTGCGGGCAGAATTTTCTGTGCGAAGCAGTGTCGAGAGTGCAAAGAATGCGCTGATTGGAAAGCTTTTTGCCCTGACTGAGCTGGCAGGCGGCAGCAATACCGTAACCGGCGACTATCCGGGATGGAAGTTCAGAAAGGATTCACCGCTGCGCGAGAAGATGGTCAGACTGTACGAGGAGATGTACGGAAAGGCACCGAAGGTCGAGGCAATCCACGCAGGATTGGAGTGCGGTATTCTGGGTAGCAAGATTTCTGATCTGGACTGCGTTTCCATGGGGCCGGATATGCGGGACATTCACACCACGGAGGAGACGCTGAGCATTTCTTCGACGAGAAGAGTGTGGGAGTACCTTGTGCGGCTGCTTGAGACAAAGGAAGCCTGAATCGGACAAAATAGTACATCCCGAGACAGGAAAATTCCATTTTGAAACCGGATTCATAATGGTATAATGAGGCTTGTCATCAGGAGAGGAGAGAAAAGTAAGATGAAACAATTTGACTACAATAAGGTAAAGGATCCCGAGTTTTTCCGGGATAACAGGCTTGATGCCCATTCCGATCATGTATGCTATGCGAATGAGGAAGAGGAAAAGAGAGGAGTCAGCAGCTTCCGGTTTAACCTGAACGGACTGTGGAAGTTTGCCTATGCGCCGAATTTTGTTTCTGCGCCGGATGGCTTTGAGGCGGAAGGCTATGATTGTAAGGGGTGGGCGGACATACATGTGCCTGCACATATCCAGATGGAAGGCTATGATGCACCGCAGTACGCGAATGTACAGTATCCGTGGGACGGTTGGCAGGAGGCTGAGCCGGGAGAGATCCCTGAAAGATTCAATCCGGTTGCAAGCTATGTAAAGTATTTTGAAGTGCCGGAAAACATGAAGGGTCAGCCTGTCTATATCTCCTTTCAGGGAGTTGAAAGCGCTCTGGCGCTGTGGTGCAACGGCAGTTATGTAGGGTATAGTGAGGACAGCTTCACACCCTCGGAATTTGACCTGACACCTTATCTGAAGGATGGAGAAAATAAGCTGGCGGCGCGCGTGTTCAAGTGGAGCTCCAGCAGCTGGTGTGAGGATCAGGATTTTTTCCGCTTCTCGGGCATATTCCGTGATGTCTACCTCTATACGGTTCCGGCGGTACATATCAGCGACATGAGAGTGCAGACTCTGTTGCAGGACGGTTTCGACAGGGCAGAGCTCGTGCTGGATCTGAAGGCAACGGCAAACGGTAAGATTAACGTGTCTCTGTTAAAGGAGACGCGAGAGTTCCGTTATGACGACAGCTACAGGAAAAATCTTGGTCAGGTGACGGAATGCAAGGCGATTGCGGATATGTCCGCGGCATTGAAGAATGAGAATCACTTTGTCATTCCGGTGGAAAAGCCGCTGCTGTGGAGTGCGGAGGAGCCGAACCTTTATAAGTTGAAAATAGAAGTCCTCGATGAGAGCGGAAGGCTGCAGGAGGTGATCCCCGTGCAGGTCGGTTTCCGTCGCTTTGAAATCGCGGACGGACTGATGAAGCTGAATGGAAAGCGTATTGTCTTTAAGGGCGCTAACAGACATGAGTTCAGCTCGCGCACCGGTCGTGTGGTCAACGAGGAGGAGCTCTGGCAGGATCTTGTGACGATGAAGCAGCATAACATCAATGCAATCCGTACCTGCCATTATCCGAACGATTCAAGAATCTATGCGCTCTGCGACAGGCTTGGATTGTATATGATTGATGAATGCAATCTGGAGTCCCATGGTTCGTGGACGGCGGCACTGGACGGCAAGATTCCGATGGAAAATATTGTGCCCGGGAACCGTCCCGAATGGAATGCCATGATGCTTGACCGTGTCGAGTCCATGTACCAGAGAGACAAGAATCATCCGGCAATTCTCATCTGGTCCTGCGGAAATGAGGCGTTTGGCGGAAAGAACATTTTTGATATGTCACAGTTTCTGCGGGAGCATGACAAGGGCAGAGTCATTCATTATGAGGGTATCTTCCATGACAGGAGCTATCCCGATACCAGTGATGTGGAGAGCCAGATGTACACGCCTGCGGCAAAGATCGAGGAGTGGCTCAAGAAGGACAGAAGCAAGCCCTTTATCTGCTGCGAGTATACGCATGCCATGGGAAATTCCTGCGGCGCAATGCATAAGTACACGGATCTGACGGACAGAGAGCCGTTGTATCAGGGCGGTTTTATCTGGGATTATGTCGATCAGTCCATCTATAAGAAGGATCGCTACGGCAATGAGTTTCAGGCATACGGCGGTGACTTTGACGACAGACCCTGCGACTATAATTTCAGCGGAAACGGTATTGTATACGGCGGTGACAGAAAGCCTTCACCGAAGATGCAGGAGGTAAAGTATAATTACCAGAATATTTCCGTTGAAGTCATGGAGGACAAAATCAAGATCACGAATAAGAATCTTTTTGCCGATACCAGTGACTTCGACTGCTTCCTCCGCGTCGAGAGAGAGGGTGTGCTTGTCGAGGAAAGAAAGCTGATGACGGACGTTGAGCCCGGCTGCAGCGGCGAGTTCCCGCAGCCGTTCCTGATTCCCGAGACTGCAGGCGAGTATGTTGTCACTGTGTCCTTCTGCCTGAAGAAGGACACCGCGTGGGCGAGAGCAGGGCATGAGATCGCGTTCGGGCAGGGCGTGTTCCGTAAGAACGGAGAGGAGACTTACATTGCCGACAGACCGATTGCAGTGGATAAGACCTTGCAGGTCATTCACGGCAAGAGCAATTTCGGTGTCAGAGGCGAAGAGTTTGAAGCGCTGTTCTCTTATGGCGGAGGACTTGTCTCCTACCGTTATGGCGGAAAGGAGCTGTTAAAGACGATGCCGAAGCCGAATTTCTGGCGTGCGCCGGTAGACAATGACTGCGGCAACCACATGATGCAGCGTTACGGACAGTGGAAGCTCGCAAGTATGTATGTGGGAACCTATGGTGTGGAAGGCAAGAATCCTGTTATTGAAGAGCAAGGCAACGGTGTTGTTCTCACCTATCGCTACCAGATGCCCACCACGCCGGTCAGCGAGTGCGAGGTGAAGTACAGGATATACGGAGACGGAACGATTGAGACGACGCTGGCGATGGATCCGGTAAAGGAACTTGGGGATATGCCGGAGTTCGGAATGCTGTTTAAGGTTGACGCTGACCTTGACAATCTGGAATGGTACGGAAACGGACCGCAGGAGACCTATGCCGACAGACAGCGCGGTGCGAAGCTCGGAATTTTCCGCAACAAGGTCGAGGAAAATATGGCACACTATATGGTGCCTCAGGAATGTGGCAACAAGACGGAGGTTCGGTATGCCAAGGTGACGGATGCGAAGGGACGGGGCGTTCTCTTTGCCGGAAATGCCATGAGCTTTTCAGCGCTCCCCTGGACGCCGCATGAGATGGAAAACGCGGCACATCCGAATGAACTGCCTCCGGTACATTATACGGTCATCCGTGCCGCACTTGCCCAGATGGGGGTCGGCGGTGACGACAGCTGGGGCTCAAAGGTACATGACGAGTACCTTCTTCCAGCAGACCGGAGACTGGAGTTTACCTTCTGTTTCAAGGGAATCTAAGGCTGCACAGAAGAGAATGGGAAAATAGTTGTAAAAATATCTACAATTTTGAAAAAAACACTTGCTTTTTCTCCCCGGACACGGTATAATCCTTATTGTGTTTCGGGGTGTGGCTCAGCTTGGTTAGAGCGCCATCTTAGGGAGGTGGAGGTCGCGAGTTCGAATCCCGCCACTCCGACGAATAAAAAGTGCCAAGATTTCGGCTTTGCTGGAATTTTGGCACTTTTGTTATAGGAGGCTGAAAATGCAGTTGGAACAGCAGAGAACAGAGAAGGAACAGAGAACTAAAAAGATTAGCACACCTAAGGTACGCAAAGATACAGCAAAGAAGATCTGCCCGGTGGCGGGAAAGTGCGGCGGCTGCCAGTGGATCAATAAGGAATACGCGGAGCAGCTGAAGGCGAAGGAGACAAGATTCCGCAAGTTGATGGAGCCGTACTGTAAGCCGGAGCCGATTATCGGCATGGAACAGCCGACACATTACCGGAATAAGGTACATGCAGCGTTTGGTGAGGATAGGCGGCACAATGTGATCTCCGGCATCTATGAGGCGAACAGTCATAGAATTGTGCCGGTGGACAGCTGCCTGATTGAAAACAAAAAGGCGGATGAGATCATTGTCTCTATTCGCGGCCTGTTGCGTTCCTTTAAAATTCGTCCCTATAACGAGGACACGGGATACGGTCTGCTTCGGCATGTCCTTGTCCGCGTCGGTCATGTCTCGGGAGAAATTATGGTTGTGCTGGTGCTCGGTTCGCCGATTATGCCGTCCAAGAATAATTTCGTCAAAGCACTGCGAAAGCTTCATCCTGAGATCACTACCGTGGTTGTCAATGTAAATGATCGCGGAACCAGTATGGTGCTGGGCGATAAGGAACAGGTTCTCTACGGCAAGGGATATATTGAGGATGAGTTGTGCGGCAGGAAATTCCGCATCTCGCCGAAATCCTTTTATCAGGTGAATCCGGTTCAGACGGAAAAGCTATATAACAAAGCGATGTGTTATGCCGGACTGACGGGAAAGGAGGTTCTTGTGGATGCCTATTGCGGCACAGGAACCATAGGCATTATTGCAGCGGATAAGGCTGGTAAGGTTATTGGTGTGGAGTTGAACGGCGATGCTGTCAGAGATGCGCGGAACAATGCGCGGATGAACCAGATCAGCAATATAGAGTTCTGCCAGAATGATGCCGGAAAATTTCTGGTGGAGATGGCGGAGCAGAAAGCGGAAGTAGATGTTGTCATGATGGATCCGCCCCGCAGCGGAAGCACGGAGGCATTTCTGGACGCGGTGGCGACGATCAAACCGAAGAGAGTGGTCTACGTCTCCTGCAATCCCGACACGCTGGTAAGGGATCTGAAATACCTGACGAAAAATGGCTATCAGGTGAAAAAATGTGTGGCAGTAGACATGTTTCCGTTCACGGAAAGCTGCGAGGCAGTCGTACAGATGCAGTATCAACCCAAGAAGCTGGGATAGGAAAAGTTATATGCCTGACACCCCGGGTAGGGGAAAGATAACAGGAGAAAGTACAATGGCATCCAGCATTATTCATTATGCAATTACATGCGAAATTATCAAGAAAAGAAAGTTTAGGAATCCTGACCGCCTAAAGCTGGGAGCGGTTCTTCCGGATGCAGGTTGCAATTATGGTAACAGCCATATGAAAATAACCGTTGCCGGAGGGCAGAAGAAAACATATGATTTTGAAGGTTACAGAAAACTGTTTGGGAATCTGATGAAGACGGATGATCTGTATCTGGGCTATTATCTTCATCTTGTACAGGATGTGGTTTACAGACACTTTGTGTATGACAAATATCATTGGAATCCGATGATACCGGGGAATATAGATAGGCTTCACAGGGATTATGAGATCGGCAATTCCTATGTGATACGGAAGTATCAGTTACGGAATGAGCTTGTAATACCGTCGGATTTTGAGAAGGAAGCTCTGAACAGGTTATGCGCCTTTGACCTGAAGGATTTGCGTGAAAGCATGGATTCATACTTCCTGCCGGTCGAAGACGGGGATATATTTTTCTTTACGAGGAAAATGACCGATGAGTACATTGCGGAGGCAGTGGAAGATTGCATGCGGGAATTGGAAGCTCTGGAAAATGGAAAAGAAGGAATAGATGGCTATGCATGTGCATGGGATAATATGCATATACGTTAGAGAGCAAAGACAAAAAATTCAACAAGCGGCGAACCGGCGTAACAATCGCCAGTTCGCCGTTGTTAGTCTGTTAAAAATTCTTCTACAGAGTACAACCTATTTCTCTAAAACCGTACTTAAATAGTGAAAGCAGCTTTCAATGGAAACTACAGGGAGGAAAACTATGTGGATGACAATAAGATCATAGAACTATATTGGGAACGGAAAGAAGATGCAATTAAGGAAACTTCTCTAAAATATGGCGGGTTATGTACCCACATTGCCGGAAATATTCTTTCGAGCAATGAAGATAGCGAGGAATGTGTGAATGATACCTATTTCGCTTTATGGAACGCGATTCCAAGCCAGAAACCAAGTATATTTTCTGCATTTATTGGCCGGATTACAAGAAATCTGGCGTTAAAGAAATATGAGTATATTTCTGCGTCAAAACGAAATCCTGCTGTGGTTACATCTTTTGAGGAATTGAGCGATTGTGTATCGGGAACGGATAATGTTGAGTCTGAGGTCGAAAGCAGACAAATCGAAAACATGATCAGTACATTTCTTTGGCGGCAGGGAGAAGAAAAGAGAAATGTGTTTATCAGACGATACTGGTACTTTGATTCTATTGAAACTATTTGCAGCAGCACCGGGTTCTCTCAAAGCAAGGTGAAATCCATGTTGTATGAAATGCGCCGGAAATTGCGGGCAAATCTGGAAAGGGAGGGAATTGAATTATGAACAAAGAACAGTTTTCAGAGCATATAGGGAATATTGATGACAGACTTGTAAAACAGGCGGAACAGATCCCGAATTATGCGGCAATGCGCCGCAAAAAAGGATTTCGGCAGCTTTGGGGGATCGCTGCGGCGCTTGTTCTTATGGTTTCCGGTTTCGGTGTCGGAGCGATAGCCTTTGCCCGTGAAACCATTGTAGAGGTGCCTGTCGAACAGGAAACCTTGGAATTAGAGGGGATTAACCTTACACTGATTTTGCCGGACAGCTGGAAGGGACAATATTCTGTAGAAAAAAGAGGGGAAAACTTCGATGTATACATACCTGAAATCAGAGAAAAAACAGCTGGATATGAAGGTATATTGTTTACGATTGTCTGCTACGAAGAATCCATGACAGAGGAGCAGTTTATTGAGAATGGACTTGATTTTACTGCCTATCGCTATATTCTTACGACAAGTAATAAAACGTATATTCTACATTATGCAAGTGATGTGCAGTGGGATCCGGCAGATAAGGAGCAGGAAGCAGTTTACCTGAAAATGATGAGCGAAATTAAAGATATTCGGTTTTCTGTTGATAATGTTTTTGAAAGTATTACCCAAAATGCAATTTCTAATGGTATAGTAAAATCAGATATGGAAGCCGATGACGGAAAAAACCTTGTGTGGGAAGCAATGTCTGAAAGAGACATTGACGGAAACATGTGCTACACATTTGAGTTGAGATATTCTGAAGATGAAAATAGTAACGGAGAAATGGCAGGACGGCTTCTGGGTATTTATGCCGTATCAAAGGACGGAACAAAGTTTTATCAATACAATATGGCTGATGATATATGGGAATAGTGATTTGAGCGGATATAGAATTAGAAGGTCTGCGCTGGAGGGGAACGGAAATGCTGTTTTTTTTGGAAACTGTGGATGTTGTGGCTATTTTGCTGATGCTTTTCATGCTGGTCGTTATTTTGAACCAACAGCCGTCGAAGGCGCAGATGGCGTTTATTCTCTATAATGTCTTTACGATTATATTCGTGAGCGGACTCCAGCTGGAACTGATGCACTCGGATACGGTCGGGGAAGCATTGTCCGGACTTTGTGTCCAATATGTCGGACAGGCAGGCTTTCTGATGGCGCTTCTGTGGTTTGTTTCCGTATTTGCAAGGTTTTCCATTCCGGCGTGGATCTATGGCGTGCAGGCGCTGTGCAGTGCCTTTGTGCTCGTGGGAATCTTTACCGCTGAGAAACATCCCTTTTTCTATTCCTCAATGGAAATTCTGACGGACGGATTATATAACAGGATCGAAGTCGAGGGCGGAGTCCTCTGGTATTTGCATTACATACAGCTCTTTACGGATATTCTGGCAATTCTGGTTCTATGTGCCGTCAGATACCGGAAAAGTTCTCCTGTGCAGAGAAAGCGGATTCTATATATTGCTGCGGGGATCGGAGCCCTGACGTTGGAGCTTTTCTTAAAGGGAGTCGGCGTGTTCGGCAGCTATAACCCTGTCGTGATCGCAATGACCGTCACAATGTTCTGTATGATGATGGCGATGCTGAAGTACCGCTATTTCGGTTCGTTGCACGCGGCGGTTGACAATGCGTTCAACCATGGAAATGAAGGGCTGATTATACTGGACGGGGAGGATATGATTATCTTCGCAAATCACAGGATGGACGAGCTGTTTGCGGATATCCGCACAAACCGCAATATAGGAAATTACCCTGAGATTACCTCCCTGATGGGACGGCAGGAGCCGTTGGTGTACCGTGGAAATACCGTCTATGAACTGCGTGTTGAGGATATTATCGAAAACGGAGAGAAGAACGGACATATGCTCTGGTTTATCAATCAGACGCAGCAGCTGCACACAATGCAGAAGCTGAAGGAGGCGGATGAGGCGAAAACGCAGTTCCTGATGAAGGTCAGCCATGAGCTTCGCACCCCGATGAACACCATGCTCGGAATGAACGAGATGATTATCCGTGAGAGTGCAGAGGAGGAGATCAGAAATTACGCGCGTGAGGTTGCCGGAGCCGGAGCGCACATGATGGCTCTGATCGACGAGGTTTTGGACGCTTCCAGACTGGAAAGCGGAAGACTTGTCGTTTCGAGGACTCCCTACAGGATAGAGGATACTCTGGAAAAGGCGGAGGAGCTTATGCGGCCGCAGGCGGAGAGAAAGGAGCTGGCGCTTGACGTCGAAATAGCGGAGGAGCTGAAAGGAGACAGGGGCTGTCAGGTCGGAGATTCGGTGCGCCTGCTTCAGGTAATCACGAACCTGCTGTCAAATTCCATAAAGTATACGGATAAGGGCTTTGTGGGCTTAAAGGCAGATGTGAGGACGGAGAACGGAAAACGGCAGCTTGCCCTGACGGTCAGCGACAGCGGCATAGGGATTCCGAAGGAGGAACTTGACCGGATCTTTGAAATCTTTGAGCGTGGTAGCAACATCGGCAGAAAGGCGGGCATCGGTCTTGGACTGGCGATTGTGAAACAGCTGACAGAGGCGATGGGGGGAACCCTGACGGTCGAAAGTACGCTTGGACAGGGAAGCAGATTTACGATTCTTCTGCCATGGACGGAAGCGACAGCGGAGGAAATGTCGGCGTGGAGAGAGGAGAGAAGGGAACAGGAGCAGACATCGGAGGTGGAGAGAGAGCAGTTACCGGATTTCCATACAAAGCATATTCTTGCTGTGGATGACAACGAGCGGAATCTGATGGTGATAAAGCAGCTGTTGAGACGGTCGAAGGCCGTTGTTGAGACGGTGTCGGGGGGCAAGCGTGCGCTGGAAATCTGCCGGAAGAAGAAGTACGATCTCATTTTGCTGGATCATATGATGCCTGATCTGGATGGAATAGAGACCCTGCATCGCCTCCGGGAGGATGCTGACGGGAAAAACCGGGAAACACCAGTCATTGCATTGACTGCCAATGCGGGAAAAGAGGCGGAACAGATGTATCTGGCGGAAGGCTTCGCAGGTTATCTGGCAAAGCCGGTCGAACCGAAGCGGTTGGAGAGACTGCTGATAAGCTTTCTGAAATCCGACGATGCCGGTCAGGAGACGGCGGAGGAGACAGCCGGGCAGGAGAATAGCTGGCTACAGATTCTGGAGCATGCGGGCATGAATACGGGGGACGGCATGCGCTACGCGGATGCGGATGAAGCATTCTACCGCAGATTGCTGGAGCTGTTTGCAGGGGAACAGGAAAAACAGAACAAAAGACTGACGAGTATTCTCCAGCAGCTCATAGAACAGGAAAAGATGTCGCAGCCGGAAACAGAAGGTCTCTGGAAACAGTGGGTCTCTGCCTGTCACGGTATGAAGGGCGAGGCGCGGGGCATCGGCGCGGCAGAGCTGGGTGAAAAATTTTATTCGCTTGAGCTTGCTGGCAGGGAGCAGGATATTGCCAGAATTGAGAAAGAATACTCTGATATGGACAGCGAATGGCGGAGAGTTGTGGAGGGAATCAGACAAGCTCTGGAGATATTGGGCTAAGCTGTTCGGAAAACTCCGTCCGAGCGGGACGAAAGATTTATGTCTAATGTGGCGATCTTGAGTTCAGCGTTAGTACTTGGCCGGATGCCCTTTTTTAAATGGCATAGGACAAGCCGCCAGTCTTACAAGATTGTGGGTTTCTATAACGAGTAAACTTGGAATAAAATGTTATAGATTTTGTGACATATAGGAAGTATAATATAAATAGAATAAATAGCGAAAGAAGCTGATTTCATATGAGCATAGCTGAATTAACAACCAAGATTGAGAATCTGTCGACAGAGGATTATAATATGGTAGTCATGCTTGTAAACAGATTAGCCGAGAAATCAGAAGCCAGTGGGCTTAAAAAGCTAAGTGAGGACGAACTGGTAGAGGAACTTTCCGAGTCAATCAGAAAGAGCAATATGGGGGCAACAAAATCAGCAAAAGCAGTATCTAAGAGCATGAGGGAAAAGTTTGACGATTACATGCATAGCAGTGCCCATTTATTCTATAGGTACGGAGCGAGTGAAGGTGTGCAGATTACATAGTTTATCTGTACACTCTGTTTTTAAAGACTAGAAAGAAGGTGAGAAGCATGGAGATACTATGTGCCGATTGGCAGGAATATGAAATTATGCACGGCAATCAAAAGGTGGCATCTGTTTGCAGGAATGGTATCTGTAATATCTACATGGAAGAAATGCTGCCATACAATTTATATTTGGAGCAGGTCGCCGAAGAGGATATAGATGGCAGGATACAAAATCTGGATAACTTTTACCATTGGTGTGCTTCTCGCATATTGACGCTGGACAGGGAATTTGCCAAAGAGATTTTGAATAGTATCGGAGCGACACAATCGGCTACAGACAAAGAACGGGCGCAGATTGCTTTATCTTATCACTGTTTATCTCTCATGGATATTTTTTGGACAAAAGAAAAAAATGAACAGCAAAACTTTTCGGAACTAAACTTGTTTGAAAATCATCTGGAGTCAGCCTTTGTGGATGTCTCGCTCAGAGGCAGGCAGATGACCATACAGAACAGACACTTGATAGCGGATGATTTGGGAACACAGGGCTGCTATCCGAAGGCATGGATCAGAAAACAGGATGGCTTCTGGCTGATGAAAGATGGTGGTTTGGAACCTGTGGAGCATGAGCTTTTGGCAAGCAGGATAGCAAGGTGTTTTCGGGTGAATCAAGTGGAGTATGAAGAATCCTTTTATGACGGACAGAAGGTATCTGTCAGCAAAATCATCACTTCCTTGAGTCAAAGTATTGTTCCTATGGAATATTTTCAGGTTTATGCAGCCAATCACGAGATAGATACCATGGAATATATTTCGCAGTTGGATGGCTATTCCTATTATATGATGAATATTATAGATTACTTAGTCGGGAATACAGACAGGCACTGGGGAAACTGGGGGTTGCTGGTGGACAATAGCACAAATCAGCCGATTCGCCTTTATGATTTGATGGACTTTAACAAAACATTTCAGATCTATGATACTCTGGAGGGGGCAAACTGTCTGACGGTTTCTGCAAGGATGACACAAAAGGAAGCTGCAATAGAAGCTGTGAAGTCAATCGGGTTAAACCAGATACGGGAAGTAGACAGTAAATGGTTTACGGATATTGCTGTAAGAACAATGTTTGAGAAAAGGCTGGCGTTGTTAAAAGCGCAGGAAAAAGCGGAATAAAAAAACGATGGGGTGGAAGGTAATGAAAGGGCATTCGGTTCAATCCGGATGCCCTTTTTTGAACGGCATATTCAGCCGGGCTCGGCGATTCTCGACACGCCGACATAGATTTCAGAGATCTCGTACCATGTGGCATAGTCGGTCACGCCGGTCTGGGGCAGATTGAAGATCTTCTGGAAAATGCGGACGGCTTCCGCCGTTGCGGGGCCGTAAATACCGTCGGCTGTAAGGGTCGGTATTGCCGGATAGTTGCGTGCAATGCGGTTCAGCTGGTTCTGGAGCTGTCTGACCTTGTCGCCGGAGGCGCCGATGCCGAGATCGTAGCCGGGCCAGGAGGAGGGCACACCGGAGATGAAGTCGGCAGAGTTGATATACATATCATTTCCGAAATAATAGCGGATGATTTCGATGGCAGAATAGCCCTCGTCACCCAGATACTTCGAGCCCCACTGGCTTAAGCCGGAACAGGTGACTCTGTTTCCGTCGCAGTAGGAGGTGAAAATCGGCTGGCGCACACCGGGGCGGGACAGGTAGTTGGCAAAAATGGTATCGACGAGATAGTCGATGTTCTCGTAAATATTTCTGCCGTAGACCCATTTCTGGTCGTAGGCGGTCGAAGAGGTGATGGTAAAGTCGTATCCCTGATTCCGGTACCACTCCGTATATACCCTGTTCAGAGTAAAGGACTGTATGGCGAGGACATTCGCGTAAATGGCGCTTTCCGGCCATGTGGAGTAGATCTCACAGGAGGCGACGTTCTTGATGTAATCCCGATAGCGCACCCAGTAGTTCGGCGCGGTAGAGTCGCTCGGGACGCCGTCATGTACGATGACATATTCGGGGATGACGACCCGGCTCAGAACGATCTCACCGGTTTCCGCCATCGGCTTGATCTCATCCTCAGGTATTTTCGGCGGATACTCGCCCCAGAGGGTATGTGCCGGGATTGTGACCTTTTTTTCATCCTCCTCGGTGACGGCGAGAGGATTCATGTGGATGGGCTGCAGGGAAAGCTCGTCAGCCAGAATCTCGGAGCCGGATACATAGATGGGCTCAAAGCCCTCCGCAGTGACCATGATATTGTATTCGGCATAGGGCTGCACCAATGCATCCGGATCGAGGGAGAGAGCCAGTGGCGGAGCGGGCAGCTCTACGGTGGGAGTCTGACCGGAGCTATCGGTGGTCAGGGTATCCAGCGTATTTTCGGGATCGCCGGTGTAGGAGATGGTGACAGTTGCATTTTCGATGGGAACGAGTCCGATCGAGGAGACGACACTGATCTTCAGAGTGCCGGCATACTGCGTATCGATTGGTTCCGGTGTCTGTGCGGCAGTCACATCGGGAGCGGCTAGGGTCTGTTCGGTTGAAAGTTCTTCGGACATAGGTAACCTCAAAGGATTCGTTACTGTATATATATGCCGTTTCACAAAAAAAGTGCTTGACGGATTCGGAAAAAAAGTGTACCATTGTATTACAGAACTAATACAGATAGACAATACAACAAATGCAGGAAAGGGATGAGCAAGATGGCATGGGATTTGGATGCGGACAGACCCATTTACGCACAGCTTGTTGAGCGTATTCAGATGCAGATCGTTTCGGGACAGTACCCGGCGGGCAGAAAGCTGCCGAGTGTCAGAGAACTGGCAGCAGTTGCGGCAGTGAATCCGAATACGATGCAGAAAGCATTTGCAGAGCTTGAACGGAGCGGGCTGATTATCACGCAGCGGACGAATGGGAGAACGGTCACGGAGGATCAGCAGAAAATCCGGGACATTAAGGAAGCACTGGCACAGGAACATGTGAACAATTTCTTTACAAAGATGAAGGAATTGGGATATACTGAACAGGAGGCAATCGAACTGTTGAGAGCGGGAAGGCTTTTATCAGATAATCATGAGGGAGAACAGAAATGAATGAACTGGTAGAACTGGTGGGACTGACAAAGTCCTACGACAAGAAGAATGTAGCGGTAAATAACATTACGCTTACACTTCCGAAGGGAAAGATCATCGGACTTCTGGGACCTAACGGCAGCGGTAAGACGACACTGATCAAGATGCTGAACGGTCTGCTGACTCCGACCCAGGGAAGTATAAAGATCAACGGACAATATGTAGGTGTGGACACAAAGGCTCAGGTCGCGTACCTCCCCGACAGGACTTATCTCTCGGGTGGACAGAAGATCAGTGAGATACTGGATTTTTTCAGCGACTTTTATGCTGATTTTTCCAAGGAAAAAGCGATCGAGATGCTGCAGAGCCTGAACATTGATCCTTCGGTGAAGCTGAAGACTTTGTCCAAGGGAAACAAGGAAAAGGTGCAGCTGATACTGGTTATGAGTAGGCAGGCGAGCCTGTATATTCTGGATGAGCCGATCGCAGGTGTTGATCCTGCGGCGAGAGATTACATACTGCGGACCATTATCAACAACTATAACCCGGATGCAACGGTCATTATCTCGACGCATCTGATCGGAGACATTGAACAGGTGCTGGACGAAGTGATCTTCATGCGCTATGGACATCTGGTGCTCTACACATCGGTAGACAATATCAGGGAACAGCACGGCAAGTCTGTGGACGCATATTTCAGGGAGGTGTTCGCATGTTAGGAAAACTGATAAAGCATGAATGGAGGGGAACCTACAGGGTAGGCTGCCTCATGATGCTGCTGATGGCAGGCATCACCTTCTTCGGATGGCTGGCATTCCAGTCGCCGATGTGGAAGGAATTGTCGGGCAATTCAGATAGCTACAGCGTTACAATGGAGGCAGGCATTCTGAATATTCTGAGTGTGTTTACGTTGCTGCTGTACTTTGTTATGCTGATTGTTGTACTTGTCGGAATCGTGGTTTATCTGGCAGTTCACTTTTACAAGACAGTGTACACGGACGAGGGCTATCTGACCCATACGCTTCCCGTGACGAAGCATCAGCTGCTTTTCTCGAAGATATTGGTCGGCGGACTCTGGACAATGATTATATATGCGATGGTATATCTGTCTGTGATCCTGCTGGGAGCTTCCCTGATCGGCGCGATCCTGCCGGATGGGTACACCTTTGCGCGTTTCTGGAGCGAATCCGGCGAGCTGATAGCGGAGCTGAGAATGGAAATGGAAAGGCAGTTCGGATTAAATTTCGTGATATACAAGGTATTTTTCCTGCTCTCCCTGCTGATAGGACCTTTTATAGCAATGGCGACGGTGTACGGCGCAATTTCACTGGGACAGCTCTTTACCAGACACAGAGTGCTCATGGCAATCGTAAGCTATATCGGAATCGGTATTCTTAACGGTATTCTGGGCGCAGTGGTGCAGTCTGTTATCGGTCTGGATGACGTTGTCCAGACAGGTACGAATATTGGCAGTTACTTTGATGTGAACATGATTACCAGCTTCGGTTTGAATCTGATCATTGCAGTGGCGCTGTATATGGCTTCATGGCTTGTAATGACCAGAAAGCTTAACATGGAGTAAAGCTGCGGGGGGGGGACAGAGATGAACACTGGAAAAAAGAGTGTAATGAAGAAAATTGGCTGGACGCTGGTTTCGTTCCTGCCGATGGCAGGTGCTATGGTAATTCAGATAGGCTGTTCAGTTGCGGCATCGGTTCTGATTTCAGTAATTACAATGATGCAGCAGGGAGGCCAGATGGCGGCTGATGAACTGGCAGTATATGTCAGCAACCAGATACTGGAGAACATTATTCCGATTCTGATGGTCAGCCAGATTCTGGAGATTCTCGTATTCGGATTATGGTACTATTTCGCCTATGGGAAAAAGCCGAGACCCGAGGGCACGGGTAAGCCGAAGCTGCAGCATATCCTGCTGATTCTGGTGCTCGGACTGGCGGCGCAGTTTGCGATCAGCGGAGTGCTCTCCATAGTGGAGACGCTCGCACCGAGCCTGTTGGAAAAATACGAACAGCTGATGGAGATGGCGGGAATTACAGAGACAACGCTGCTCAGCATCCTGTCGACCGTGATACTGGCGCCAATCAGCGAGGAACTGATATGCCGGGGACTGGTATTTAAGCTGGCGGGAAAGGTGAGTCCGAATTTCTGGGTTGCTAATATCATACAGGCATTGTCCTTTGGTATTATGCACGGGAACTGGGTACAGGGCATTTACGCCTTTGCTTTGGGAATCGTTCTGGGACTGGTCTACAGACGTTTTCAGAATATCTGGCTCTGTATGCTTTTGCACGCAGCGATGAATTTTTCCAGTATTCTGGTGGGTCCTTATTATTCTCTCTTCCCTGAAAAATATATTCTTGCAGCATTCGTACTGACTATGCTGGCTGCGGCAGCAGTGTTTACCCTCTGTTACCGTAAGATTATGTGCAAAGAGCATGAATAAATTAAATTTGCCCTATGGTTGATTCTTTGGTATAATCAATCATAGGGCTTTTTTGCGTGAATAAAGAGCAGAAGTAGGTGAGTATAAATGCAGAAGATAATCAATCAGATTTTGGAGGGAAACTTCGACTATGAGAATGGTTCTCTTGATTTCTCCTGCGCAAAAATAGAGATTTCCCTGTACAAGGGCGAGGTTTATGAAGGCTCCTTCCATGTCTGCGGAACACAGGGACAGTTTACCAGCGGCACGGTTCTTTCCTCCGATCTGAGGATGGAATGTCTGACGACGGAGTTCGTCGGCTGCGATGAAGAAATTGCGTTCTGCTTCCATGGGGAGAAGCTGGAGGAAGGGGACGTCGTCAAGGGGAATTTTTACATTATCAGCAATCACGGGGAATATTATCTCCCCTTTGTGGTATCTGTGGAGCATACGGTTCTGGAATCCTCCGTAGGTGTTGTCAGGAACCTTTTCCATTTCACAAATCTGGCGAAGAGCAACTGGCAGGAGGCGCTCAGACTGTTTTATTCCCCGGAATTTCCTATCGTCTTCACGGGCAGTGACATGCAGTATGCGGAGGATTACAGGGCGCTTTCCGCATATCCCGGCTCGGAACAGAACATGGAGGAATTTCTGATCCAGATCAACAAGAAGCAGAAGGTGGAATTTCTGGTGCAGGAGGAGCAGCTGGCGTTGGAGGCGGCGAGAACGTCAGATGCCTGCGCCGTGATCGAACGTGAGCTTTCAATCGTGCGAAACGGCTGGGGCTATACCTGTCTGTATGTGGAGTGCAGCGGCGATTTCCTGTTTACGGAGAAGGAGGTACTGACAGATGACGACTTCCTTGGCAACAGGTGTACGCTTCCTGTCTTTATCGACAGCAGTCTGTGCAGGAACGGCAGGAATTACGGGCAGATTTTCCTGTATAATTCCTATGTTTCGCTGACGATTCCCGTGACGGTAAGGATCGGAGAGGGTACGGCGGGAAGAGTGCAGGATATGACCAGAAAGCGGTGTACCGTACAGCTGATGGAATTTTATCAGGCTTTCCGCACAAAGAAGATCAGCACAAACACATGGCTGAAGGAGACCGGCAAGCTCGTGGAGAAGCTGGTTGCACTCGACGAGAATGACATCGCGGCGAGACTTTTTCAGGCACAGCTCCTCATTACGGAGGACAGTTACAACGAGGCGGGGTGGATATTGGATCATGTCTCGGAGCTGCTGGAGAGAGGCGCCGGAAATGATACATTATACGCATATTATCTCTACCTCACAACGCTGATCCATCGGGAGGAACAGTATGTGAACCGCGTGGCGGGGGAGGTAGAGCATATCTACCGGAAGAATAATACAGACTGGCGTGTCGCATGGCTGCTGCTTTATCTTTCGGAGGAATATCATAAGTCGGTCACCGGTAAGTGGGTCTTTCTGGAGAAGCAGTTTACCATCGGCTGTACCAGCCCGATCCTCTATATCGAGGCGG
>USGM01000063.1 GCA_900554205.1 uncultured Lachnospiraceae bacterium
TCGGTTACCAGTTCGTAAACTTCGGCAAGATGACCGACTTCATCAAGAAGGGTGATGATCCTACCACCGCATACGAGAAGTCCAAGGGACAGTATGGCCGCGTGGATGATGCTGTAAAGATCATTGATCCCAGAAAAGAATAAAAAAGGATAAAGGAGGACAGGAAAAATGGCTTTATTTGAATCATATGAAAGACGTATTGATAAAATTACTGCTGTATTGAACAGCTATGGTATCTCCTCTATCGAAGAAGCAGAGAAGATTACCAAGGATGCAGGTCTGGATGTCTATGAGCAGGTGAAGAAGATCCAGCCGATCTGTTTTGAGAATGCATGCTGGGCATACACCGTAGGTGCTGCCATCGCAATCAAGAAGGGCTGCCGCAAGGCATCCGAGGCTGCGGCTGCAATCGGTGAGGGACTTCAGTCCTTCTGTATCCCCGGTTCCGTAGCTGACACCCGTAAGGTTGGTCTTGGACACGGCAACCTTGGCAAGATGCTTCTGGAAGAGGATACAGACTGCTTCTGTTTCCTTGCAGGTCATGAGTCCTTTGCAGCAGCAGAGGGTGCAATCGGTATCGCAGAGAAGGCAAACAAGGTTCGTCAGAAGCCTCTGCGCGTTATCCTGAACGGTCTCGGAAAGGATGCAGCAAAGATCATTTCCCGTATCAATGGCTTTACCTTTGTTGAGACTGAGTACGATCCCTACACCAACACGGTCAAGGAGATCGAGAGAATCGCTTACTCCGAGGGACTTCGTTCCAAGGTAAACTGCTATGGCGCTAACAGCGTTCCCGAAGGTGTTGCAATCATGTGGAAGGAGAACGTAGACGTTTCCATTACCGGTAACTCCACCAACCCGACCAGATTCCAGCATCCTGTAGCAGGTACTTATAAGAAGGAGAGAATCGAAGCCGGCAAGAAGTACTTCTCCGTTGCATCCGGCGGCGGTACAGGACGTACCCTGCATCCCGATAACATGGCTGCAGGCCCTGCTTCCTACGGCTTTACCGATACGCTTGGACGTATGCACTCCGATGCACAGTTCGCAGGTTCTTCCTCCGTTCCGGCTCACGTTGAGATGATGGGTCTGATCGGAATGGGTAACAACCCGATGGTTGGCGCTACGGTAGCTGTTGCCGTATCCATCGAGGAAGCTGCTAAGGCAGGCAAGTTCTAATAATATCTAAAAAACAATTTTTGAGGACAAACCAAGTCGCGGTAGGCATGGTTTGTCCTTTTTTTGCAAAGTCCGAGGTTGAATCGTGGCCTTGTAAATAAATATTTCTAACAAAAAGCATTGAATACTAACAAAACAAATGTTAGAATAAAGTAAAAATGTTAAAGGATGTTTTCTATGAAAAAATATTTGGCGGAGATATTTGGAGCAAGGGTTGAAATTGAAAATTGGAATGGTAAGAATAAATTGCCACTTTTTTTGCGAAATAAGAGAGAGTATTTTGTGCTTTCGCTAGAAAATGTACAGAGTGTTTTAATGAAGAATAATTCGGATAACTTTAATGTGTCCGTTTTTAAAAAAGAAATGCAAGAAATTGAAAAATATGCCGAAATGTCAGTTATATTGTGGCTGGATGCTGTTTCTACTTATCAGAGGAATGCATTAATTAAAAATAGAATTCCATTCATTGTACCAAATTCGCAAATTTATGTACCAGAATTAGGAATGAGCCTAAAGGAATTTTGTGCAGGTAAGAGAGAAAAAGTTGAAAAATTATCTGCCTCTACACAGTTTTTACTCTTATATTTTATTTACCAAAAGAAACAAGCGGAAAGAAGCCAATCAGAGCTTGCGGAATACCTTAATATGTCAGCCATGAATGTTAGTAGAGCTGTACAGGAACTGCAGGAACTTGGTTTACTGGAAACCCGAAAGGAAGGAACTAGTAAAATAATTAAGGCTGTAGCAACCGGTAAGGAGTTGTATCAGCTTTCGAGCGTGTACCTGCAGTCGCCGGTTCAGAAAAGAATATATGTGAGTCTTAGGAATTTTGATATGAATCTACCTATTGCCGGAGAAACAGCTCTGGCAAAAAAAAGTCTATTGAATTATCCTAAATGTAAAGTTTTTGCTATGGATAAGAAGTTGCTAAAGAATATTCCGAAGGAAGCAATAGTCGAACCTAAGCTTATGACAGGTACTGATTACGTGGAAATTGAATTGTGGAAATATGATCCTTCAGTTTATGCCTTTGACGATGTAGTAGACATAGTGTCATTGGTACAAAGCCTTAAAAATGTAGAAAATGAACGGATAGAAATACAGGTAGAGGAGATCATGGAGGAATACAAATGGTAATAGGATTGAAGGCTCTTAGAGAAGCGTTTAAGGGGTACGAGGATTGCTATACGATTATCGGGGGTACTGCTTGTGATATTCTGATGAGCAAGGCAAATCTTGATTTCCGCGCAACTAAGGATATTGATATGATATTGCTGATCGAAAACAGACTTGAAGAATTTGGAGAGATATTATGGAAATTCATTAAGGCCGGGGCATACAAATGTGGATGGAAAAACTCTGAAAGGTTGCATTTTTATCGATTCACAGAGCCACAGAATTCAAATTATCCAATAATGATAGAATTGTTTTCAAAAGACCCGGGGTATCAGTTACATGAGAGTGATATGGTAATTACTCCACTACATATTTCGGATGAAGTATCCAGCCTCTCAGCAATAATGCTGAATGATGATTACTACGAATTTATGATGAGTGGAAGAAAAGTAGTGAACGGTATTGGAATTCTTGGAGCGGAGCATCTGATTCCATTTAAGATGAGGGCATGGTTAGACCTTTGCAGACGAAAAAGCGAAGGTGAGCATGTGAATTCATCTGATATTAAAAAGCATAAAAATGATGTGTTCCGTTTGATGAATATAATAAATCCGGATGAGGTAATTATTACACCGGAGACAGTAAAGGACGACGTCAGACAGTTTATTGCAAAGATGCCGGAGGAACATATTAATATGAAGAATATTGGACTTGATATGGAATTAGATGCAGCGTTAGCTACATTATCCAATATGTATTCAGTATAGAATTAGATGCCTCTCTTTTTCGTGCAGATAATGAGAGGAAAAAGTTAAAATTTATAAGTATACTTACTTTGATGATAGGAGCAGAAAAATGGAGTGGATTGAAAGATTAAACCTTGCAATTACCTATATAGAAGAACATTTGAGGGATGATATTGATTATGAGCAGCTCGGAAAAATTGCCTGCTGTTCTGCATATCATTTTCAGAGAATGATACGATGAGTATGAATTGTCGTACAGAGAAAATGCGTAAGTTTCCCAAGAGGGATTTAGTACCCCTTATGATTCATGACATCTGTTGAAACTTACCCTTGTGGGAGAGGATTATATCAGTATTAAATATAACGACATCTCTTATATGGGCGGTGCTCACCCTTATTCTTATTTCGACGGTATTACCATAGACTGCGAAACCGGGAAGGAGATAACGGCAGCTGAGCTCTTAGGGAAAGACAGCGACGAAATTTTACAGCAGGTAAGTGATGAAATGGGGCTGGACACAGTTGCTTCATGGGACGAGGTAGATTTTTATCTGACCGACTCAACCATTGTTTTCTTTTACCGGATGCCGAACTATTGGGAAGATGTAGTATGGGAATGGAGATAAAATAGATCCACGGGGCATAACAATGGTCAGAAAAAATGTATATTTCTGAGCATATTAGCTAAGAAAAAATGTTAAATATATAATTGAATAGCCAAGAAAAAATGTGATATACTAATATGCGTGGAAGGCAGGTTGGAAAAACTTGGTTAATGAAAGAGTTTGGCCGTATTTGTTATAAAAAGGTTGCTTATGTATCTTTCTACAATAATAAACGAATGAATGATGTCTTTCAGATGGATTTTGATGTACAGAGAATAATTATGAATCTGAATATTGAGTCAGGGGTAACGATTACCCCGGGTGATACACTGGTAATTTTGGACGAAATTCAAGATACGCCGAGAGTGTTGGAATCTTTAAAGTATTTTTGTGAGGAGGCACCGGAATATCATGTTGTAGCAGCCGGATCATTGTTAGGGGTGGCGATTCATGAAGTCGTTTCCTATCCAGTGGGAAAGGTAGATATATTAGATCTTTATCCTCTGAATTTTCGAGAATTTTTGTGCGCCATGGATGAGAAACCTTTATCGGATGCACTTTCCACAAAGGACTATACATTAATTGACAATTTCGCAGATAAATATCTTTTTTGGGTTAAAAATTACTATTATACCGGCGGTATGCCGGCGGTGGTAAAAGCTTTTAGCATTCAGAAAGATTATAAAGAGGTTCGCCAGATACAGGATGATATTGTGAGACAATATGAGGCTGATTTTGGCAAACATATAGATTCCAGAACACTGCCCAGAATAAGGATGGTATGGGATTCCATCCCTATGCAGCTCGCCAAGGAAAACAAAAAATTCTTTTTTGGTCAGATAAAGAAGGGTGCGCGAAGCGGTGACTATGAAATAGCAATTCAATGGCTGTTAGACTGCGGACTGATTCACAAAGTAAGCCGTGTGAATGAGCCACATATGCCGTTAAAGGCATATAAAAGCCTGAATGCCTATAAGATCTTTATGTTGGATGTCGGTCTGCTGGGCGCGTTAAGTGAACTAAACGCAGAATCTATAATAGAAGGAAATGATATTTTTGTAGAGTTTAAAGGGGCTCTTACCGAGCAATATGTCTTGCAACAACTAATATCAGATACGGATTATACTCCTTATTATTTTGGAACGGAAAAAGCTACTTTTGAACAGGATTTTCTGATTCAGAAGGAGAATCGCATTGTCCCTATTGAAGTAAAAGCAGATGCAAATATTCATTCACAGAGCCTTAAAGCCTATTGTGACAAATTTCATCCGGAGGAGGCAGTACGTTTTTCAACAAAAAAGTATGTAGATCAAGGATGGATGAAGAATATCCCACTATATGCAGTTTGCAATCTGTAACGTGATTTATCCACCTTCCTATTTACTTTACACCGACAGTAATGTTATAATACTATTGTACTTAAAAAAACATAGAGAATGGTGAAAAGATTGAAAAATATAGAATTTTTCAATCACGAGATTTGTGTCGGCGCACGCTTGACACAAACTCGTTATGCGCAAAGAGCGCGCGTGGAAATGGAGGAAAATATGGACGAACAGAATTACGAAAACGGACAGTTCAACCAGAACGAGTCCCAGCCAACAGGAAATGTACAGCAAGGCGGAAGCAACTATCAGGATTACACGAACATGCAGTATCAGGCTCCTTACGACTATAATTCAGGGGATTCTGACAAGGCAAACGGCATGCAGATCGCAAGCCTCGTGCTCGGCATCATCGGAATTCCGGCGTGCTGCTGTTATGGTGTGCCCGGCGTGCTGTTCGGTATCATTGGATTGATACTGGCGATTGTCGGAAACAAGAGAAGCCGGAACAAGGGAATCGGTATTGCAGGTCTTGTTTGTTCCATTATAGCGATTGTTTTCGGCGCTATAGTTTCAGTGTACTACATATATGTTCTGCAGGCTTTTGGCCCCCTTATTCAGAGAGTGATGAACGGCGAGATCACTTATGAAGAGATGATGCAGGAACTGATGCAGGAGTACGGAACTTATTAAAATCTATGCAAAATATGGAAAAAGTGAAAAAACAAGCTACACTGGAAGATGAACTTTTTCAAATCGGAATTGCAGCACTGGCGGCAGTAATTATGCTGGCAGTGCTGTATCTATGTCTGCTTCGCAAAATACTCCCGCCAGTTCCCTGTTTCTTTTCATCTGTAATTGGCATCTACTGTCCGGGCTGTGGCGGGACGAGAGCATTAATCGCCATGCTTCATGGACATTTCCTGAAAGCTCTGTGGTATCACCCGCTCATTCCTTATCTGGTATTTATTTATTGCGGCTTCATGCTGACGCAGGGACTGAGCCGCCTTGGCTTTAAGAGAGTCAGGCCATGGAAGTTCCATTACTGGTATCTGTGGGGTGGTCTGATTCTGCTGATCGTGAATTTTATCCTGAAAAATGTTTTGCGTTTGGGCTTTGGGATTTTAATGGACTGACAAAGGAGAAGGTACAAATAAAATGGGAAGTGAAACAAGAAAATTTATTCCTGAGGTTGAAACAGTATGGCATAAGGATTACCAGTGCGATTATTACAGGGGCGTAGTTATTGATGACAATGACCGGATCGTTGTGCGTTGTGCAGAGCTCCGCCCTGACAGTGGGCAGGCATTAAGGGATGCGGAGAAAAAGATAGCGCTCAGCCCCCTGTATTCGAGACAGACCACTCCGGAAATGCAGGCGAAGCTTGAAGAATATAAACGCCAAATTCTGGAAGTGATGGATATCACCGAAAAGAAAAACCGGGACAGCAGGATACAGATCCGCTATGTAAAATACAATAACCTGAGCGGAGACTGGAGAAAAGGCGAAAGAAAAACGACCATCACTATCAAAAGAAAATGGCCGTTTTACAATGAACTTATGGAATACTTTGTTTTCGTCAGTCGTCACTGCTCATATCAATGCCATCAGGCGTCTCCCCGTGAAGAAAGCTGAGGATGATCTGAAGGCGCTTGTAGGCTCTGGAATAATTTCCCTGTGCGTAATCTGCGGTGTACTCGTTGTAGGAGCCGTTGCTGTAAGCGTCATGATAGCTCTGAACAGCCTCCGTCATATACTGGCTTGCCTCGGCGGCAGTTGACTCCAGATAGTTGAATTCGTCAGGAAAATCGAGCTTTGCAAAGTTCTGGAACGCAGTGTCCAGTTCATCCAGATAGCCGAGGAGCTCTGTCACAGCATTTTCGGATGAGGCGTCTATATTGTTGATGGACTGGTCAATCTCCGAAACCTTTGTGCAAAAGTCATCCATATCTCTATGAAACTGCGTAAGCTGGTTGCTCTGGCCGCAGGCTGTCAGCATGGCAGTTGCCAGCACAGCAGTGATGAGCAGGCGTAATTTATTTTTCAATCTTATATCCTCCGGTTCCTTTTTCATTACGTTATAATTTATCATATTTTGTAATATCTGGCAATAGCATGCCCGGAAAAAGGTTAAATCCTCCCCTTTACGATTAATTCCGATATGTGGTATGATTAATGTTAAGTTTTTCATCAGAGGAAGATACAGCACATGACACGCGAAGAATTCAAAGAATTAGCGGAACAATATATTTATCTTGACGGAGCAACCGGCTCGAATCTTGTCAAGGCGGGGATGCCTTCAGGAGTGTGCCCGGAGAGCTGGATTCTGGAAAACAGAGATGTCCTTGTGGATTTACAGCGGCAATATGTACAGGCGGGTACAGATATTCTGTACGCGCCCACATTTACCGCAAACAGGGTAAAGCTCGCCGAATACGGAATTGCCGACAGACAGTCCTCGATGATCCGGGAGCTGGTCGCCCTCTCCAAAGAGGCTGCTTCCACGGCAGAGGACAGAAGGGTTCTGGTTGCCGGCGACCTGACAATGACAGGTGAACAGCTCAAGCCCATGGGAAATATGGAGCTTGAGGAGCTGATTGATATTTATAAGGAACAGATTCGCGAGCTGGAAGCTGCCGGAGCCGATCTGCTGGTCGTGGAGACAATGATGAGCCTTGGCGAAGCGAGAGCAGCGCTGATCGCGGCAAAGGAGGTCTGCGAGCTTCCTGTCATGGTGACGATGACCTTTGAGCCGGACGGAAGAACCTTATACGGAACGGATGCCAAATCTGCCGCCATCGTCCTTGAGAGTCTCGGTGCCTGTGCGGTGGGCGTGAACTGTTCCACCGGCCCTGCAGCCATGCGCAAGATTATCGAAGACATGGCGGGTGTCACGAAGGATATCCCCATCATTGCAAAGCCAAACGCAGGGCTGCCCTTTCTCGACGAGGAGGGACATACCTGCTACAATATGACCGCCGCGGAATTTGTCGAGGAAATGAAACAGCTGACGGCTGCCGGAGCAACGATTCTCGGCGGCTGCTGCGGAACAACACCGGAATTTATCAGAGGACTCCGGGACACCTTCGGAAAGAAGGTGGACGTTTCCGTCGAGAGAAGAAAAGAGGGCATACGCTATCTGACGTCGGAGCGGCAGACGGTTTCCTTCGGGCTTGACGATGGCTTCATTATCGTAGGCGAGCGGATCAACCCGACCGGGAAAAAGCTGCTGCAGGCACAGCTCAGGGAAGGTTGCATGGACAAGGTGCTGCAGTTTGCCGAGGAGCAGGAGAGCGGCGGGGCACGCATCCTTGATGTCAACATGGGAATGAGCGGCATTGATGAAAAAGCGATGATGCTCAGGGCGATCGAAGAAGTGAGCGGCGTTACCAATCTGCCGCTGTCGCTGGATTCCAGCCATGTGGATGTATTGGAAGCGGCGTTAAGACATTATCCGGGCAGAGCCTTGGTCAATTCCGTCTCCATGGAGAAGGAAAAGCTGGAGAAGCTGCTGCCCATCGTGAAAAAATACGGCGCAATGTTTATCCTGCTGCCGCTGTCAGATAAAGGACTGCCGGAAAATCCGGAGGAAAAGAACGGCATTATCGAGGCAGTATTGCAGAGGGCAATAGAACTCGGAATGACGAAGGAGGATGTCGTCGTCGATGGACTGGTGGCAACGGTCGGCGCGAATAAACAAGCGGCACTGGAGACTCTTGACACGATCCGCTATTGCAAGAGAAACGGACTTGCCACCATCTGCGGCTTATCGAATATTTCCTTTGGAATGCCGGAACGGAGCTTTGTCAATACCGTGTTTCTGACGCTTGCCATCAGGGAAGGACTTACCATGGCGATCGCAAATCCCTCGCAGGAGCTGCTTGTCAGCTGTGCGCTGGCGACGGATCTGCTGCTTGCGAAGGAGGAGGCGGACATCCGCTATATTGAATACGCCGCAAAGGTGACGGAAAGGCGGGAGAAGAAGGAAGCCGAGCTGAAGGAAACGCTTGCGCTTGCTGCTGCCTCACGTCAGGGCACAGCCTCGGAGAAGGCGGCATCGGAGGTCTCCGGTGCGGTCAAGGCACCGGCAGGGGAAAGGACGGAAAGCGCCGCAAGAGCGGAGCTTCACAACGCGGTCATGAAGGGCAACCGGTCGGGGATTGCCAAGCTGACACAGCGGGCGCTGGATGCCAGGGAGGAACCGTCGGCATTGTTGAATGAAATCCTGCTTCCGGCAATCAACGAGGTCGGAGAATTGTTCGACAAGGGCAAATATTTCCTTCCGCAGCTGATTGCCAGCGCGGAGGCGATGAAGAATGCGATTGATATTCTGGAGCCGCTGCTTTTGAAGGCAAATTCAGACGAGGACATGCCGGTCGTTGTGATTGCAACGGTCGAGGGAGACATCCATGACATCGGCAAAAACTTAGTTGCATTGATGCTGAAAAACTACGGCTTTAAGGTCATTGATCTCGGAAAGGATGTTCCTAAGGAAAAGATCATAGAGGCGGCATTGGAAAACAACGCGCAGATCATCGCATTGTCCGCGCTGATGACGACAACGATGCAGCGCATGAAAGAGGTCGTTCTCTATGCTAAGGAGAAAAAGGTTCCGGCAAAGATTATGATAGGCGGAGCGGTCATTACGCAGGAATATGCGGATGAAATCGGCGCTGACGGCTATTCGCGCGACGCGGCGGAGGCGGTCAGACTCGCAAAAAGACTGATCGGAAGTGAGACAAGGGGGAATGAGGAATGATAGGAGCAGATGCGATCATAAAGTGCCTTGAGGCGGAGGGAGTTACCACGGTTTTCGGGTATCCCGGCGTGGCGATCTGTCCTTTTTTCAACAGTATTCTGGACTCTGAAATTCAGACGATTCTGATAAGGACAGAACAGAATGCGGCGCATGCCGCCAGCGGAATGGCGAGGATAACCGGAAAGCCCGGTGTCTGCGCAGTCACCTCCGGCCCCGGTGCGACAAATGTGATTACCGGCATTGCGACGGCCTTTGCGGACAGCATTCCGCTGATCTGCATCACCGGTCAGGTAAACAGTGAATTGTTGGGAAGTGATGTTTTTCAGGAGGCCGACATCACAGGCGCGGTGGAATCCTTTGTCAAGTACAGCTATCTTATCAAGGATGTCAATGACATTCCCCATGTTTTCAAGGAGGCGTTCTACATTGCCAACAGCGGGAGAAAGGGTCCTGTGCTGATCGACATTCCGATCGACATTCAGAATGCGGCGATCAGTAAGTTCCGTTATCCCGAGGAGGTCTCGCTCCGCACCTACAAGCCGACTGTCAAGGGACATGCCGTACAGATCAAAAAGGTCATCCGTGAACTGGAGCGCGCGAAGAAGCCGATCATCTGCGCCGGGGGCGGTGTGCTCCTGAGCGAGGCGGAGGAGGAGCTGCGCAGCTTTGCGGAGCAGCATCGGATACCGGTTGTCTCTACGATGATGGGCATCGGCGTGATGCCGACGGAGCATCCGCTGTATTACGGCATGGTCGGAAATAACGGAAAACCTTATGCGAACAGGGCGATGAACGAGTCTGATCTTCTGATTATGGTTGGCGCGCGCGTCGCGGATCGCGCCGTGAGCCAGCCGGATCTGATCACGCGGGACAAGGTTCTGGTACATATCGACGTCGATCCGGCAGAAATCGGCAAAAATGCAGGCCCTACGATCCCCCTTGTCGGAGATGCGAAAAATATTTTCCACGATCTGCTGGGCGAAGAATTTGCAACGAACTGCGAGGAGTGGATCAGGACGCTTGACTCCTACCGTGAGAGCATGGTTCCGAAGAGACAGCCCAATCCGGCATATGTTGATCCGGCAGAATTTATTGCAAGACTGTCCGAACGGATGGAGGACAATGCCGTCTATGTCGCTGATGTCGGACAGAACCAGATCTGGAGCTGCGGCTACGCAAAGGTAAAGAGCGGCAAGTTCCTGACATCCGGCGGAATGGGAACAATGGGATATTCCATCCCTGCGGCAATGGGGGCGAAGAGAGCCGCTATGGACAGACAGGTCATCGCCGTTTGCGGCGACGGCTCCTTCCAGATGTCCATGATGGAGCTTGCGACATTACAGCAGCATTCCATCCCGGTCAAGATTATTGTGCTGCGGAACAACTACCTCGGCATGGTCAGGGAGTACCAGCATTTTACCTATAAAGACCACTATTCCGTTGTAGATCTGACGGGAAGCCCCGATCTGCAGAAAATTGCGGAAGCCTATGGGATAGATTTTCTGCGTCTGGAAAATATGGAGCGCTGCGATGAGGTCATCAATGAATTCCTGAAGGGTGACCGCTCTGTGCTGCTGGAGTGTCTGATTGATCCGATGGATACGGTGAAGTGAAAGGAGAGCAGGTCATGAAGATAAAGAAAAGAATTTATTCTGTTCTGGTGGAGAACCGCTCCGGCGTGCTCTGCAAGGTGGCGGGGCTCTTCTCACGGAGATGCTTTAACATCGACAGCCTTGCCGTCGGCGAGACGGACGACCCTGCGGTCTCCTGCATGACAATCGTCAGCGGCGGCGACGAGCGGACGATTGAGCAGATTGAAAAGCAGCTGAATAAGAAGCTGGACGTCATCAAAGTTAAAACCTTTGCGGAGCAGCAGTGTATCACAAGGGAGCTGATGCTCGTCAAGGTGAAATACAATAAAAACAACCGCAGGGAGATTCTTGAGATCTGCGAGAGCATGAACTCGGCGGAGATTGTAGACATGTCAAAGCATTTTATGATGCTCCAGATCTGCGACACGCCGGAGAGGGTAAAATCCCTGATTACACTGCTCGAGACGATCAGTATCGTCGAGGTCGCCAGAACCGGGACACTTGCACTCTCGAAGTGCTGTGAGAACGATGAGGCAAAATAGGCGCACTCCATCGACGGTAATGATTTAAAGTTTTAACGGGCTAAATTGTTTTGGTTGACAAGCGGCACGGATGTTGCTATATTAATCTTTAAAGAAAACGAGGTGCGGTGAATTCCATGCAGAAAAAAGTATTTCAGTTACTTGTGGACAATACCTCCGGTGTTCTGAGCCGGATTTCCGGTCTGTTCTCCAGAAGGGGATACAACATCGAGAGCATTACGGCGGGTGTGACCGCCGACCCGAGGTTTACGAGAATAACGATTGTTGCCACCGGGGATGATGAGATTCTCGAACAGATTGAAAAGCAGGTCGCAAAGCTCATTGACGTGCGTGACATCAAGGAATTGAAGCCGGATGAGAGCGTATACAGAGAGCTTGTCCTGATTAAAGTGCATGCGACGATTGAACAGCGCCAGAATGTCATCGCCGTGGTGGATTCCTTCCGCGGAAAGATCATTGATTTCGCACCGGAAAGCCTTATGATCGAGCTTACCGGCAACCAGCAGAAGGTCGAGGCGTTTATCGGACTGATGAACGACTACGGTATTCTGGAGCTTGCGAGAACCGGTATCGCAGGTCTGGGAAGAGGCACGGAACATATCACCTATCTGGAAGAGTAGGACACTTTTGTTAGCTCCAGGGTTATCCTGTCAGTTATAAAAACTTCAAGCAAATGGAGGAAAAGGAAATGGCAAAAATTTTTTATCAGGAAGATTGTAATCTGTCTCTGTTAGAGGGCAAGACCATTGCGATTATCGGCTATGGCAGCCAGGGACATGCACACGCGTTGAACCTCAAGGATTCAGGCTGTCATGTTATTATCGGTCTGTACAAGGGCTCTAAGTCGTGGGAGAAGGCCGAGAAGCAGGGCTTTGAGGTATATACTGCCGCAGAGGCAGCAAAGAAGGCCGATATCATTATGATTCTGATCAATGATGAAAAGCAGGCAGACCTTTATAAGAATGACATTGAGCCGAATCTGGAAGCAGGAAATATGCTGATGTTCGCACACGGCTTCAATATTCACTTCGGCTGTATCGTTCCCCCCGCAGATGTGGATGTTACCATGATCGCGCCCAAGGGACCCGGACATACCGTAAGAAGCGAGTATCAGGCCGGCAAGGGTGTTCCCTGTCTGATCGCTGTAGAGCAGGACGCTACCGGAAAGGCACAGGATCTGGCGCTGGCATATGCACTCGGCATCGGCGGAGCAAGAGCCGGTGTGCTTGAGACAACCTTCCGCACCGAGACAGAGACCGACCTGTTCGGCGAGCAGGCTGTGCTGTGCGGCGGTGTATGCGCACTGATGCAGGCAGGCTTCGAGACACTGGTTGAGGCTGGCTACGATCCCAGAAACGCATACTTTGAGTGTATCCACGAGATGAAGCTGATCGTAGATCTGATCTACCAGAGCGGCTTCGCCGGAATGAGATACTCCATCTCCAACACAGCGGAGTACGGCGATTACATCACTGGTCCCAAGCTGATTACCGAAGAGACAAAGAAGACCATGAAGAAGATCTTAAGTGATATTCAGGATGGTACCTTTGCAAAGGAGTTCCTGCTTGATATGTCTCCTGCCGGAAAGCAGGTTCACTTCAAGGCTATGAGAAAGCTGGCATCCGAGCATCCTTCAGAGAAGGTTGGCGAGGAGATCAGAAAGCTCTACAGCTGGAACAACGAAGACGACAAGCTGATCAACAACTAATCTCACACAGATTCTTATGCGGGCTGTCCTCCGATGGGCAGTCCGTTTACATTTCCTTTAATTTTCTTTAGAAATTCTTTTGATTTTCCTGCAAAGACTGTTTAGTTTTAAGGACTATAGTTGTTTCATACGAGGGAGGAAACAGCTATGGATCTGGCAACTTTGACCTTTTATTTTACGAAGTACGGCGCAATCGCCATTTTTGTGATTGTCTTTCTGGAATACCTGAATCTTCCGGGCTTTCCGGCGGGAATCATTATGCCGCTTTCCGGGATCATGGCGGCAAAGGGAAATATTAATTTCTTCTGGGTCATGGTGATCACTGTTGCCGCAGGGCTTCTCGGAAGCCTGCTGCTGTATGCGCTCGGCTGGAAGGGCGGAGAGGTGTTCCTGAATGCCTACACGAAAAAATTCCCGAAGCAGAAGGAAGCGCTGGAAAAAAATATCGAATGGATACGCCGTAAAGGCTGCCTCGGGGTATTCCTCGGGAAGCTGCTTCCCATGGTGCGGACGCTTGTCTCCATACCAGCGGGTGTAATCAGAATGCAGCCGGGGAAGTACATCATCAGCTCGACCTGCGGCATTTTTATCTGGAATTTTGTGTTTGTCGGGGCGGGGTATCTCTTCGGCGACCGCGTTTTCAGCATGCTGGGGATTGCGTAGGCAGGGAATGGCACGGACAATACATAAAAGCAGGAATACTCGGAAGAGGGAGGAAACAGAACATGAAAATTGCACTGATGACGAACAATTATAAGCCTTATATGGGTGGTGTGCCGATCTCTATCGAGCGGCTGAAGCGGGGACTTGAAGCGCTCGGACACGAGGTGACGGTCTTTGCCCCGACCTACGAGGAACAACAGCAGGAGGAGAATGTTTTCCGCTACGCCTCCGGCATGAAGCACTTCATCGGCGGCATTGTGCTGCCGAATCCGTTTGACCGGCGGATCGACCGGGAATTTGCAAGACAGAAATTCGATATTATCCATGTACACCATCCGGTATTGATCGGTCGGACTGCAATTCATCTGTCTAAAAAATATCACATCCCGCTTGTTTTTACCTATCATACCCGCTATGAGAAATATGTGGAATGCTATACCGGCGGTGTCGTCAGGGTAGAGCACCTGATGCCGCTCTACCTGAGAATGTTTATGAAGCACTGCCAGCACGTTTTTGCACCGACCGAGGGGATAAGAGATTATCTGATCGGGGCATGTTCGGTCTCCCCTGACAAGCTGAGCATCCTGCCGACGGGAATTGAAGAGGGCAGCTTCCGTGTTTCGGAGGAACAGAGAATGGCTGTCCGCAGGCAATGTGCCGCGGAACAGATGCCGCTTTTCCTGACCGTGGCAAGACTGGCACAGGAAAAGAATATCCGCTTCCTGCTGGAGAGCGTCGCAACCTTTAAGATCCGTTATCAGAAGCCCTTCCGGCTCGTGATGGTGGGAGATGGACCGGACAGAATGCAGTATGAGAAAGCCTGTGAGGAGCTTCAGATCAAGGATGAGGTCGTCTTCACCGGAACCCTGCCCAACGAAAAGACGGCAGCCTACTACGCAGCGGCAGACGCCTTTCTCTTCGCCTCCAAGACGGAGACACAGGGGATTGTCATTCTGGAGGCGTTTGCGGGAAGGACACCGGTGATCGCCGTCCGCGCCTCCGGCGTGGAGAACTTGGTGACTGATGGAGTCAATGGTTATCTGATGCCTGAGAATCAGGATGAATTTTCATCCGCCATGCTTGCCTTCTGCGGCGATGAGGCAATGCGGCGGCAGTTGGAGGAGCATGCCCACAGAACCGGTCTCACTTACAGGGAAGAAGCGGTTGCGGAGGAGGCGGTACGCGTCTATAATGAAGTTATTACGGCTCACAGGCAGCGCATTCCGGTTACTCCTGTGGTCGCATAGACGGGAGAGTAGAATGGACAGTAGGTATAAGATTCTGGTAGTTGAGGACGACAAGGAAATCCGGGAGGGAATAGAGATTTATCTGCGCAATCAGGGCTATGAGGTCTATCAGGCCGCAAACGGCGCGGAGGGTCTGAAGGTGGCAGAACAGGAAGAGCCTCATCTTGCCATTGTAGACATTATGATGCCTGTGATGGACGGTGTCACGATGCTGATGAAGCTGCGCGCGTGCGGACAGGATTTTCCCGTGATCATGCTTTCGGCAAAGTCCGAGGAGGTTGACAAGATCATGGGGCTGAACATGGGGGCGGACGACTATGTGACAAAGCCCTTTACGCCGCTGGAGCTTCTCGCGCGCGTAAATTCCCATCTGCGGCGCTATTCCAAGTATCTGGCAGCGGTGAGTGAGAAGGACAGCGGGGATCACATCTATGAGATCGGCGGCCTTGAGCTGAACGAAGATACCGTGGAGGTGTCCGTTGACGGTGAGCCGGTGAAACTGACACCGATGGAATTTAAGATTGTTCAGCTTCTCATCAAAAACCCCGGAAGAGTCTTCTCAGCAGATGAAATCTACGAACGTATCTGGAACGAGAAAGCGGTCAACACCGATACGATCATGGTTCATGTGAGAAATATCAGGGAGAAGATTGAGATTGACCCTAAAAATCCCAAATACCTTAAGGTCGTCTGGGGTGTTGGCTATAAGATTGACAGACAATAGGAGATTACATTTTATGAAGCAGACGGAAAAGGTCAGAAAGTCATGGATTCTATGGGGAATCCTTATATCGCTTACGGTTTCTGCCATTATGAACTACGCGCTTACGCTCCAACAGCACGAGAGTCAGTGCGCGGAAGAGGCGTTGGAGAAGACGGAAAATTTCACATGGCTCTACCAGAGTACCTTCCTTCTGTACAGGGATCTTTATAACCTTCAGAACAATTCCCAGCTCGACTATGAAAAGCTTTATCTGCATGTAGAGAAGGAGTGGCCGGATGATGAGGAGGCATCGTACATTGAGGGTGAAATCCAGTTGGGATTCATGGAATATTTTCAGGAGCTGGAAGAGCAGTTCAACGATCTGAACAAGGTTTACGACTATGCCATCAGGGATGACAGTACCGGAAAAATTGTGACAAATGTCTCTGATACCAGGGCGGAACAGCTTTTGAACGGAACGGCCTCCGGTGACGTTTTCCTGTTTTCTATTAAATTTGATGCTAACGGTAACGCTTCCATCGGTGCGCTGATGTCAGAGAATAGCGATGCGGCGAGAAAGACAGCCAACGCGGTCTTGCGGGAGCAGTCTCCGGTAGATCAGTTCCGGGAATCAATGGTGCATTTCTGCCTTTACGGAAGTATCAGCGCCCCGAAGGACTGTACGGTAACCTATGCGCTGGCGGGTGAGAACCTGGAAGAAGCCTGTGAGACAATTAATGTGGTAAATGCAGAAGCTTCCGAGATGATGATTTTCAGGGTGTTTTTTTCGGGGCTTCTGCTGATTGCCGCGCTCGGGATGCTTGTGCCTTCCCGGGTGTGGGGGAACTCCGGTGCTTTATCCCCGTATTTTGAGGTCTTAGCCGGAGTGGCATTCTGCTCCAATGCGGTAATGACACTGCCGATCCATTTTCTGACGGTTGCCATGAATCAGACAACGCTTGCCGGCGCTTCGACATGGCTTTCCATGGGGCTTGACGGGACAAGGATTTTACTTGTATATTCCGCGACTTTGCTTATGGCAGTCAGTCTTTTTATGGGATGGTATGTCGGCACCTGCCTCCGCAGGATTTTCGCATACGGCGCCGTGAACTATGTGAAGGAGAAGAGCCTGGTCTATCGATTCTTCCCGTTTATTAAAGAAAAGGTCCAGAGCGCGTGGGATGCGCTGGAGCATCTGGATGTGACGAAGAATGCCCATAGGATGATTCTGAAGATCGTCCTGATCAATGCGGGGATACTGTTTTTGATCAGCTGTCTCTGGTACCGTGGATTTGCGGTGACGATCGTTTATTCCATACTCCTGTATTTTGTCCTGAGAAAGTATATCAGCACCCTCCAGAAGAAGTACCGCATCCTGCTTGCAGCGGAAAATGAGATGGCAGAGGGCAACCTGAATGTCGTCATCAGGGAGGACTTGGGCGTATTCGAGCCCTTCCGCCCGGAGCTGCTCAAGATCCAGTCCGGCTTCCGCAAGGCGGTGGATGAGGAGGTGAAAAGCCAGAAGCTGAAAGCGGAGCTCATCACAAATGTCTCACATGACCTCAAAACGCCTCTCACGGCGATCATAACCTATGTAAACCTCCTAAAGGATGAGAATATCACAGAGGAACAGCGCAAGGAATATCTGGACGTGCTGGAGAGAAAGTCGATCCGCATGAAGGTGCTGATTGAGGATCTGTTTGAGGTGAGTAAAGCAAACTCCCAGAACATTACCCTGAACCTGACGAACGTGGACATTATGAGCCTTGTGAAGCAGGTGGCATTCGAAATGTCTGATAAGCTGGAGGCTGCAGGCGTTGACCTGAGAATGAATCTCACCGATGAGAAGCTGATCCTGTCCCTCGACAGCCAGAAGACCTACCGCATTTACGAGAACCTCTTCGGAAACATTGCGAAGTACGCCTTGAAGGGGACGAGAGTCTATATCGACGGGGTCAGGGAGAATGACAGGGTCATACTGAACTTTAAGAATATCTCGGCACAGGAGATCACCGTTGACTCTGCCGATCTGACAGAGCGCTTTGTGCGGGGCGATGCATCGAGAAACACGGAGGGCTCGGGGCTTGGACTCGCCATCGCCAAGAGCTTCACGGAGCTTCAGGGCGGCGAGCTTGCAATTGACGTGGACGGCGACCTGTTCAAGGTGACAACGACGTGGAAGCTGGGCGACGAGGAGAAAATAAATCAATAACTTGTATTTGAAGTATATTCTCAACTGTGCTATCATGTTCAGTAGAAAAACCAAAGAAAGGCATGGTAGAGCGTATGGGAATGACAATGACACAGAAGATCCTTGCGGCTGCGGCGGGACTGGATAAGGTCGAGGCGGGACAGCTGATCGAAGCAAATCTGGATCTTGTGCTGGGCAACGACATCACAAGCCCTGTTGCAATTAAGGAAATGG
>USGM01000064.1 GCA_900554205.1 uncultured Lachnospiraceae bacterium
AAAAATTCAATAATCCCTATGTGGACACTCTTTGCATAACGATATTGCAGGCGTTGGAATCCGGGCAGGCGGTTGAACTTCTGCGGGACATCGGGGAGCAGATCAAGGACATGGAGGAGGCTGTTCTGGAACGAAGGAAAGCAGCGCTGGACAGGAAACTGACGTTCTTTCAGCTTGGAGTATTGACAGTCGTGCTAGGGGCGGCGTTGTATCTGTGCGTGCGGTATATGTTCAGTACGGCGGCGGGGTTCTAGTGCAGTCAAAGGGATGTGCTCCAAAGTGACGTTGCGCCGCAAGAGTGACGTTGCACCGTAAGAGTGACGTTGCGCCGCAAGAGTGACGTTGCGCACAATGCACAGACCACCGCAGGCACGCTCTCGCTTTGCTTCCACGCAGCGTGTGCACAAGGCACCGAAGTACACGGTGCCTGCAAGTACGCCATGTAAGCACCGGCGGCTCCAGAGTGCGCTGTTTGTGGTCAGGTGCATTGTGTGCAACTGTTATCTGGGAGTTGAGGGAGCAAAGAATATAGAAATAAGAAACAAAGAAATAAGACATAAAGAATTAAGAGATAGAACAGAAATAGAAAAATTACAAATAAGAAAAGGAGAAAAAAGAATGGAAAAGATTAGATTTGGAATGAGATGGGTAGGAAGTGTGTTGCGTGAGAAGGCTTTGAAGAAGGAGAAGGGAATTGATGGTATTTTGGTGACGGTCGGATTGTGTATTATTGCGCTTCTGCTCTGCGTTGTGATGAAGGACAGTCTTACTACCTTTATAAAGACACTGGTGGATGCCATGACGGTCAAGGCACAGCAGCTTCTGACAGGGGTGGCATCGTGAAGAAGGAAAAGGGAAATGTAGGAGATCTTATGGCAGCAGGGGTATGCCTCCTGTTGATGACGATTCTGCTTGTATCTTATATCGATAGCGTCAGACTGATCAACGACAAAGCGGAAATTAATCAGATTGCCCGCAAGTATATTCTCAGAATGGAGACGGAAGGAGTGCTCGCGGAAGTGGACAGGCTTGCGCTCAATAAGGAGCTTGCTGAGGCAGGAGTATCGGACATCAGTCTGGAGGGAACGACGATGATGCGTGTCGGCTATGGAGAAGCGATCACATTGCACATAAGAGGAAAGCTTGGGGGGACGTATGCTTTTGAGGAAAAGAGAGTGTCCACTGCGAAATACTGAGAGTGGACAGATCGGGTGGACAGTGGGCGTTGGATTTTTACTGTTTCTTGGAGTACTGCTGAGCGCATGTATGCAGATGGAGGTGTTCAGGGCATCGTCGCAATATATGGAGGATGCTCTCGCAGCTTCCAATCTCGCAGCGGCAGTGGTGGATGTGGAAGAATATGGTATTTCACATAACCTTCTGATAGCGTCTCCAGAGAATGCTTTTGATCTGTATTGTGCCGCAATAAAAGGAAATCTGAATCTGGATGATGCATGGAAGTGTCCCAATAAGGGATTGATAAGCGGTTCGGTTTGTGTGGAACGGTTTATCGTGTATAACGTGGTTCAGAATACTGTTGAAGTGAGTTGTGTCAATGCAGATGGGTCGTTGAATTGCTGGCAGGGAACGTTGGGGCAGGAGGCTGCCCCAAACGGAATTACAGTGGAACATACCGGAATATATAGTGAGATTTCGTTTCAGATCAGGGGAGTATTCGGAATTATAGTTCCGGCTGTAAAAGGTAAGCTGGTGGATGTTGTTGGAAAATTTTACTGAAAGGGATGGGACGAGGATGAAAAAGAGAAAAAACATGGGAGAAATCAGGACAGACAGATGGAAAAAAGGAGGGATCATTGCAGCTCTGGTTGCGGCAGTTGCAGTTTTTGCGGTTATGCTGCAGCTGGAGAAGAGTATGCTGACAAAATATGAGCGTGGTCAGATTTATGTTGCGGTTAAGGAAATACCAAAGGGGCAGTTGATTACAGAAGAGAATCGGATGCTTTATTTTGAAAAAAGGCTTTTGGATAAAACCTGTATTCCGGAGAGTGCACTGTGCAGACCAGAGCAGGTGAATGAACTGGCAGCAGTATTTGACATTGCACCGGGAGTGCTCCTTACAGGTGAAATGTTTGAAAGCATGGATGAGGCGCTCGGTGAAATGGAGAATCCCGTCATTGCCGGTTTTAAGGCTGATGATCTCTATCAGGTGGTAGGTGGAGTACTGCGTGCCGGAGACAGGATTCATATCTATAAGATTACGGATTCCAAGGCGGCAGATAGCGAAGCAGATGAAGGAGATGATGTGAATGTCGGTGCGGTATTGATATGGGAGAATATATATGTGCAGGAGGTTTTTGACCAGACGGGAAAGAGGATTGTGAATGGAGATGAGGCAACGGCAGCTCAGCGTATAAATATTTACCTTGATAAAGAGGATGTAGAAGCCTTTTATGCAGAGCTTGCTTCCGGTACACTGCGGGTCGTAAAAGATTGCAGATAATATTGTTGAGAAAAACGTGGATTGGTTGTTCCCTGAGAAGGGAGAGGACTGTGTTAAGCAGGAGAGAATCATGCTTGAAGGCACAGCAAAAGTTTGGCTCGAGATACGAGAGGATGATAATCAATCTGGTGTGCGGACAGATGATTATGCGAATAGGATATCGCAAGGATACAACCTAATGCCACTTACACAAACAAGTATAGCACAAGAAAAACAAAATTGCAAGTAAAAAAAAACATATTTTTGTATTATCTATAAAATTAAATTTTTTTCTACAAAATTTCCAGTAAATCTCAAAAAAACACGTATTGTACATTGAAAACTACATAGAGAACGGACAAAACGAAAGAATAAAACAAAAAGATAATAATATAAATAAAAACGCTTGTAAAAAGTTATAAAGGCACTGTATAATGAGTATTGAAAAAGGGTTGGGAGTATTGTGAAATACAAATGATATTTTGAAGCAGCGTAAGCTGATTGATGAACGACAGGGAAATTTGGAGGTTTTATAGATGAAAAGGAAGGTAATAAGTATTATTTTGATCATTCTTTTATTGACTTGCGGAGGGCTGGCTATATATGGCGTGACGAAGAGACCGGTGGGCAGCATGCCGAGTACGGGGAATGCCGATCAACAGATAGCAGCGTCCGAAAAAGCAGAGGATCAAATGACACCGGATGATGGGACGGCTGCAACACAGGAAGCAACGGCAACACCGGTCACGACATCGAAAATAGCGGAGGAGTCCGAGGCAACGGCAGCGCCGGCCGCGACGCCGAAGGCATCAGAGGAAGAGCAGCCGACAGCAGAGCCGGAGGCAACAGCGGCACCGACCGCGATGCCAAAGACCACAAAGCAGCCGGAGGCAACAGCGGCACCAACGGCGACACCGAAAGCCACGAAGCAGCCGGAGGCAACAGCGGCGCCACCGGCGACACCGGCGGCAACAAAGCAGCCGACAGGCACACCGGCTCCGAACGTGACAAATCCTCCGGCGCAGGTACATACCTGTACATGGGATGGCGGCAGTGTGACTCAGGCAGCCACCTGCAGCAGTGAGGGTGTGAAGACCTATACCTGTACGTCCTGCGGCAAAACCAAAACGGAGAGCATTGCGAAAACCGATCACTCCTATGTGACGGAGAAGATACCGGCAACCTGTACCGAGTATGGGCAGGACAGGACGTATTGCAGCGTATGCGGATATGAAAAGTCCAAGGTTGCAAACAGCGATGCTCCGAAGGGACATCAGGCATTTGTCTATAAATTGAGCTATGGGGGACATGAAAGATCATGTACTGGTGGAGGCAGCTATGATGTATGTTGTGGTATCTGCGGTGCATATGTGGAGTACGGAGTAGGTCTGGAACCGCTGGGGCATGACTTACAGAACCCGGTGGTGGTTCAGGAAGCAAGCTGTAACGCTGTAGAGATTACACAATTCACCTGTGGAAGATGCGGGGAGACGATAAGGAAAGAGACCAGAGACATGAATTACGAAAATCATGACTGGGTTGAAAGTACAAAGATAGTGGATGATTGGGAAAATGGAGGAGTAAAGGAGGAACTGTATTATTATTGCACCAGATGCCATGCACAGAGAGACAATTAAGAATATATATTGATGTTTGATGAAGTTAAGAAAGTATTTAAAAGTCCGAACAAAAATGTTCGGGCTTTTTTCTGTATAAAGGAAAAGGGAGGGATGTACAGTGAAGAAAAAAGGAAAATATCTTGCAGCGATCGCTCTGATCCTGTCGGCACTGCTTTTTCCGGCGTTTCCGGCGGAGGCAGCAAGGACGGTTTATAACAGTCCGTATGTCACTTTTTCGCCGGATGGAAAGGCATGGACGACCAATGCCGGAGATAAAAATATCCAGTGGTATCCGTATGGAGAGACGATCTCTACCGGGATCGCATCCAGACTCCGTGCACTGGAGACTGGAGAGCATTATTATTATATACCGCGAAAGGAAACGGTACCGGTGGGGTACTGGCGCGTCGAATGGACAGCAGCGCAGTGTATCCACTATGACTCCTCGTCTCCGCCGGAACAGTTTCATGACGTTTCTTTTACACGAAACAGATGTTTCAAGAAATACTATTCCGGCTGGTTTGCGTATTGCGCGGATTGCGGGGAAAGGATAACAGACTGTTTCATATATATGAGTAGGGATGCGGCCAAAAGTATAGAGTACTTACAACTGTCGGTGGGGGGAGAAGAGGGAGGATACTATTATCTGTGTCCTTTCTGCAGCAATCTTGAGCAGGGGCATCACTTTGAACCTCATAACTGCAAAGCCATTTCCATAAACCGCTACCGCGTGAAGTATGAGCCGAATGCTACCGGCAGAGACCTTGGTAAGGGTGGGTACATGGAGGACAGCATCCATATGTACAACAACGGCACTGAGTATGAAGGAGCGACGGTAACACCGGTTAAGAACCTGTCTGAAAACTGTTACTGGAGGATAGGATACACCTTTACCGGATGGAATACAAAGCCAGATGGGAGCGGTGTGTCTTATACAGACGGAGCAGAAATCTTCAATCTGACAGCAGACAACTGGAAGGGTGAGGAGGATGACATGACAGGCACGGTTGTTCTCTATGCGCAGTGGGCAGAGTCGGAGAGTACCCTTCAGATTGATCCGAATGGGGGAAGCTATAACGGTAATAGTGCAATAACAATAGAAACAAAGCATTACAAATCTACATACATACCAGACAATTCATTAATTGTTTCACCGGGGGGATATACTGTCAGCTTTGAGTGCAATGGCGGGAATCCGTTAGCAACAATTAGAAGTAAGATGCATTTTACTGAATGGCAGATGGTGGAACCTTTCAGAGGACGTTTTTTTAATGGAATATATACTTATAATGCCCCTAATGCCCATACTGACACCCTCCGCGCAATCTACGCCCCGGACAGCATCATTCTTCCACAGCCGGAACGTCCCGGCTATTCCTTCGGCGGCTGGTACTATGACGCAGCATTCCAGTTCCCGGCAGGCGGAGCCGGGGACAGCATTACGCCGGCAAATGACCTGACGCTCTACGCGCAGTGGGTGGAGCTGGTATTGGAGTCGCAGGATAACTATTTTGCCTATGGTGGAAGCGGTGCAGTCAATCTTTCATGGAGGCAGCCGGACGGACAGGGAAAGACCTATCTGCTTTACCAGAGCCGCAATCCAGGCATGACAGAGGCAAAGCAGATCAATGCCGTTGATGACATTGGCAGTACCATAAGCGCCAGCCGGGACTTCGGACGAACCGGCTATGCGGAGGAATACACTGTGCCGTATTCCGGCATCTATACACTTACGCTTTCCGGCGCACAGGGAAGTGATTACGGAACGCGCAGCGGAGGTAAGGGCGGCAGCGCCACGCTGAAGGTATGGCTGGTGAAGGGCGAGAAGCTGACGGTGACGGTCGGCGGCAAGGACGGCTATAACGGCGGCGGTACCGGAAGCATGTTCGGAAATGGCGGCGGAAAGACGACAGTGTACTCAGACCGCAGAGGACTTCTTGCCGTTGCCGGTGGCGGCGGTGCAGCTTCCCAGATGGGAACCGGCGGAGCCGGTGGCAGCGAGGCATCCCTGACTGCAGGCGGAGCCGGCGGCTCCGGGGCAGCGGGCGGCGGCGCAGGATATTACGGCGGAAATGCGGGAGAACTGATTGTACACAGTCATTCCGATGACTGCTATACCAATAGCTCCAAGACAGCGGGCAGCCGGTTCTATGGAACCGTGAGTGGCGGCTATACCGGTTACGTTCACTCTAAGTCCCTTACCCACAATGATACAAAAGCTGGTGTATATTTTCATACTGGAGATGAGGGCGGTACCTGTTACCTTCAGGTGGGGGATGATTCAGACTATTTCAGTACACCATCCGCCGGAACACTGACATTTCATTCCAGCACATATGCGTGGGGCGACAATATTCCTTCGGATCAAAACGTTATAACGACAGTGTATTTCGTGTACAGCAATGGGACGGTCGGAACAAAAACACTGGATGTTACCAAGGATGTTGTGGCGAAAACTCCAAGCTCTTATGAAGAACGCTGGAAGTATGGCCATAAGTGCAGTCCCTATTCGGTTTATTTGTTTGATCTGCCCAACCATTTTACAGGGACTTTAAAGACGGCTCTCTATGAAAGCTGGGAAGAAGATGGCAGTTATCACGGCGCTTCGGCAGAATACACTTTTTCTGGCACTTATCGTTTTGATATCCCGGAGGAGGTTGTGGGTGTTTATCTTTCGCAGGATTTTACGGTTAGCCTGGATATAAATGGCGAGACAGGAGTATGGGTAAACAATGAGATTTCCAATGTCACTTATTCATACTCACAAGTAACCTGTGGGCGCAGCGAAGGGGAAGTAATATCCTCCAAACCTGCCTACGGCGGGAGCAGTTATGTGAACCAGACAGCTGTTCTCAGTTCAGTTATGACACCCGGAGACAGGGCGGGGGACGGCATGGTGACGCTGCGCTCTGAGGCAATCGGCTACACAGAGGAGCATGAGATGAAGAACGTAAAGGCGACAGATCTTGCCGCACCGGATGCCATTGATGTGGGCAGTGTGGAACAGCAGCCTGCGGGAACCGGTCAGGTGACGGTGACATGGCACAGGCCGTCCGATAACGGGACGGATTATTACCATCAGGCGGAAACCTATCTGCAAGGTTCGACGGCGCTGCTGTGCCGGTCAAACATCACAAAGAATACGCTGGTATCGGGAGTGAAGGGCTACTATTACCTGATTGATACGCAGCCGGGAAGCGTCGCCGAGGCAGGAGCAGCCTTCCTGCAGACAGCTGCGGACACTGCCACTCTCACAATCGATGTGAAAGAATGGGTGCAGTATCTCCATCTTGCGGCGGTGGATGTCGCCGGTAATGTCAGCGCGACAGCACACATCAGGATCGATGCCGGAAGTGTGCGCTGGAAGGTATATACAAGGCAGCTTCAGATCGGGAGCGGAGAGAACGTCTTTGCAGCCGCAGAGCCGGAGACTTACTTTGTGCGCTGCGACGGCAGCACGCCGATCCACCTGACGAACAGCGCCTACATGGACGGACAGCCGACAAGCGAGTATCAGCTGAATTACACGCTCTATCGGACGGAAATCCGGGGACGTGCGGACAGCAGCGGGGAGAACAGGATCTATACACCGTCTGCGGCAGACATATCAGCAGATGCAGAGATCAGGGCGGACAGGCTGCGCTATGCGGTCAGCGGTGCAACGGCTTTGAGGCTATATCCTTATTCCCTGACAAGGCGCTCTGACCGGGGAAGGAACCTTGAAGCGGAGCAGAAATTTACGCTGGAACGTGGAATGCATGGAAAGTATATCAGCGTTATTCCCGGAGCAGGAGCGGTCTACAGAAAGGCGGGCGGAGAAGAGATTTATTATTCGGATGCCTCCACGGATGCCACAAACGGCATCACGCTGATCGGGGACTGCGTTGGACCGGAAATCACAGGTCTTGAAGAGCTGGCGGACAGGGAGTTCATCAACCGGATCGAGGAGACGGTGACAGTGAGTGTTACGGCTTCGGATGATCTTTCCGGAGTGGCTGACTTTTACCTGAAGATCTCGAATCAGGACAATTTCAGCGAACAGAACTTTTATCCGGAAGGCGGCGTGATCACACTCGACATTACGAAGGCGGAGCCGCTTTTCTCGGGAGACTTTACGGTGACAGGCTACGCGATTGATAACGTTGGAAATGTCACGGAGATTTCTTATGATGTGACAGAGTTTGCCTTAGAGGCGAGAATCGAGAGGATCCTTGAGCCGCATGATCCAGTGTTTAAGCGTGGTGAGAGCGGGATTCTGTATGTCACGACCTACGGCTATGCCGATAGGGTGGAGGTCACGTTTCCGGCGGCAATGCAGGAACTGGATGAATGCCTGAGGGAGACGATTGTGTTTACCTATGATGGGGTGGACAGGGAATACAGGCAGGGGGAAAAGGTGCAATTTATGATTCCACTGTACGATCTGCCGGATGGGGATTATCAGATTATTGTCCGGGCATATAAACAGACTGCGGTGGCGGAGGACAGACCAGCCATGAGGGTAACATCGGAAGGGGGCAGTGTGTTGGATGAGTTTCGCACACGCCTGAGATGACGGGGCTGTTATGGTTTGCGCTTGCAGCCAGCCTTCTGTTTGCCTGTGCAACGGACTGCAAAAGCTGCGAGGTATACAATTTTACATGGTGGATAGGCGGAGCGGCGGCATTGCTGCTGCTCGCCGAAGGGCGGGGCAATATTTCGGCAGTGAATATTGCGCAATTGTTGTTTTATATTGCCTTGCAGCTGCTGTTTTTTTCAAGGATGTACGGAAAGGCAGACTGCTATGCATTCAGCGTATGTGCGGTGGCGGAAACGGCGGTTGGAATGCAGCTGATGGAACATCTTTTTCATATGCTGATCGCATTTGCTATTCTTGCCCTTGTGCAGGGGGTGAAACATAATATCGCAGACAACGGAAATTTAAAACATCCTGTGCCGTTCCTGCCCTATATAACGCTTGCGTTCTGGACTTTGCTTTGGTATCATGTAAATGTTCGCACATAAAATGGAAAGAAGAGAGCGACAGAGTGATTACAATTTCCCTGTGTATGATTGTTAAAAATGAAGAAAAAATACTGAAGAGATGCCTTGACAGTGTGGCGGATCTGGTGGATGAAATTGTGATTGTGGATACCGGTTCCGCGGACAGCACAAAGCAGATTGCCGCCGAATATACGCAACAGGTCTATGACTATGTGTGGAGGGATGATTTCAGCGCGGCGAGGAACTTTGCATTTTCCAAGGCAACGAAGGAATATATATATTCTGCGGATGCGGATGAAGTGCTGGATGCGGAGAACAGGAGGCGTTTTCTGCAACTGAAAGCGACGCTGCTGCCGGAAGTAGAGATCGTCCAGATGAAGTACGCAAACCAATTGCAATTTTCCACCGTGTACAATTATGACGAGGAATACCGCCCAAAGCTTTTTAAGCGTCTGCGCGAGTTTGTGTGGGAGGCACCGATCCATGAGACGGTACGCCTGATGCCGGTTGTATATGACAGCGATATCGTTATCTGTCATCTCCCGGAGGAAAGCCATGCGGGGCGGGATCTGGCGAATTTTTACCGCCATTGTCAGGAAGGATACCGGTTGCCGAAGCGGCTTCATACGATGTATGCGCGCGAACTCCTGATGGCGGGGGAAAAGGAGGATTTTTTCCGGGCGTCTGATTTCTTTACCGCGTCGGCAGAGGATGGAACAAGGGACAGTGACGAGATTGCCGAGGCGTGCTGTGTTGTCGCACATGCGGCGAGACTGAGTGGAAATACGGTACAGTTTTTCAAATATACTTCAAAGGTATTAGCGGAGGAAGCCAATTCAGAAATCTGTTTTGAAATGGGGTGCTTTTATGAGGCCGTCGGAGATTTCGAGGAGGCGGCAGTATGGTATTATAACGCTGTGTACGAGACGCGGCCGATCCTGAATCTTCGTGCCGCCGGGTGTGACAGCCTGAACGGGTTGATCCGGTGCTATGAGGCATTGGGGAATCCGGCTCAGGCGGAAGTGTACAGGGAAGAATTAAGGCGAAGGACGGAGGAAAATAAATAATGCAGTGGGAAGAAAACGTCAGAAAGGTAGTCCCGTATGTTGCGGGAGAACAACCGAACAGACCGAACATGATCAAGCTGAATACAAATGAATGCCCTTATCCACCGGCGCCCGGTGTCGAAAAACTGGCAGAAAATCTGGACTGTAGTGCGTTAAGATTGTATCCTGATTCAAAGACAACACCGCTCGTGGATGCTCTCGCGGAATATTATCATGTGAAGCCGGAGCAGGTCTTTGTGGGAGTCGGTTCGGATGACGTATTATCGATGGCGTTTATGACCTTTTTTAACAGTGGCAGACCCATCTTATTTCCCGATGTGACCTATTCCTTCTATGATGTTTGGGCAGAGCTTTACCGGATTCCGTACAAGACCTGTGCGCTGGATGAAAACTGGCATATTTGTCCGGAAGATTACAGGCAGCCAAACGGAGGCATTATTTTCCCGAATCCCAATGCGCCTACCGGAGTTTTTGAGAGCCTTGAGGTCGTAGAGGAGATCGTCGCGGCGAATCGGGATGTCGTTGTCATTGTGGATGAGGCATATGTGGACTTTGGGGGGCAGAGTGCGCTTCCGCTTTTGGAAAAGTATGATAATCTGCTGGTGGTTCAGACCTTTTCAAAATCCCGTGCCATGGCGGGACTCAGAATCGGCTTTTGTATCGGAAACGAAAAGCTGATCAGCTACTTAAATGATGTTAAGTTTTCATTCAACTCTTATACCATGAACCTTCCGGCGCAGGTGCTCGGAGTTGAGGCGGTCAGGGATGATGCATATTTTAAGGAAACAACGGCTAAGATTATTGCGACCAGAGAACGTGTAAAGAGGGAGCTAAAGGAGCTTGGATTTGACTTTCCGGATTCCAGAGCCAATTTCATTTTTGCATCTCATGAAAGAGTACCGGCGGAGGAGTTATTTCAGGCGCTGCGGGAAGCGGACATCTATGTGCGCTACTGGAATAAGCCGAGAATCAACAATTCCCTGCGGATTACTGTCGGTACGGACGAACAGATGGATTGCCTGACAGACTTTCTGAGGAATTACCTGCGGAAGTAAAAGCATTCCGTGAAACCTAAGCCTTATAACCTTATAAAAAATAAAAGAAGTGGAGTAAAACTATGTTAAAACAGTATCTGATCCTTTTTCTTGTCTCAATGGTACCTCTTATTGAACTGAGAGGAGCCTTGCTCATGGCGGGTGGAATGAATCTGCCGATGATCTCAAGCTACATTGTCTGCATTATCGGCAACATGATCCCGGTTCCCTTTATCTTTTTCTTTGCCAGAAAGGTTCTGGAATGGGGGGCTGACAAACCCGTGATCGGCAAATTCTTTACCTTCTGTCTTGAAAAGGGACATAAGGGAGGACAGAAGCTACAGGAGAAGGCGGGAAGAGGGCTGTTTGTGGCACTGCTTCTGTTTGTAGGAATTCCGCTTCCCGGAACCGGAGCATGGACGGGAACGCTGGCGGCAAGCCTTCTGGATATGGACTTTAAGTCAAGCGTGCTGGCGGTACTCGGCGGAGTGCTGCTTGCGGGTATTATCATGGCGCTTGCCAGCATGGGGCTGTTTGGAGCGTTAGGAGCGATTTTTTAATTAAGTACAGAGGTGTCCTATGAAAAATACGACAGAGATTTATACAGATTTTGCGAGTGTGTATGATGAATTCATGGATAACACGCCCTATGAACTTTGGTGCGAACGTCTGGACGAATGTATCAGAAAATACGGTGTGTCGAAGCCGGAGAGAGATGCGGAGGATGTGCTTGCATCCGAGCGCAATCTGGTCGTTGACCTCGGCTGCGGAACCGGAACGCTTGCGGAACTGATGTATGCGAAGGGCTATGACATGATCGGTGTGGATGCATCGGCTGCGATGCTCGGCATAGCGGTGGATAAGAAGGAGAAGAGCGGCTCTGAGATCCTTTATTTACAGCAGGACATGCGGGAGCTGGAGCTTTACAGCACGGTGGGAACGGTTTTCAGCGTCTGCGATTCCCTGAATTATATTCTGGAGGAGGAAGAGCTGGAGACGGTTTTCTCCCTGGTGAATAATTTCCTGTATCCCGGGGGAATTTTTATCTTTGATTTCAATACCGATTATAAATACCGTGAGGTCATAGGAGACACGACTATCGCCGAGAACCGTGAAGATTGCAGCTTTATCTGGGAGAACCTGTATGACCCGGAGGAAGAGATCAATGAGTATGACTTAACGCTGTTCATCCGGGAGGAGGGAAACCTGTTCCGTCAGTTCACGGAGACACATCTGCAGCGCGGTTACACAGCGGAGCAGATGCAGAGGCTGGTGGAAAAGGCGGGTATGACCGTACTTGAAATGAAGGATGCTGACACCGGGGCTGATGTAACCCCGGAGAGCGAGAGAATATATGTGGTTGCAAGAGAAAGAGGAAAGAGTCATGAGTGATTATATTGTGCGTGCGACGGCAGCGGATGCCCAGATCAGGGCGTTTGCCTGTACGACAAGAGATATGGTAGAGACGGCGAGGCAGGCACATAATACCAGTCCGGTCGTGACCGCAGCGCTGGGAAGGCTTCTGAGCGCTGGCGTGATGATGGGAACGATGTTAAAGGGCGAGAGGGATATTCTTACCCTGCAGATCAAGGGCGACGGACCGATCGGCGGACTGACGGTGACGGCGGATTCCCAGGGAAGGGCGAAGGGCTATGCAAACGTGTCGGATGTCATTCTGCCCGCAAATGCAATCGGAAAGCTCGATGTTGCCGGTGCTGTCGGCAAGGGAACGCTGAGTGTAATCAAGGATATGGGATTAAAAGAGCCCTATGTCGGGCAGACTTTATTACAGACGAGCGAGATCGCAGAGGATCTGACCTATTACTTTGCAACCTCCGAGCAGGTGCCTTCCTCTGTGGGACTTGGCGTGCTGATGAATAAGGACAATACGGTAAAACAGGCAGGCGGATTTATCATCCAGCTGATGCCCTTTGCCGACGATGCCATTATTGATAAACTGGAGCAGAATTTAAGCCGGATTCATTCGGTGACGGCAATGCTGGATGCCGGGAAAACGCCGGAGCAGATGCTGGAGGTTTTGCTGGATGGGCTTGCGCCGGAGATCAACGATACCGTGCCGGCGGTCTTTGCGTGTGACTGTAACCGAAAAAAGATCGAGAAGGTACTTATCAGTCTTGGCAAGCAGGAAATTAAGGATATGATCGAGGAAGGAAACGAGATCGAGGTGAACTGCCATTTCTGCGGTTCTCATTACAAATTCAGTGTGGATGAACTGAAGGAGCTATATCGGAAGAGCAAATAACGGGGTAGTAAATGAAACAGGGATTTATAAAGGTGGCGGCGATAACGCCGAAGATCAGGGTTGCAGACCCTGTCTATAATGCGGCAGTAATCCGGGCAGAGCTGGAGAGAGCCTATGAGCATGGGGCGAAAATCATCGTATTTCCCGAGCTGTGTCTCACGGGATATACCTGTGGTGAGCTCTTTTTACAGCAGCTACTGCTGGAGAAGGCGGCGGAGCAGCTTCAGTACATTGTGGAGGCAACGAGAAATAAAGACGCGCTTGTGATGGTCGGGCTCCCTGTTGAACGTGATGGCAGACTGTACAACGTTGCTGCGGTCATGCAGGGCGGTGAGCTTCTCGGCATGATACCGAAGGCGAACATCCCCTCTTATGCCGAATTTTACGAGGGGCGCCACTTTGCGGAGGGAAATGAGGAGCCGGTTGCCTTTTCATTTGCCGGGAAGGAAGTCCCTTTTGGCACAAATATTCTTTTCTGCTGTGAGACGATGCACGGGCTTACGGTCGGCTGCGAGATCTGTGAGGATCTCTGGGTAGCAAATCCGCCCGGGACGAGGCATGCGCTCAAGGGGGCGACGCTGATTGCAAATCTCTCCGCCTCCAACGAAACGGTGGGCAAGGATGCGTACAGACAGCTTCTGGTAAAGTCTGCGAGTGCAAGACTGATCTGCGGTTATATCTACACATCCTCCGGGGAAGGCGAGTCCACGCAGGACCTGGTTTTCGGAGGACATAATCTGATCGCAGAGAACGGAACCATACTTGCGCAGGCGAAGCGCTTCTGCTGCGAGACAGTGTATGCCGATCTGGATATTCAAAGACTTGTATCCGAGAGAAGGAGAATGGGAACCTTCGGCAGACAGCCGGAGGCGGACTATGTCATTGTTCCGTTTGCATTAAAGGTGGAGGAGACTTCTCTGGAGCGCACCTTCGGCAGTATGCCCTTTGTGCCCTGCGACGAGGAGATGCGGAAACAGCGCTGTGAGGAGATTCTGTCGATACAGTCCTACGGATTAAAAAAGAGATATGAACACGCCGGTCTGAAAAACGCGGTGATCGGTATTTCGGGAGGCTTGGACTCCACTCTTGCGCTTCTTGTTACGGTTCGTACCTTCGATCTTTTACAGCTTGACCGGGAGGGAATCACAGCAGTCACAATGCCGTGCTTTGGCACGACGGACAGAACGTATGAGAACGCCTGCAAGCTGGCGCTCACGCTTGGTGTGACGCTGCGGGAGGTGGATATCAGGGCTTCTGTCACCATGCATTTTAAGGACATCGGCCATGACAGCAGCATTCATGACGTGACCTATGAAAACGGACAGGCAAGGGAGCGCACGCAGGTGCTGATGGACATTGCAAACCAGACAAATGCGCTTGTCATCGGAACCGGCGATATGTCGGAGCTGGCTCTTGGCTGGGCAACCTATAACGGGGATCATATGTCCATGTACGGGGTCAATGCCAGTGTGCCGAAGACGCTGGTAAGGCATCTTGTCAAATATTATGAGGAAAAGTGTGAGAATCAGGAATTGACAGAGCTGTTGGAGGATGTGCTGGCGACGCCGGTGAGCCCGGAGCTACTGCCACCGTCTGAGGGGCAGATCGCGCAGAAGACGGAGGATATAGTCGGACCCTATGAGCTGCACGATTTCTTCCTGTACTATATGCTGCGCTGTGGCTTTCCGCCGGCAAAGGTGTATCGCGTGGCGAGACTTGCGTTCCGGGGGCTGCATGACGAGACTGAGATATTGAAGTGGCTGAAAATTTTCTACAGAAGATTTTTCGCCCAGCAGTTCAAGCGTTCTTGTCTGCCGGATGGCCCGAAGGTGGGAAGCGTTGCACTTTCGCCCAGAGGAGATCTGCGTATGCCTTCGGATGCCTGTGCCAGAATATGGCTCGAAGAAGTGGAGAAACTGAAATCGAATTAGAAAAGCAAAGGGTTGTGTAAGCTGTGCCGATTACCGCAGGCACATTTTACACAACCCTTATTTTGGAATGGCTTTATTCCGCTGCGGGTGCGGCAGCCTTGTTCAAGGAATTCTGGATTGCTTCCAGAAGCACCAGAGAGGTGTACTTACTGTCCGAAGAATAAGTGATGCCCTCCAGAGTCTGCCGTTCGTATACCTGTTCGCAGATCGTATCAAAGGTAGGCTCCAGCAGAGGGTACATTGTCGTGACAGCATCATTCAGGTTCACCATGCGGATGGAGGAGATGGAAGCTTTATCGACGATGACTTCAACATCGATGGTCTGGCTGCCGAGAACGAGCTCAGTGGTATAGATGCCGGGTATGTAGACTGCATCGGAGCCGGTGGCTACGGATTCGTTTTCCGGGGCAGATGAGGCTTCCCTGTCAGGCAGGAACATCATGACAAGCAGGACGACAAACAGGATGCCCAGAGCCGCGAAGATGGCGGTATAGATCAACTCCTTCATGTGAAGTACGACGATTTTGGTTTTTGCACTCATTTCTATTCCCCTTATTTTTCAGTGATACATTTTCTTTATAAAATGTATGTGGGTGGGGAGGAGAATATGCGTGGCTGAACTGTTACAAACATTCTTGTTGACAAGCGGGCGGTGACATTGCTATGATGTGTTCAGGACAAGGGCGTTCTATGTGGGATAGGACTGCCCTTTTTTATACGTTAAGGGAAAACGGAGGTCGCATCATGAGAGATTATACGAGAGAGGACATTTTGAGACTTGTGGAAGAAGAGGACGTGGAGTTTATACGTCTTCAGTTTACCGACATGTTCGGCAACCTGAAAAACATTGCGATTACAGCGAACCATCTGGAGACGGCATTGGACAACAAGTGTACCTTTGACGGCTCTGCGATCGACGGCTTTGTGGGGATCGAGGAATCAGACATGTATCTGTATCCCGATCTGTCTACACTGGAGATCTTTCCGTGGAGACCCCAGCAGGGAAAGGTTGCGAGAATGATCTGTGACATTTACCGCCCTGACGGAACTCCGTTTGACGGAGACCCGCGAATGGTATTGAAGCGTGCCATCAGGAAGGCGGAGGAGCTTGGCTATACCTTCGATGTCGGGCCTGAGTGCGAGTTCTTTTTATTCAACACGGATGAGAATGCAATGCCCACGACGGAGACCCGCGAGCAGGCGAGCTATTTCGACATCGGCCCGCTTGACGAGGGAGAGAATGCAAGGCGTGATATTGTCATGACACTGGAGGATATGGGGCTGATTATCGAGGCATCCCACCACGAGATGTCGCCCGCGCAGCATGAAATTGACTTCCGGTATGATGAGGCGCTTAAGACGGCGGACAACATCATGACCTTTAAGCTGGCAGTGCGCACGATTGCAAAGCGCCACGGACTGCACGCTACTTTTATGCCGAAGCCGAAGTATGGCGTCAACGGTTCGGGGATGCATATCAATATGTCCCTGTATAAGGACGGAAAAAATATCTTCGAGGACAAAAACGATCCGAACGGACTCAGCAGGGAGGCGTACTGGTTCATCGGCGGCATCATGAAGCATATCAAGGGAATGGCGGCTGTGACAAACCCGCTTGTAAATTCCTATAAGAGACTTGTGCCGGGCTTTGCAGCACCGGTTTACATTGCGTGGAGCGCGACGAACAGAAGCCCGCTCATCCGTATTCCGGCGGAGAGAGGAACCGGAACCAGAATCGAGCTGCGTAGCCCGGATTCTGCGGCAAATCCCTATCTGACGCTCGCGGTATGTTTAAGTGCCGGGCTGGACGGAATCGAAAAGCAGATCGAGCCGCCAAAGAGCGTGGACTGCAATATCTACAACATGACAGAGGCGGAGCGGAAGGCGCTCGGCATTGAGAACCTGCCGGGAACTCTGATCGAGGCAGTGGAGGAGCTGAAGAAGGATCCGCTGATCCTTGATGTTCTCGGAGAGCATATTGCACATAATTATATTGCTGCCAAGGAAAACGAATGGCAGAAGTACCGTGCGCATGTGTCCGAGTGGGAAATCGGAGAATATCTCTATCGATATTAAGCTATCTCTTTATTCAAAAAAGCTTTGGATAAGGAGGTGGACGAATGACGAGTATTATTGTAGTTTTGCCAAAGCTGGACGACGCGAAGGGAATGAAAAACGTTCTTGTGCGCAACGGCTTCAAGGTGACGGCTATCTGTACGACCGGGGCGCAGGCGATCAGCCAGGCGGACGGCTTGAATGACGGCATTGTCATCTGCAGCTACAAGCTGATGGATATGGTTTACTCGGAACTCCACGAATGTCTGCCGCCGGGCTTTGAGATGCTGCTCATGGCGTCGGATCATCTGCTCAGCCAGTGCGGGGGGAGCGGCATTATGTGCCTTTCCATGCCGCTGAAGGTCGGTGATCTTGTCAATACGGTCAGCATGATGACGGAGGGAATCGAGCGCAGAAGGAGAAGGGCGCGTTTAAAGCCTAAGGTGCGGAGCGCGGAGGAGGAGAATGCCATCAAGGAGGCGAAGGAGCTTTTGATGGGCAGAAACCATATGACAGAGGAGGAAGCGCACAGATATTTGCAAAAATGCAGCATGGACAGCGGGACAAATATGGTTGAGACGGCAATGATGGTGCTGTCCATGATGAAACAGTAAAGGGGAACGGTGTAGTGATGAACATGAAATTTACGAAGATGCAGGGCTGCGGAAACGACTATGTTTATGTCAACGGTTTTACAGAGCATGTTCCGCAGGAGAGAAAGCCGGAAATCGTTCGCAGCTTAAGCGACAGACACTTCGGCATTGGCGGGGACGGTGTGATCTTTATCAACCCGTCGGAGGAAGCAGATTTCGAGATGGAGATGTACAATGCGGACGGCACGAGGGCGCAGATGTGCGGAAACGGCATCCGCTGTATTGAAGTCATCATCCATAGCACTCTCAAACTTTCCAACATATTCTGCTGACTTTGCAAACTTCTCTGCTTCTGTCTCTGCCATATCTTCTGTCTTCGCGCTTCCCATAAGGAATTTCAGACGATCAGCTGCTGTAATGATTCTCTCAAGTCCGCTCTTTGCTGCTTCCATCAATTCAGCGCTGAAGTTCAGTGGACTTCTGTAATGTGCGCTTAACATGAAGAAACGAAGTACCTGCAGATCATACTGCTCGCTGATCTCACGGACAGTACGGAAATTTCCCAGAGACTTGGACATTTTTCTGTTATCAATATTTAAGAATGCAT